>JAGBEV010000063.1 GCA_017936785.1 Lachnospiraceae bacterium | reverse complement strand
TTGCCGGAGCCGGGTCAGTTAAGTCATCGGCGGGCACGTATACTGCCTGTACGGATGTAATGGAACCGTTTTTGGTGGATGTAATACGCTCCTGAAGAGCGCCCATCTCTGTCTGTAAGGTAGGCTGGTAACCAACGGCTGAAGGCATACGGCCTAACAGAGCGGAAACCTCGGAACCTGCCTGTGTAAAACGGAAAATATTGTCGATGAATAACAATACGTCCTTTCCGCCTTTATCACGGAAATATTCAGCCATAGTCAGTCCTGTCAGACCAACTCTCATTCTGGCTCCCGGCGGCTCATTCATCTGACCAAATACCATGGTGGTCTTATCGATAACGCCGGATTCTGTCATTTCATGATACAAATCATTACCTTCTCTGGTACGCTCGCCTACACCGGTAAATACGGAATATCCGCCATGCTCTGTAGCGATGTTACGGATCAATTCCTGGATCAATACGGTTTTACCTACACCGGCACCGCCGAACAGACCGATCTTACCACCCTTCTGATAAGGGCAAAGTAAGTCAACGACCTTGATACCGGTTTCTAATAATTCTGTTTCTGTGGACTGCTCTGCAAATTCAGGAGCAGGTCTGTGGATCGGCTCATAGGAAACCTCCGTAGGAGCCGGTTTATTATCAATTGCTTCGCCAAGGACATTAAAAATACGTCCCAGTGTCTTTTCACCGACAGGTACGGTAATAGGAGCTCCGGTTGCAACTGCATCCATTCCTCTTACAAGACCGTCAGTGGTTCCCATGGCGATACATCTCACTGTATCATCTCCAAGGTGCTGTGCTACTTCCACAACCAAAACACCGCCATCTTTGGTGTTTATTTTAATTGCTTCATTAATTTCCGGCAAGTTTCCTTCCGGGAACTTAATATCCAGTACGGCACCGATGATCTGAGTGATTTTTCCGATTGCTGTTTCTGCCATTTTCTTTTCTTTCACTCCTTTTCTAGCTGATTGCTTCCGCACCTGCTATAATTTCGGTTAATTCCTGCGTAATAGATCCCTGACGGGCTCTATTGTACTGTAAGGATAATTTGTCGATCATTTCTTCCGCATTGCTCGTTGCCGAATCCATCGCCTGCATTCTGGCTCCGTTTTCACTGGCAACCGCTTCTACCATGCCGCCATAGATCAGGCTGGTAATATATTTGGGAATCAGAAGATTCAGCGCCTCTTCCTCATCCTGCTCAAAATTCATCAAAGCCTTACTATCATCCGCTTCCTCTATTTCACCCGCTTCCACAGGAAGGAGCTTTAATAATGTAGGAACATGGCTTACCGTATTCTTAAATGCGGTATATGCCAGATAGATCTCTCCGATCTCTCCCTGAGAGAAAGCTTCTAATAAAACTTTACTGATTTCCATGGCATCGGCATAGGCAGGTTCTTCGATCATATCCGAATAATCTCCTGCCACTTCATATCCGTAACGGACAAAAGCATCTTTTCCTTTTCTTCCGATGGCATAGATTTTTACATCATCCTTATTGAAATCGCCTTTGGTGATCAGCTTGATCACATTGGAGTTGTATCCTCCTGCCAGACCTCTGTTGGAGGTAATGACGATCACTGCCTTTTTACTGCTTTCGCCGGGCTTTAAATAAGGATGCTCGATGAATCCGGTTCTTGCCAGCATACTCTTGACAGTTGCATACATACATTCAAAATATGCTTTGGATCTTTCGGCGCGGCCTTTTGCACGCTGGAGCTTTACGGTAGATACAAGCTTCATGGCTTTGGTGATCTGCTGGGTACTCTGAATACTACCCTTACGTCTCTTAATACTTCTCATGGAAGCCATAGTCTGTCACCTTTACTTTCTGTTGCTCATTTAACACCTATTTAAACTCTGCCTTAAACTCTCCGATTGCCTTTACAAGCACTTCCTCTGTCTCTTCGGAAATTACTTTTTCCTTTGCAATGTTTTCCGGAATCTCAGGATATTTTGTATCAATAAAAGCAAAGAACTCTTTTTCAAATCTGGTAATATCCTCTACAGGAATATCCAGCAGATACTTGTTGGTAGCCGCATAGATAATGATTACCTGATATTGTACAGCCATTGGCTGATACTGAGGCTGCTTCAAAATCTCTTTGATTCTTTCACCCTGTGCCAGCTTTTCCTTTGTATCAGCATCCAGTTCGGAACCAAACTGTGCAAATGCTGCAAGCTCACGATACTGAGCCAGTTCCACACGGATAGGCGCCGCGATCTTCTTCATAGCCTTGATCTGTGCCGCACCACCAACACGGGATACGGATAAACCTGCATTTACCGCCGGACGGAAACCGGAATTGAACATTTCTGTTTCCAGATAAATCTGTCCGTCCGTAATGGAAATAACATTGGTAGGAATGTAAGCGGATACGTCACCTGCCTGTGTTTCAATAATAGGAAGTGCTGTTAAGGAACCTCCGCCGTATTCATCGCTCATTCTTGCTGCACGCTCCAATAATCTGGAATGCAGATAGAAAACATCACCCGGATAAGCCTCACGACCTGGGGGTCTTCTCAGAAGAAGGGAAAGTGTACGGTAAGCAGTTGCATGCTTGCTCAGGTCATCATACACAACAAGAACGTCTTCTCCGTTCTCCATCCATTCCTCACCGATAGCACATCCTGCATAGGGTGCAATATACTGGAGAGGAGCCAGCTCGCTGGCTGTGGAAGCTACTACTGTTGTATAACTCATAGCTCCGAACTCTTCCAAAGTTTTTACGATACCTGCAACCGTAGACGCTTTCTGTCCGATTGCAACATAAATACATTTAACATTCTGACCCTTCTGATTGATAATGGTATCAATAGCGATGGCAGTCTTACCAGTCTGTCTGTCGCCGATGATCAGCTCCCTCTGTCCTCTTCCGATAGGCACCATGGAGTCAATTGCCTTAATACCTGTCTGCAGCGGTGTGTCTACACTCTTACGGGTAATAACACCGGATGCAACTCTTTCAATCTGACGGAATTTATCGGTCTGGATCGGTCCCTTGCCATCGATAGGCTGTCCCAACGCATTGACTACACGTCCAACCAATGCATCGCCAACCGGAACTTCAACCACTCTTCCCGTTGTCTTTACGATATCTCCCTCGTTTATGTTCTTCTGGCTTCCCAAAAGTACGGCACCAACATTATCTTCCTCTAAGTTCAGCACCATACCATATACTTCACCAGGGAACTCAAGAAGCTCTCCCTGCATGGCATTGGAAAGACCATGAACACGGGCGATACCATCTGCTACCTGAATAACAGTTCCTACATCAGAGACTTCCAGAGAAGAAGCATATCTCTTGATCTGATCCTTAATTACCGAACTGATCTCTTCTGGTTTTAAATTCATGGATCTTTACGCACCTTTCTTTTTAATTACGGTCAGCACAGTCAAGCCGTACCTTTAAAAGCTGCCGTTTCAGCTCTTCTAACTTTGTACGGATGCTGCTGTCCACAACCCTGTCACCTATACGGATCACCATTCCGCCCATAAGCGACTCATCCACTCCGTAATGAATTTCCATCTTCTTATAAGAAGTTGTCTCAAGCAGTCTCTCTTCCACCTGTGACTTCTGGATCTCATTTAACGGAAGGGGTGTTGTAACAAACGCAACTCCGATTCCTTTATACTCTTTTACCCTGGAAATGAAATAGCGGAAAATCTCTTCCATTTCAGCAAAACGGTCCTTTTTGATGATGATAGCCATAAAGCCTGTCAGTTCATCGGAAACACGTCCCTTAAAAACTTCCTCCAAAACCTTCAGCTTTTCTTCTTTTAAGATCTTGGGATGGTTCATAAGTTTGGAAAAATCAGGGTTCTCGTCCAGTGCCTTCAAAACGGTTTCCGCTTCGGCGAGCATACTGTCCTCACACTGCTTTTCCACAGCCAATTCAAATAAAGCATCTCCATAGGTTTTTGAAATCAGCTTAGCCATGTGCTCTCACCCATTTCCTTTAATGTTTCATCGATTAAGCCATCCTGAACCGTTGTATCAATAGAAGCCTTTACAACTTTACCTGCCATGATACTTGCAAGAGTGATCATTTCCTTCTTTACCTCATCGGCAACTCTCTGTTTCTCAAGCTCAGCTTCTTTGTTAGCACGGGCAATGATTGCTGCTGCCTCTTCCTTTGCCTTTGCAACAATCTGATCTTCATTTTTAAGTGCTTTTGCTCTTGCCTCACTTAAAATCTGTTCAGCTTCTTTATCAATGTTTTTTAACTTCTCTTCATATTCCAGTTTCAGCTCATTGGCGCTTTCTTTGTCTTCCTTTGCGCTTTCAATATCATTGGCGATCCGCTCCTGTCTGTTCTGCATCATCTTGCGGACAGGATTGAACAGCTTGTTGGACGCGATCAGGAATAAAACAAAAATTGCGATGATCATCAGCACCGCATCATGCAGTAACTGGAAATCCAGATCAAACAGTCTTGTCATCTCTGCATTTGCTGCTGTTGTTTCGCTAAGCAGGATGAGTCCTGTATTCACTAACGTATTCAAGTCCTAAGCCTCCTTTCTTTTTTATTTTGGGAAGGCTTTTTAGACCAAAGGTTTAACAAATAATAATAACATAGCGATCAACAGACCATACAAACCTGTTGTCTCGGCAACTGCCTGTCCAAGTAACATGGTAGAAGTGATGTCGGATTTTGCACCGGGATTTCTACCTACTGCTGCTGCCGCATGTCCTGCTGCGATACCCTGTCCGATACCAGGTCCGATACCTGCGATAACCGCAAGTCCTGCACCGATTGCTGAACATCCTAAGATAAAGTTTTCATTGAATTCCATGTTTGTTTTCCTCCTTAAAAATATGCAAATAAGTTTTTGCTTTTCTTTCCTTATGATTCACCGATCGCATCTGTTACATAGGTCATTGTCAGCATACAGAAAACGTATGTCTGAATTGCCCCGGAGAACAAATCAAAGTACACATGCAGAACGGCCGGCCATGCTGTCGCTATCCACGAAAGCAGTCCGTAAACCAACGCCATCATAACAGTACCGGACAATACATTTGCAAACAAACGCAATGACAACGAAATCGGTACAGCCACATCGCCGATAATATTGATTGGCGCCCAGATCGGCCATGGATCACAAAGTCCCTTAATAACACCGCTGATATGCTGGTGCTTGAACTTATTAAAATGAATGATAGAAAAAGTCATAACGCCCAATGCAAGTGTTACACCGTAATCTGCAGTAGGCGGACGCAGACCAAACAGTCCTGAAATGTTACTGATCAATATAAATATAAAGATCGTACCGATATAGTTGGCAAACTTCGTAGCATTCTTACCCATGGTGGATTGTACCATGCCATCCAGTTTTTCTACGATCAGCTCAACCACATTCTGGAACCCTTTGGGAACATCTTCGGCTTTCTTCATTGCCCTGTTTGCTGCCAGGCAGAAGCCTATGATCAGCAGAAAGACAATCAACACACAGACGTGCGTTGTTGTTATCCAGACAGTCTGACCGAACAGCTCATAGGAAAATATCCCATGGACCATGAAGTCGATATCGGCTCCGCCGGACAACAAAATTCCCTGCCCCATACATTCACCTCCTAAATAATTTATGAGTAAACGGCGACAAATACGCCGATACTTTCAATCCCCACATTCCTATAAATGCCGCAATGGGATTTCCGATTCCCGTTGCGATCAATATGCCGAGGACAATCAACTGTACTCCATACCGCAAGGCGCTGTTTTTCTGCAGCTGCTTTGTGGCGGTTCCTTCATCATAATCAAAAGCCTTGTCCATTGTCCACGCCATATGCCATGCCACAAATATTGCTGTTAAAACACCGATCAAAAGACCTATGGTATATCCAGCCTTATCCGCAACAAACCAAACAGGAATGATCTCTGCCAGAAATCCGAATATGAGAATCCCAAGGATCAGATCCGGCAGAGAATCATTTATTTCTTTTAGTTTTCTCATCCGGTTTCTCCTTATCTTCATAAATCTTTCTGGCAAAAAGGAACACATTGCGAAATCCAGCCAAAGCTCCCACGAAAAAGAAGATGATTACAAAAAAAGAAGTGCCCAGTTTTTTGTCCATGAATATTCCCAAAAATGAGCAGATACATATGGGAACCAGCATATTCAGACCAAACTGGGTTATCATTACAAGAGAACGATATACGTTTTTATTATACTTCATATATAACGCCCCTTTTGTCCATGTCCTTTCTTAAATCCGGAAGTTTTTTGCTTTATCGCAAACCTAGTACTTATTATACTAATTTTTCCAGTTTGTGTCCACTTAATACTTCTAAATTTAGCATAAATTTTACACAAAAAATCCCACTGGATTTTCGTTGACTTTTACTTTATGAAAGTGTAGTATTTATAAAAATAATTACCGTTTCCAAAAAGGAGTCTGCCATGACAAATCCCATTCTGTTTCGCAAACGCTTGATACCGGAAGAATGCATCTGTCTAAAGGATGATGAAATTCTTCGTTTTTCGGAAGACGACCACATTCTGGTCACAAAATGGCATGCTCTGAAACCAAAAAAAGATCTTCACCACGGCTACTCCGTTTATTTCTGGGATCAGGGCTTCAAGCTCAGCAAATTCTATCGGGAAAACGGAGAACTATTATACTGGTATTGCGATATCATTGATGTGGAATATCCCTGCAGTCCGTCACCGGATTTTGCAGCCCATGACAGCACTTCATCTTATTTTATGGCTACCGACCTGCTGGCAGATGTTATCATTTATCCTGATGGCTTTGTGAAGGTAGTGGATTTAGATGAACTTGCCATGGCTTTTAAAACCGGCGCCCTGACTCCTAATCTTTTAAATGCAGCATTGACCCGCCTGAATGATCTGCTGAACCTGATCTATTCCGGCGAATTTCAAAAATACAAACAATTTCTCGAACAATATGAAAATTAAAAATGGTTCCCTCAACCTCAGATTCAGGTTGAGGGAACCATTTCTTTCATTTTTAGTAGAAAATATGTCCTCCGATCTGGATTCCTGTTAGACCGGGTATAGGAGTTCTAAAAAACAGACAATTACCTACCGGAGCTGCCCCCGCCATAGCTTCCTGAGCCGCCTGATAACATTCTGCATTGGCACCTCTTGCCAGTACAATGGCAAAACGTCCGCTGCCTACAGGTGAAAACTGGCGGTTCTGATAAATAACCTCTAATACCGTATTTGGGAATACGGAGCTCTTAACACGATTCATAACTACATTTCCAACTGCAACTTTACCTGTATAAGATTCTCCTCCCGCCTCACATTCTATGATGGCAGCAAGAAGATCAATGTCTCCTGCTGCAAACTGAATGCTGGAAAGATCAGAAAATCCCGCAAGAGCCGCCTGCTGTGTCAGCTTATTTTCCTCTTCCAGCTTTGCCTGTAATGTAGCAATATCATTTTCACTTTCCTCTAACTGCCTTTCATATTCCAGCAGTTCCTGCTCTTTTTCAGAAATCTGCTCTTCATATTCGACCATATTGGCGCTGGTTTCCGTTACGAGATCAGATACTTCATTCTGCTTTGCAAGTGCATCCTGTCTGAGCACATCCAAAGCCGCCCTTTCATCTACCAGTGCCTGCTCATCCTTGCGTATCTTCTCCTGCAGCCGCACATAGATTTCCAGCATTTCCCGGTCATATTCGGTCATTTTTTCAACATATTCGGATTTATTCAAAAACTCGGCAAAACTTTCTGCCTGAAAAAACAGCTCCAGATACGCAGAATCCCCACGCTCATACATAAATTTAATACGTTCCTTCATGGCTTCGTACTGAGCCGCTTCATCTTCCTTCGCCTTTTCCAGTTCTTCCTGGGTTGTCAGGATCTTTTGCTCTTTTTCGCTGATCAGCGTCTCAATATTGGCTAATTCCCCACTTGCCTGTGCCAGCTCTCCGTTTAACTGGTCCAAATATGTCTGAAGGCTTGCCCTTTCCGTATTTAGGTCGCTTAAATCATCCTGGGCATTATCAATGCCGCTTTCTGCCTCTTCTTTTTCATTCTGGGCCTGCTGCAGCTGACCGTAGGTGGACGCAAAAATATCCGCCGTTGTTCCCAGAAACAGCACTGCTGCCATTATGAACGCCGGGATTATCCGCGCCGCCTTTTTCATCATTTCACCTCTGCTCCTACAAATCCAGTTCTACTTTTTTTCCAGTATGCTGATACTGGTAATACGCTACCCCTGCTGCATCAAACATTCTTTTGGATGCCACAACAGAGGGCGAATCCTTATATTTATCCTGTGCATATACAACCTTCCTGATCCCTGCCTGGATGATTGCCTTTGCACATTCATTACATGGAAACAGGGAAACATACAGAGTTGTTCCTTCCAGGTTTCCTCCCCTGTAATTTAAAATAGCATTCAGCTCACTATGGGTTACAAAAGGATACTTGGTTTCCAATTCCTCTCCTTCTCTCGCCCACGGAAACAAATCATCATTACATCCATTGGGAAATCCGTTATATCCCATAGACAGAATTCTGTGGTCACTGCCTACAATACACGCTCCCACCTGGGTATTGGGATCTTTGGACCGCATTCCCGATAACATGGATACTCCCATAAAATATTCATCCCAGGATATATAATCCTTTCTCTGTCCTGCCATAATTACCCCCGGCTATGTTCATTCTTTTATTTTGTACCGAAAATCCGGTCTCCCGCATCGCCTAATCCGGGAACAATATAACTGTGATCATTTAATCTTTCATCCAATGCCCCGATATAAATATCCACATCCGGATGTGCTTCCTGCATCGCCTTTACTCCCTCGGGCGCTGCAATAATACACATGAAATGAATATTTTTACAGCCTTTATCCTTTAACATCTGGATAGCTGCCACAGAAGAGCCTCCCGTAGCTAACATGGGATCAACTACAAATACTTCCCTTTCGTTGCAATCAGCAGGAAGCTTACAATAATATTCAACCGGTTTTACTGTGACCGGATCTCTGTAAAGCCCAATATGTCCTACTTTTGCTGCCGGGATCAGATTCAGCATACCGTCAACCATGCCCAGTCCTGCCCTCAAGATCGGCACGACTGCCATTTTCTTTCCCTTTAATTCCTTTGCTGTTGTTTTACAGATCGGTGTTTCAATTTCCACATCAGTTAAAGGCAGGTCTCTTGTTGCCTCATAACAGATCAACATGGCAATTTCACTGATCGTCTGACGGAAATCCTTTGTACCTGTATCAATTCTTCTGATATAACCGATCTTATGCTGGATTAACGGATGATCCATAATTACAACTTTACCCATAAGTATTCCTCCCACGTATGTTCTGCTTTTATCCTATTCTATTCTTCAATTGCATTTACTCTTCTCTGATGGCGTTCTTCTCCTGAAAATTCCGTGTCCAGGAAAGTATCCACGATTTCCAGTGCCAGATTGGGCCCTACAATGCCTGCTCCCATAGCCAGCACATTAGCATCATTATGAAGCCGTGTAAGCTTTGCTGACAAGCTGTCTGCACACAAAGCCGCACGAATTCCCTTTACCTTATTAGCCGTAATGGAAATGCCGATTCCGGTTGTACAAATAACAATTCCTTTGTCACAGCTTCCATCTGCCACGGCCTGGGCTACTGCCTTTCCGTAAACGGGATAATCACAGGAATTTTTATCATAACATCCCATGTCATTTACATCCACACCCTTTTCTTCCAGATGCCTGATGACCAATTCCTTCAAATCAAATCCGCCATGATCGCTGCCGATTGCTACCATGATATTACCTCCTTATCATTTTATCCTTTACGATATTTCTATTATTTTATGTCCTGCTGCTTTTAACAACCGGTTCATAATTGCCTGTCCCATACCGCTGCAGTCAAATGCCTCCGCATAAATATCCTCTACATCTTCCCGGTCAAACTCACGCAGGATTTCATAGAGCCTTCTTGCAATAGATGCTTCATCAGTCCTTCTTCCCACGCTTTTTCTGACGCATGCATCATATTGATCTATAGTCTCATCAGTGGCAATTACTCCCATTTTCCTGCCCTGGGCATGTCCTTCCCGCAGTTTGTCATTGACATAGGAAACTACCTTGCCGCTTTTTCCCTTTACTATGACCAGCTCCCCTTTAGGTGCATAATGGCGGTATTTCATTCCCGGCGCTTTAGGAGCGATTCCCGATGCAGCGCTTAGTATGGTACGGTCCACATTTACCTTGTTTAACACGCTTTCCAACATTTCTTCGGTAATATATCCCGGTCTCAGGATCACAGGGATTTCCTCTGTCAGATCCACGATCGTTGATTCCAGACCGATTTCACAACTTCCGCCGTCAAGGATCATTTCTATCTTTCCCTGCATGTCCTCATAAACATGGCGTCCGCTGGTGGGCGAAGGTCTTCCCGATGTATTTGCGCTGGGTGCCGCCACAAACCCTCCGGCTTCTTTTATAAATTCCTGTGCCACAACATCAGAAGGAAATCTTACAGCTACCGTTTCAAGCCCTCCCGTAGTTTCATGGGGCACAATATCACTTTTTTGAAAGATCATGGTCAACGGTCCCGGCCAGAAATGCTCTGCCAACACCTTTGCCGATTCCGGAATGTAAGATACGATCTGCGGCAGATCTTCAAGCCTTGCAATATGCACGATCAGAGGATTATCCGAAGGTCTTCCCTTTGCCTCATATATTTTTTGGGAAGATCGTGGATTTAAAGCATCGCCTCCAAGTCCGTATACGGTTTCAGTAGGAAATGCAACAAGACCGCCCTTTTTGATAATATCTCCTGCCTCTTTCAGCACTTCTTTATCTATATGTTCTTTGGAAATCTCTATCCACTTTGTGTCCACACTAACCATCTCCAATCGATATAGTATAACACAAATCAGTCCGTATTGAAATACTTTAAGATTCCCATGTAAAGATTCCAAGCCAGCTTTTCCTGATAAGCCTCACTGTCAAGAAGCAATGCCTCTTCCCGGTTGGATAAAAAGCCGCATTCAGCTATTACTGTGGGAATAGTGGATTTTTTTAACAAATAATAACTGTCATTTGCTTTTGCTTCTCTGGGACGTTCTACCTCCAGCCCTTCATTCAGTTGATCCTGCAATATGATGGCGATCCGCTCTCCTTCCTGAGAATTTCTGTAAAAAAAGCATTGGGGCCCTCTCACAGAGCCGTCACTATAGCTGTTTTGATGAATACTGACTACCAGATCAGCTTTTACCTCTTCTATCAGAGCAATGCGCCTTCTCATATCCTGTACTTTTTTATTATCCGCATTTTCATCATACAATCCCACATCTTCCCGTCTTGTGAGAATTACAGTAAGATCCGATTGCTGCAGAAATTTTTCCAGTTTCAATGCGATCTGCAGATTTATATCCTTTTCCAGGATTTGATTAACTCCTACTTTTCCCGGATCATTTCCTCCATGACCCACATCGATCACTACAACCTTTTTATCTTCAGACTGCTGTGCCACCGTATACGTTGCCGCTTCTTTTGCAAGAAAGTACATGGCTGCAAGCAGAAAAACAGACATGATAAGAACGACTGATTTCTTTTCCATTCCCATACCATTCCAAAAGACCTTATCATATTATATGTCTTTCAGAACATTGATATTACTGCTGCAGATACAGGGAAATAGGTTCCCACACATCCGCCTTCTCCTGTCCCAGCCTCCAGGCTGCCACTCCTGCAAGATTATATTGGCTCATTACATTTAACTTTACGGACAGGGATTCTTTTTCCTCCAGCCATACGGCATAACCCACACCATCTATGGAAAACTCCGCAACATATTGGCAGGTTGTCTCGTCCCAGGTTGTCTGTACCCCATTATTCACAAGAAAATTTTCTATTTCCTGCATACCGTATGCCGTTTGGGAAACTTCCCCTGTAGTTGTCCAAAGTCTGGTGTAAAAGGGAATTCCGTTGATCACCTTTTCTTCCGGCACTAAAGCTAAGGTCTTTTCAATTCCTCTCTGTACAAATTCCACGGAAGCTACCGAACCAGGTCCGTCAGCAGCCGCAATGTGTTCGTCATAACCCATGATGATCACATAATCAACAACTTCCCCTTGTTTTGCACGGTCATAATTGACCAGATGGCTGTTATCCGCCGATAACACAATTCCGTTCTTGCGGCATTCTATGGAAAGCTCTCTTAAAAATTGAATATATCCGTCAGACGCTTCCTGGGTTACATTTTCAAAATCCACATTGATTCCGTCTATTCCATAAGCCTGAATTGTGCTGATCAACTGGTTGATCAGGTTTTCCCTGTGGGAGGTTACATTCAAGACCTCCGCAGTATTGACGTTATTGGTAAAGTTATCGATCAGTGCCCACACCTCAACACCTCTTGCATGCATGCTTTCCACATAGGAGGCATCTGCCAGGGAGGTAAAATTACCTGCATTATCACTGAGAGCAAACCAGGTAGGTGAAATCACATTGACACCCTGGGTATTGTTCAACAGATCTCCTGCGAGACCGTTAGCTGTTGTATTGGTTACCATATTCCATACAAGACAGATTTTTCCTTCCTTCTTAATGGAAGCATATTGGGGGACTGCTGCATCATTTACTGCCTGAGGAGTCACCTCCGACTGATTTTCAATCCGTTTATTTTCCACATAACCGATAATTCCGTCTCCGGTTTTTACTTTGGTCCAGGTTTCCATCTCCTCCAGGACTTCCACATCTGAGCCTTTGGCTATGTCCGTCAGGATTTCACTTTTAACTCCTCCGAGGATTCTCACCTGAGTATCTTTTTTGATCTGCCCATGGGTTTCCGTTTCCCATTCCGTAGCCAGCACCATACGATTGGGTTCCGGATAATATATATAGGAAAAGTTACAGAATTTTCTCAGGAAATCTGCCGCCAGATAAACTGTATCATTTGCAGCGACAGTCAACACATAACCTTCTGAGCTGAAGCTGTCCGACATGGTATAATCCGTGCTTCCCACCTGTGTTTTGACCTTATCTAAATCTGTTGTAAATAAAACCAGCCCTTCTGTCATATCATAATAGAAGTGGTTATTGATATTTGTATTTACAAAATCTATAGGAAGATAACACTGTCCATCACGATACAGCCCATTTGTTTCCACAATTTCATCATTTAAGACGATGGCAGTTTCTTCACCACCCGTAATACCGAAATATTGATATAGATCTGCCCGTTCCTTAGAATAAGAAAATTTTTCCAGAAGGCCCGTTGCAAGCCCAATCAATACAATAATCACAATCAGTCCGACAGCTACCGCTACAGGGATTAATTTCTTTTTCATTTGCATATCCTCCAATTGTTATGATTATAGCAAAGAATTGACGCTTGCACAATGCTTAAACTCCCCTTACCCATTGCCTTTTGGCAACACAACGATCAGCATAGAAGGACCTGATTTCAACATTACCCGTTAAGCATTGCCATGACTTTCTGACAGATTCAGATTTCAATCCTGTTATAATGAATTTCCCGGACATGACCTGTTTCATCTGTAATATAATCTGCCATGTAGCTGCTTTCTTCCCGCATCATTCTGTCACTGATATGAGATGGGGCAGCAAGCCTTCCGTCCATATATAACAATGTACCCTGCTTTAAGGACTGGCACAAATCCGCTTTTAACTTTTTCTGTGCCTTTTTCTTTTGTGTCTTATTCACTGAAAACCTCCTTTGAAAATTTTGGCAGATTTTGCCACATAAGATGTACAACAACATAACCTTCGGCTTTTCCAAAAGGAGCGTGATATATTTTTACCAAAAATTTTGTTATCATACTTTTCCTGAATATGACGATAATATAATTGAGTAACAACAAGAAATGCAGCGGGACGTGTAAATATCATTTTGAATTTTAATTATAACGTTTGGAATTTTAATTGGATTCAATCATCGATCAGGCACGAAGCCTTAGACTACCCAAAGGGTATTTGAACGTGAATTTGATTTGCTTTAAAGAATTCACTTTCCTCTAATAAGATAATATTAAGATCCCTATGCCTCCTTCCCTTTACGGACTGTCCCGGAAGCATCTTGTGGAGACATTATATTTGATTTCTAAAAATTTGACAAGATATTTATGATAAATTTATTAAAATTTTTAAAACTGGCACTTGCTTCTATTGACTTAATAAACTAATAAGTATAAGATACTTTTACAATTTTTTTCAGTTGCCGATAAGGATGTGAGGACATGAAAATTGAAAAAATAAATGAAAATCAAATACGCTGTACTTTGACCAAAAATGATTTGGCTGACAGAGAGCTTAAAATAAGTGAATTGGCTTATGGCAGTGAAAAAGCCAAAACACTTTTCAGAGATATGATGGAACAGGCTTCTTATGAATGTGGTTTTGAAGCGGATGATATTCCCTTGATGATCGAAGCTGTCCCTATCAGTGCCGAATGCATTGTTTTAACCATTACTAAGGTAGAAGATCCCGAGGAGCTGGATACCCGCTTTTCCAAATTTGCCCCTTCCGTTCATGAGGAAGCTATGGGGGATCTGGACGGCGAAGATATCACAGATGAAGTGATGAATTTATTCCAAAAAGTACAGGATGCCGGAAGCGGTCTTTTAAGCGACCTTTCCCGTGTGGAAAAGTTTTCTGACAGCATTCCCGAAAAACCGGCTTCTGACAAATTACCGGTCTCTGCACCGGAACATATTCCTTCGAGAGTTTATCGGTTTTCCCGCTTAGATCACATTATCAGGCTTGCACATGTGGTTTCCGACATTTCCATGGGCAGCAATTCTCTTTATAAGGATACGTCTTCGGGAGAATACCGTCTGGTCATCAGCGGCGAAAATATTTCTGCAGAAAGCTTTAACAAACTTTGCAATATCTTTTCCGAATATGGTTTTTATCTCAAAAATGCTCCCGGCATGGACTCTTATTTGAAAGAGCATTTTGAGCCTGTCTGTCTGGGGCATGCACTGCAGTCCCTGGCAGAAGTTTAAAGCAAACAAAAAAGGATATGCCCCCTGCTGCAGGCATATCCTTTTTTTTGCACCCTGTTTCATGTTCTTATCATAATGCCTGGATCTTAGCCATCAGGTCATCTACATCCATTCCATGTACCATGGCAGCTTCTTCCAGAGTCTCACCCTGAGCAGAAGGGCATCCTACGCAGTGCATTCCTGCATTGATCAAAACGGGAATAACATCCGCATTGATTCTGATGATTTCTCCGATCGTCATGTCTTTGGTAATTCCTGTCATGTCTGTTCCTCCTCGTATTTAGTGTCATTTTTGGTTAGTATAACCCCATCTTGTGTTTTTATCAATATTCCATTCCGGAATGTTCAAAATGTTTCATGAAATTTTAGTAAAAATTTATGAAAATCTTTTGTTTTTACTGCAATATGTATGTAAAAAAGTACAACCCTTATCTTGACGTATCCACTCCCTTTAACCTATAATTGAAGCATGGGATGAGCATAGTTATTTATGCGTTACTTAACGGTTAAAATCCGTTCAAAAAAATTATATTTTAATAGGAGGCTATTTCAAAATGAGACCAGAATGGACAGATTTTGTAGGTGGCAAATGGGACAAAGAAGTCAACGTACGTGACTTCATCCAGAGAAACTACACTCCTTATGAGGGAGATGAGAGTTTCTTAGCAGGACCTACACAGAACACCAAAGATTTATGGAACATGGTGCTTGACTTACAGAAAAAGGAACGTGAAGCAGGCGGCGTACTTGATATGGATACCAAAGTTGTTTCCACTATCACTTCTCACGGTCCTGGATACCTTGATAAGAGCAAAGAGACTATCGTAGGTTTCCAGACAGACAAACCTTTCAAACGTTCTATGCAGCCTTACGGTGGTATCCGTATGGCAGAGAAAGCTTGTACAGATAACGGATATACAGTAGATCCCGAAATCTCCGAGTTCTTCTCCACACACAGAAAAACACATAATGCAGGTTGTTTCGATGCTTACAATCCTGAAATGAGAGCTTGTCGTTCTTCCCATATCATCACAGGTCTTCCGGATGCTTACGGACGCGGACGTATCATCGGCGACTACAGACGTGTTGCTTTATATGGTATTGACAGACTGATCGAAGACAAAGAAGCTCAGAAAGCTTCTACAGGACGTGTTATGACAGATG
Organism: Lachnospiraceae bacterium; assembly: GCA_017936785.1. Classification (GTDB taxonomy): domain Bacteria; phylum Bacillota; class Clostridia; order Lachnospirales; family Lachnospiraceae; genus UBA2882. The sequence continues at coordinate 16,486 of JAGBEV010000063.1, read as the reverse complement.
ATGTTATCCGTCTTCGTGAAGAGCTTTCCGAACAGATGGTAGCGTTAAAGCTGATGAAAGAAATGGCTGCTTCCTACGGATGCGACATTTCCAAACCCGCTTCTAACGTACAGGAAGCTATCCAGGCAGTATACTTCGGATACTTATGTGCAGTTAAAGAGCAGAACGGTGCTGCTATGTCCCTTGGACGTACATCCACATTCCTTGACTGCTATGCTCAAAGAGATTTAAAGAACGGTACATTTACAGAAGAACAGATTCAGGAATTCGTTGATCACTTCATCATGAAATTACGCTGCATCAAATTCGCTCGTACTCCTGAATACAACCAGATCTTCGCCGGCGATCCTGTATGGGTTACAGAATCCCTCGGTGGTGTTGGTGTTGACGGACGTCCTCTGGTTACAAAGATGTCCTTCCGTTACTTAAATACATTAAACAACTTAGGACCTTCTCCTGAACCTAACTTAACAGTTCTCTGGTCCACAAGATTACCTGAAGGCTGGAAGAAATTCTGTGCTAAGATGTCCATTAAGACTTCTTCCATCCAGTACGAGAACGATGACTTAATGAGAGTAACTCACGGTGATGATTATGGTATCGCATGCTGCGTATCCTCTATGGTAATCGGTAAAGAAATGCAGTTCTTCGGAGCTCGTGCTAACTTAGCTAAATGTTTACTGTACGCTTTAAACGGCGGTATCGACGAAGTTACCAAGAAACAGGTTGGACCTAAATACCGTCCTGTTACCGGTGATGTTCTTGATTATGATGATGTAATGGATAAATTCATGGATATGATGGAATGGCAGGCAGATGTATATGTAAATACTCTGAACATCATTCACTATATGCATGACAAATACTGCTATGAAAGAGCTCAGATGGCTTTACATGACAGAGACGTTAAACGTTACTTCGCAACAGGTGTTGCCGGTCTGTCTATCGTAGCTGACTCCTTATCCGCTATTAAATATGCTAAAGTAGAAGTTGTTCGTGATGAAGACGGAATCATCGTTGACTTCAAGACAACAGGTGAATTCCCTAAATACGGTAATGATGATGACCGCGTAGACGAGATCGCTCAGGAAATCGTACACAAATTCATGACAGCTATCAGAAGACATCATACTTACAGAAATGGTGTTCCTACAACATCCATCCTTACCATTACTTCTAACGTAACATATGGTAAAGCAACAGGTAACACACCTGACGGACGTAGAAAAGGTCAGCCTTTCGCTCCTGGTGCTAACCCGATGCATGGACGTGATACTCATGGTGCAGTAGCTTCCTTATCTTCTGTATCCAAACTTCCTTTCAATGATGCTCAGGACGGTATCTCCAATACCTTCACAATCATTCCTGGAGCTCTTGGTAAAGAAGATCAGGTATTTGCAGGCGACATCGAGATCGACTTAAACAAATAATTCATAACATTTAGAAAGGTGAAAGCTATGGACGAAAATGCAATGATTGAAGACCTGATCAAACAGCTTGATAATGGCATGGCAAACAATATCGGTCATGTAAATGTTGACATTGATGAAAAGGTACAGGGTTCTAAAAACGTAGAGACTATGGGATGCACCGAGTGTTCCAAAAATCAATTTGCATGCAGTGTTCCTACTCTTCACGAAGGCTTAGACGGAAACGAATAAGCTTAAATCAAAAATAAACCGGGGGGATGCCCCATGTGCATCCCCTATACTATAACAGGAGGTAATATATCATGGCAGAAAATACAGCTCAGGTTGATAACTTGGTAAACTTATTAGATGGTTATGCTACAAAAGGCGGACATCACTTAAATGTTAATGTTTTAAACAGAGACACTTTACTTGATGCTCAGAAAAATCCGGAGAAATATCCTCAGTTAACAATCCGTGTTTCCGGTTATGCTGTTAACTTCATCAAATTAACACCTGAACAGCAGGCAGACGTTATCAGCAGAACATTCCACGAATCCATCTAATTCGATTTCAGGTATGTTTTTAAAGCCTTCCGGGAAATCCCGGAAGGCTTTTTCTTTCCCTGATAATATGATATAATGATTGTTAGCGAACAGCACAAGAATAATACACTTCAATTTATAAAATTCAAAGAAAGGAAGTCATTTTATGAGTGGAAGAATTCATTCTTTAGAAAGTTTTGGTACTGTTGACGGACCGGGTACACGTTTTGTTGTATTTGTGCAGGGTTGTCCTATGAGGTGTGCCTACTGCCACAATCCCGACACATGGCCTATGACCGGCGGCACTATCATGGAAGCTTCTGAGATCATTGAACAATACGAAAGGAATAAACCTTTTTATGCTAATGGCGGCGGCATTACTGTTACCGGCGGCGAACCATTGATGCAGATAGATTTCTTAACAGAATTATTCACTTTGTGCAAGGAACGGGGAATCCACACCTGTATTGATTCCTCCGGTATTGCATATAAACCTGATAATACGGAATATAATAAGAAACTTGATAAACTGATGGAATTAACCGATCTGGTAATGCTGGACATCAAACATATTGATCCTGAAAAGCATAAAGAATTGACAAAACAGCCTAATGACGGCATTCTTGCCTTTGCTGCCTATCTGAATGAAAAGAAAGTAGATATGTGGATCAGGCATGTGGTAGTTCCCGGCATTACAGATGATGAGGAATCCCTTTACAAGCTGGGATATTTTATCGGTCAGTTCACAAATTTGAAAGCCCTGGATGTTCTTCCTTACCATGATATGGCAAAGAAGAAATATAAAGAGCTTGGCATTGACTATGTGCTGGCAGATGTCCCGCCTATGGATAAAAAGCTGATTCCGGAGAAAAAAGAATTTATTTTAAACGGTATCCGCAAACGCCGTGCAGAGCTGGGAATCACCCATCATAATTGACGAAAATTGTTTCTTATTTTACATGTAAATAGTACAATTTTCTAATATTTGCTACTTGTTTTCTGCATATATTTGTATTAGAATAACATTATGGATTGATAATAATTTATCAAGTTTTATATTTCTAAGGAGGATATGATTATGGCATTTAAAATTGGTGACGCTTGTGTAGCTTGTGGCGCATGCGAAGGAGCTTGTCCTGTTGGCGCAATCAGCATGGGAGACGGCAAATTTGAAATCGATCCTGACAAATGTATCGATTGTGGTACTTGCGCAGGTCAGTGCCCTACAGGTGCTATTTCAGCAGAATAATTAAAACAATACTAAAAGACCATCCATTAAAAAACTAATGGATGGTCTTTTTCGTACTAACTTATTACATTCAATCTGATAATAAACAATCATGAAATCCAACTCATCTACAACTACATCAATTGGAAAAAAGAAGGTTAATCTATCCTTCATCATAATGTCCGCTCTGACGCTCCAGATTGGCAAATTTAGTATAATCTGGCAGCCATGCTAATTTTACTACACCGATAGGACCGTTTCTCTGCTTTGCAATGTTAATTTCCGCAACACCCATTTCCTGAGTATCTTTATTATAATAATCATCACGGTAAATAAACATAACTACATCCGCATCCTGCTCTATTGCCCCTGATTCACGCAGGTCAGAAAGCATAGGCCGCTTATCCGGTCTCTGCTCCACTGCACGGCTAAGCTGGGACAAGGCTACTACAGGCACATTCAATTCCCTTGCCAAAGCCTTTAAGGAACGGGAAATTTCTGAAATTTCCTGTTGTCGGGATTCAGATGCGGATCTTCCGCTACCGCTCATCAACTGCAAATAGTCAATAATGATCAGTTTTAAATCCTTTTCCATTTTATACTTCCTGCACTTACTCCTCAGTTCGGAAATACTGATACCGGGAGTTGCATCAATGATCAGATTGGAATTACCTACTACTCCTGCAGTCTCGATTAATTTATCCCAGTCATCATCTGTCAGATTACCTGTTCTGATATTTCCCGAATTCACATTGGACTCCAGAGAAAACAAACGGTTCACCAGCTGAACCTCTGACATCTCCAGACTAAAGATAGCTACAGTAAGATTCTGTTTAAACGCCACATGCTGGGCTATATTCAACACAAAAGCTGTTTTACCCATAGAAGGTCTTGCCGCTACCAAAACCAAATCTGAAGGCTGCAGACCCGCAAGTTTATAATCCAGATCCAAAAATCCTGTAGGAATACCGGTAACCGTACCGCTGGTCTGGGAAGCCTTTTCAATCTTGTTCATAGCCTCCATAACAATATCCCTGATAGGTATGTAATCACTTGTATTTCTCTTCTGCACCAGGGAAAAAATCTTTTTCTCCGTCTCCTCCAGTATCACATCCGTATCTTCCCTGCCCATATAACATGCGTTGGCAATATCTTCATTTAAACGGATCAGCTTCCGCAATAAAGACTTTTCAGACACGATCTGGCAATACTGCTTGATATTAGCTGATGTAGGAACTGCGGCAACCAGATTTCCCAGATACTCCACATTGTTGATCTCCATGGGAACACCTTTTTCATTAAGTTTATCCTGAAGGGTTACAATATCAACCACTCCATCGCTTTCCTGAAGCTCCACAATAGCCTCAAAAAGCGTTCCAAACTGCTTGCCATAAAAATCCTCCGGCAACAGCATTTCCGATGCCGTTATGATGGCATCCCGGTCAATCATCATAGAACCTATGACGGACTGCTCTGCTTCCACGCTATGAGGCATTATTCTTTTGATTACCTGTTCCTCTGCTGCCATAAATCTAACTCTCTCTTAAATCCCTTGTTACTCTTTGGAAAATTATGCTTCCTCTACTTTAACCCTTAACACTCCTGCAACCTGAGGGTGAAGTTTAACCTTTATCTCATAAGTGCCGAAATTTTTGATCGCTTCCGGAAGTACGATCTTTTTCTTGTCAATTTCCTTTTTGTACTGTTCTTTATATGCTGTAGCAATTTCTTTGGTAGAAACAGAACCGAATGCCTTTCCGCCTTCTCCTGCCTTCATCTTCACAGTAACGCTCTGGTCCTCCATTTCCTTTGCAAATTCCTTTGCTTCCTGCAGGATCTGGGCTGCTACCTTGTCATCATTTGCCTTCTTTAATTTCAGGTTGTTCAAATTCTCAGGTGTTGCTTCAACCCCCAGCTTTTTAGCCAGAATAAAGTTTCTCGCATAGCCTTCCTTTACATTGTCAATAACATCTCCCTTTTTTCCGAGAGATTTTACATCTTCCAATAAAATAACCTTCATGATCAGATTTCTCCTTCCTCTAACATGGCAGTTAAAGTTGCCTTCAACTGCTCCGTTGCTTCTTCAAGGGATACATCCCTTAACTGGGCGGCTGCCACATTCAAATGACCTCCCCCGCCTAATTTTTCCATAATGATCTGTACGTTGATTTCATCTATGCTTCGTGCACTGATATAAATTACCTGGTTGTAATCCGTCAATACAAAGCTCGCCTTGATTCCTGTTATATTCAAAAGCTCATTTGCTGCCTGAGCGCCTACAATCGTAGGATTCTGTGCCTCTCCCGGCTCACAGGCTGAAATAGCAAATACATCCTTAAAAATAACTGCCTTGCTGACTGCTGCAGCCTTTGCACGGTAGTCAAGCACATCATCACGGAACATCTTTCTCACTCTTGTGACATCCGCTCCGTTTCTCCTTAAATAAGCTGCTGCTTCAAAGGTCCTGACACCTGCTTTACTTGTAAAGTTATTGGTATCGATGACGATACCGCCATAGAGGCAATCCGCCTCTGCACTCTTTAGCTTCAGTCCGCTTTCAATATACTGTATAACCTCTGTAACCATTTCACAGGCGCTGGATGCATAGGACTCAATATAAGAAAGTGTAGCATTTTCAATAACCTCTTCACTCTGTCTGTGATGATCCAGAACAACAATGGAACGGCACTGCTTTAACAATTCCGGGCATTCTGTAATGCTGGGTTTATTTACATCTACCACCACCAGACAGGTATTTGCTCCTGCCAGCTCAACAGCCTGAGCGCTGTTCACAAGGATCAGCTCTTCCCCATCCTCATGACTGATAAAATGATCTACCATAGGCTTAATGGATGTTGAAACATCATTAATAACAATATTAGCACTTCTTCCCAAAGTCTTTGCAATACGGTAAATACCTACTGCAGCTCCAAAGCTGTCCACATCCGTCATCCGGTGTCCCATAACGATAACCCGGTCTTTGGATGTTATGATCTCCTTAAGGGCATGTGCCTTTACACGGGCCTTCACACGGGTGTTCTTTTCCACACGCTGGCTCTTGCCTCCGTAATAACTTACACCTTCCTTGGTCTTGACAACTGCCTGATCTCCGCCTCGTCCCAATGCCAGATCAATGGAGGTTCTGGCATACTCATAATTCTGGGCATATGTAAGACCGCCCACACCTACACCGATGCTCAAAGTAACAGACATTTCATTTCCGATATTGACAGTCTTAACATCCTCCAACAGATCAAAACGATTTTCCTGCAAAGTCTTTAAAGACTGCTTTCTCAGAATAAAGAAAAATTTATCCTTTTCCATTTTACGGACAATTCCGTCAATAGAAGCAAAATATTTATTGACCTTTCTCTCAATCAATGCAGTCAGCAACGAGCGCCTTACCTCTTCTACACTGTCCAATGCTTCCTCATAGTTATCAATATATAACAATCCTACTGCCAGGCTCTGGTTATCATTTTCACGTAAGGCAATTTTAAGAGCAGTCTCATCAAAGAGATAAATAGCGATCAGACATCCCTCATAAACTTCATCCGACTCAAAGATATCGCTGTTTTCCACCATCTCTGCCAAAGGGATTCTCTTCATCTTGACATGGAAATCCCTGTCATTCTGTTGAAAATCCATTTCTGTTTCATCCTGTTCCCCACCGGGAAGTTTATCCTTTGTAATAGCAGAAAAGATATTGTATATAGTCTTATTTTCAGGTTTTTCCCGTCCCGCTATCTGCTGAAAGGCTTTATTTGCCCAAATAATCCGCCCGCTTTCATCCAACAGGGCATTAGGCAGCTCCAAATCCCGCAAAAGCTTCTTTTGTATCTGTCCATACTGAGTCGCAAAGCTCACCAGCTCATTCATGATAACAGGTCTGTTAAAATGCTCCAAAAACAAAAAGGAAATCAGGTATATCAAAGTAAAGCCGGACAAAAGAATGCCCGCACTGACATCGATCGTATAGATTGCAACATCTGTTGCTGCCAACAGAATTCCAAACCACACCGGCATCTGAAAATACAGGCGCAGCCTTCCCTTAAATTTTAATTTCCTATTCATACCTAACTGCCTCTTTAAAATTACAAGCATTTCATGGAACTAAAGTCCATATATTGTTTATTATAACATTAAACATGATTTTTACCAATATAAAAATCCTTTAAATTCCTTCTGATGTATTCCGCCAAATACGCTGCAGCCTTCTTGGCTCCCTCCCGGTCAGGATGTAACCCCTCCGTATAAGTCAGCTCCCATTCTGCTGTCTCTGCAACACAACACCATGGATAATCTGTTACGGCATTGTAGATATCTTCCCTGTGAAGCTGGGTAAAGGGAATCATACAAACAATCTGAACATCCGGATATCTGTCATGAAGCTTCAGCACAACTTCCCTGTATCCTTCTACAAATACACTGCTGTCAGCTTCCAGATCATTGGTTCCCGTGTTGAGAACGATCAGATCACATTCCGGTATTTCTGCAGTGCGGGATGCAGAATAATAGTCCAGCATGTTGGAGCAGTTGTTAAAAGATCCCGTTTCCACGATTCCTGTAGCGCCAAAACCGATAAAATACGGCTCTGCTTCCAGTTCTTTTGCCGTAAACCATGGAAATGAATTTGTGGCGCTGTTATAATCACTGACCGCCACATCTCCTAATGCCATAACCCCTTCTGTTATACTGTCCCCTATAAACAGGATTCTTTTTTTCTCAGGCACAACTCCGGTTATTTTCCCACCATTACTATCGATTTTATCAAAAGCTACTCCAATTTCTCCATTCCATTTATCTTCCCGTTCCGTCATTCCGTCTATTACGATCTGTACCACATGCTCACCCTGGTCCGGCAGCGGAATCACACCATCGGTAACTTTTTGACGCACAGGTTCTCCTTCATCGATTATATAAGCAAAATATGGTGTTTCCAATTGGGATATTTCTACAAATTCGGCAGTAACACTATCTGTTCCCTTTACTTTAAAATATAGCATAGCACCGTCATTAACAGTAATCATCAGGTTTTCCCCATCAATTTCCTTTGGAAACCAACGTCCGGAAAACTCCACAGGATTCTCCGTTTCTATATACTTTCCGGAAAGCGGAACAGATACATCTTCCATCCTTTCTTCCTTCAGTTCCCTTTCCATTCCCGTATTTACTTTTTTTATCATAACAACAGCAGCCAGCAATATGACAAAAGCCGCAGCCGAAAACATCATTTTTTTCTTCATTTTATAACCTATACAAGAAAGACCAACTGCCCATCAAGCAGTTGGTCCACTTTTGTTACTCACTTTCTAAAACCATACCTATTTATCAGTTTAGTCCTGAACATAAGGCATCAGAGCTACGTGACGTGCACGTTTGATCGCTACTGTTAAAGCTCTCTGATGTTTTGCACAGTTGCCTGTGATTCTTCTGGGAAGGATTTTTCCTCTCTCAGATACGTATCTTTTTAACTTAGCAACATCTTTGTAATCGATAACATTATCTTTTCCACAGAATACACAAACTTTTTTTCTTCTACGGATTCCGCCTCTTCTCTTCATAGGAGAATCGGATTTCTCTGTCTTATTAAAAGCCATGTTATTGCCTCCATTCTTAATCGGTTTCTAATTGAACGGCAATTCCTCGATTCCATCGGGAATATTCATGAAACCTTCCCCTGCCGCAACAGGTGCTGCACTCTGCATCGGTACGAAACCACCATTGTCTCCGCCGTTTGACTGGCTGGATTTGCTCTCTGCAAATTCCTGTTCCTCCACAACAACATCTGTTGTATAAACCTTTACGCCATCCTTATTGGTATAGCTTCCTGTCTGGATACGGCCTGTAATGGCAATCTTTGTGCCTTTACGCAAATATTTCTCAGCAAATTCACCCTGTCTGCCGAAGGCAACACAGTTAATAAAATCTGCAGTTTGTCCGTCCTGATTATTACGGCCTCTGCGGTCTACTGCTAAAGAATATCTTGCTATGGCAAGAGGTGTTTCTCCCTGTGAATATCTCACTTCCGGATCTCTGGTTAAACGTCCCATTAGAATTACTTTATTCATCTTTATTTCCTACTTTCTATTATGCCTCGTCTTGTCTTACGCATAAATATCTGATGACATTTTCCATAATACGAACACTGTTTTCAACTTCGTAAGGAACAGATGCCTCAGCATCGAACTGGATGAAATAGTAGAAAGCTTCTTTCATTTTCTGAATGTCATAAGCAAGTCTCTTTTTGCCCCATTCATCAACGTTTGTAACTGTTCCACCGAATCTTTCGATATAAGCTTTTACTTTTTCGATTGTAGCAGCTCTTTCATCGTCTTCGATTTTAGCACTAACAACAACGGCTAACTCATATTTGTTCATGCTTCGTTACCTCCTTTTGGTCTCTGGCCCCTCATCTAAGCAAGGAGCAAGGAATAATATATCACGAAAATGTATGATACCATGCTTTTCCACATATTTCAAGCCTTTTTCTGTATTTCTTTTGTATTTTTTTCCACAAGTTTACGGGCAATCATGATCTGATGTCCGCACCCGCAGCACTTTAATCTGAAATCTGCGCCTATGCGCAATACTTCCCATTGCCTGCTGCCGCAGGGATGTTGTTTCTTAAGAGTGACAATATCGCCTACCTGATAATCCATTTGCAGCTCCTTTCCTCTGTTTTTCCTTCACAGGTCTTTTTGTTACATTTTTTGCCTCAACGGACTTCTATTTGGGAAAGGATTTCTCCTATCGGGCCGCTGATGACCAGATCTGCCATGCTGTCTCTGGATGTAGGCGCCTTATTGATCAGCACCAGTTTATTTCCTCTGTAATAATCGATCAGTCCCGCCGCAGGATAAACTACCAGAGAAGTTCCTCCAATGATCATCATATCCGCTTCACTGATAGCTTTAATAGCACCGCTTATGGTCTCATTATCCAGTCCTTCTTCATACAGCACCACATCCGGCTTAATATCTCCGCCACATGTGCATTTAGGCACTCCCCGGGAATTTAAAATATACTCCGCATCATAAAACTTGCCGCAGCTTTCGCAATAATTGCGCAGGACACTGCCATGAAGCTCATACACCCTTTTACTTCCTGCCGCCTGATGGAGCCCGTCTATGTTTTGAGTGATAACCGCCTTTAATTTCCCTGCTGCTTCCAATTCCGCAAGTTTTAAATGGGCCGCATTGGGTCTGGCATCAAGACACAGCATTTTATCCTTATAAAACCGGTAAAACTCTTCTGTCTTACTCCTGTAAAAGGTGTGACTTAAAATGGTTTCCGGCGGATAATCATATTTCTGGTGATACAATCCATCGACGCTTCTGAAATCCGGTATACCGCTTTCCGTGGAAACACCTGCGCCGCCAAAAAATACAATGGAACTGCTCTCATCTATCATTTGCTGCAGCTTTTCAACATCATTCATATTCTTTCCTCCCTAAAACATCTATTTCCTCTTTTACCACAAAGGAAATAACTTCATATTTCCGCATACCCAATCCTTCATAACGCCAAAAAATTCCCTCAAAAGATTTGCCGGAAGTGTTCCCATCTCATCTCTTGCTCCAAGTCCCTGAGGGTCCTCATAGCCAATATTCCTTGCCAGATGAACAGCCCTGTATATATGGAAATCATTGCTGACAACTGCCACCCTTGCACCGTCTTCCACAAATTCCTTTGAAAAACGAAGGTTCTCATTGGTATCTGTAGACTTTTCTTCCAATAGTATCCGCTCCCGCTCTATACCTTTTTCTTCCAGATATGCTGCCATGGCAAAGGCTTCCGTCGTTGTTTCATTGCTGCCCTGTCCTCCGGATACAATGACCTTTACATCCTTATGGCCCCCGGCATATTCCACTGCTGCATCCAGTCTCTTTTTCAACACCCTGCTGGGTTTCCCGTTTGTTACATGTGCCCCCAGCACAATAACATAATCCACATCTTCTGCCGGGGTCTTATAAAATCCTGAAAGGATAAATCCCTCTATAGTTAAAAAGAACACCAGCAAAATTCCCATTACAATGCCCAGGGTAATAGTAAGCCATCCAGGCATAACCCTTTTGATAAAATGAGTTTTCGCCATCCATGCACATATTAAAAAGAAAATGCCTGCCGGCAGCCAGATCATATAAAATACATTGGTAAAGCCTGTATAGAAATTCAGCCCCACAAAATATGCCAGACAAACAATTGCCAGAACCAGCCATATTTTCCAGAGCATCCCTTTCTTCTCCTGTTTCTTTTCCTGTTTCTCCTCTTTTTTCTTTTCCTTGTTCATGATGTCTCCATTTATTTCCAAAATCCGTAAAAGCTCAATCAAACAAATCCGGGCTTAGACCAAACCCAGTCCAAGCCCGCAATTTCATTTATTTTAAGATCTTATTTCTCTTATGCTTCTTTTGCAGATACAAATCCACATCCGCTCTTACCATGGCATCATCCAATGCCGTTTCTTCATCATTGACAAAAGAGCTCATACCGACGCTCATGCTGATATAATAAGGCTTATCATTGCTGTCATTCAGCCTGACTGTAGCATCTGTTATCCTGCCTCTCAGAATCTGCTCATAATTTTTATCTTCCACAAATAAAAATGCTGCAAACTCATCTCCGCCAAAACGTCCGATAATCTCATCTTCCCCAAGAGCCTCTTTTAAAATCTGCGCAATGGATTTCAATGCATAGTCGCCTTCCTCATGACCGAACTTATCATTGATCAGCTTCAGATTATTCATATCTGCATAAATAATGACTGCGCATTTATTAAGGTTCTGCGGCTCCTTCATTACCTTTCGGGCTGTTACCAGAAAACCTCGTCTGTTATATATCTGCGTCAGCTCATCGGATTTGGACACTTCATCCAAAAAGGCATTGGTTTCCTTAAGCTGTTCCAGACTTTCAGCCAGCTTGGCACTGACCTCATCCTTGCTCATAATAAGCCGCATAGTCTGGATTGCCGATGAAATCTGAAAAGCCACAGGTTCTATTGCCATAAAGTTGTTATACTTGGGCTCTACCACAAATATTCCATACTGCTCATCTTTGGAAAACAGGAAAGACATAGCATAAGTCTTTCTTTTGTTATTCTCCAGGAAAGGATTCTTATACATATTCTCAATGGAAATTTCCTGTTCTTCTTTTTTCGGTATATGGCTGTTTTTTCCTTTTTGGTAAGCCTTTATATGCAGTTTATCCGGCATTACCCATTTTCCGTTCTTGCGGCATTTCACTACCTTGGGAAACATCAGCACATAACTTTTATCAAAATCCAAAAGCTGCATCTGGGAAAGCAGTACATCATAATTTTCTCCCTGCTCATCATCGCTGATCAGTTCACGCATGATTCCCATTGTAACCCGGTTTACCATCTCGTTCTCCCGGGAATTCCGATTCCTGTTTCTTTCATGAATCAACAGGATATTCTTATAGCATTCTGCCAACGCTGAATACAATTTAATCCTGTCTCTGTCGGATTCCACAGATTTTGCAAATAACAATATCAAATATTCACTGATTTCATAGACCAGATTTACATTATCCAGTTTAGTGAGGAGCTCTGTTGTCAATCTCAGGAAATGATCGGATACTTCACCATACAAATCGTCACTGATTTTTTTGTTATAGGCATTTTTCAGCATCCAGTCAATGAACCTCTTCAGTTCCTTCTCAATAATGGAAATAACATTTTCCTCTGTATATCCATCAAAAAGGACATTGCTGATCTGTGCTACCAGGACCGACACATCATCCTTCTCCGGATTAAACTCAAATTTCTTTTCAACTCTGGCAAGAGCATCTTTGCCTCTGCCGCCACAGGATTCTCTCGTAATAAATGCCGTCTCAATACGGATGTCCGTATCTTCCCCCAATTTCAGTTTGCAGGCTTCCTTGATCGCCCGATAACCCAATTCAGAAGAATCTGCCCTTGTAGTTGTCAGGCTGGGCTCCATCAACGCAGAAAAAGGAGAATCGTCAAAACCTACTACAGAAATATCTTTTCCGGGTTTCAACCCGTGCCGCTCCAGCACACGATACCCTCCTAACGCCATATAATCATTGGAAAATACAATGGCATCCAGATCCGGATTGTGATCCAAAAGCTCTTCTACTGCTTCTTCACTATATTCGGTAAAATTACCGTAAACAATTTTTTTATCATCTATAGGAATTGAATTTTTTTGCAGAACCTCTTTGTATGCGGATAGTCTTTCAATAGAGTCTTCATTGGTGGCAGGTCCACAGACAATACCGATTTTTCTTTTTCCAAGGCAGTTTATTAAATATTCCACTTCTTTTGCAAATCCCGCCTTATTGTCAAAAGAAATGTTAGCATATCCATCTACCTTGTTGGCAATGGTCACAATAGGTATTCCCTCATAACCTTCCAGGAACTTCTTTTGGACACTTTCATCCACATTACTGGCAATTGTACCTAAAAGCACTACCAACACATCAATATTTTCTTTTGTGGCAAAGTTATATATGTAATTATTCTGATACTCATATTTGCTTTTGTTACGTTCCATATAAGGCGCATCAAAATATCCGCCAGCCATAATAAACAGATTTGCATCCATTTCTTCTGCCGCATACATAGCACCTATGCAGACTTCTCTTGCAAATGTATCACAATATTCACTTATCAACAGCCCAATATTCAATCTTTCTTTGCCCATATTCATGCCTCACTATAGGAAATAAGTACCATATTGTAAAGACGTAAAGAAATCCCCAGTTTTAATAATTATATACGATATATATATGCTTTGCAAGCAAAACCACCCTGTCACAAACTATTGTTACGGAGTTATTTTTTAGTTCCTTCCTTTATCAGCGGCTTTTTTTAAATATATCCCCCAATACATCAATCCCACAAACAGTCCACCTATAATATTACCTAAAGTAACCGGAATTTCATTTCTTATTAAAAATGTTCCCCAGTTCAATCCATCCGCCGCTATACCATATTCGTTCATGGCAAACAGACCGGAGGGAATGTAGTACATATTAGCCACACTATGCTCATAGCCGCAGATAACAAATACCATGATCGGCAAAAAGATTGCCAAAATCTTACCGGCTGCATCTTTTGCAGCAAATCCCATCCATACAGCTACACATACCAGAATATTGCACATGATCCCCCTGATCAGCGCATCGGAAAAAGATAATGCCGTTTTTCCTGCAGCAATGGCTACTGCTGATTCTGCCATTTTGTTATTAAACAGTGAAAATGTATGCCCATATACAACCATTGCCGAGACCAGTACTCCACCTACAAAATTTCCTGCATATACAATCATCCAGCTGCGGAGCATTTCCCATACAGTGATCTTTTTGGACATACATGGGATGATCATTAAGCAGTCTCCTGTAAAAAGTTCACTTCCCGCCAAAATTACCATTGCCAGACCCGCAGGGAAAATACATCCTGATACCAGTTTAGCAAGTGATGCATTTTCGATGGTTACAGCTGCCACAGAAGCCCCCACTCCTGCAATGGCAATATACATTCCCGCTAAAATTGCAAGCATAAACATTTTTACCGGTGGTATTTTAGCCTTTCCCGTTCCTATTGTTAAATAATTATTTGCGATTTCTGCTGGTGAATTCATAATTTTTCCTTATACCCTTTCTGATTTTTATCATTTTGTCTTTTATATGTATTACTACTCTAGAAAAGCAGTAATGACACAATCGGTATGGTAATGACACTGAATAATGTGCTTAAAATACTTCCCTTTGTACAACAGGTTTCATCCGCTCCCTGATCTGCTGCAAGTAATACGACAATACTGCCCACAGGCATAGCCAGCATCAAAATAAAGACGCCTGCAATTTCCGCATCAACTGCAAAATTCCTGATAATCAATGCTGCCGCCATGGGAATGATCAATAATCTGATGATCAAAAATAAATACATCTTTAGATCCGTAAAGAGCTTTTTCATCTCCTGTTGTGCCATGGATGCGCCGATCAGGACCATTGACAAAGGCACTGCCGGTTCTCCCATATAAGATATGAAAGCTTCTACAGGCGCAGGTACCGTAATCCTGCATGCAAAGATCATAATAGCCGCAATGCAGGCAATAACACCGGCATTAAACATTTTCTTAAATGAATCTTTTCCTGTTTGCTTTTGCTCTCCCTGAACGCTGAGACTTACTAAATGTAAACCATATGTATATAACAAAAAATTGTATCCCAATATATAAAAAGCAATATACAATACGCTGGTTTCTCCATATACACTGCTGATAATGGGAATTCCTATAAACCCTACATTAGAAAAGACCAACATCAGCCGGTAAAGACTTTCTACAGAATTCTCCAGCTTTAAAATCTTAACAACAAGAAAGCTGAGACATATTAAAAGTACAAAATAAACAACGATCAATATAAGATTCTGAATAATTTTCCCATAATCATTTCCTGCATCCTTATTAATGACTCCGTTAATGATCAACATAGGGTTCATAACATTTACAACAATCTTTGACAATTTTCCATAGGCATTTTTATCTAACCAGGATTTCTTATAACAAAAATACCCCACCATCATAATAGCAAAGAGTACGATCATCTGTTGTAAAACAATTAGCGTATTCATATGTATTTCACTCCTAAATACATCATATCTCACTGGTTTTTAAAGTCAAGTTTTCATTTTAGTACAATTTAAAAAATGCCTTAGATTCAATATTGATTGAATCTAAAGCATTTCTAAGAGAGGCGCAGACCGGATTTGAACCGGTGGATACTGGTGTTGCAGACCATTGCCTTACCACTTGGCTACTGCGCCATATTTAATTATATGAATCATGTTGACATTTAATGACTCCGACGGGAATCGAACCCGTGTTACCGCCGTGAAAGGGCGATGTCTTAACCGCTTGACCACGGAGCCTTATCTTCGCTTCGCACTTCCTGCCAAGCCAACTCCCCGAGCAGGGCTCGAACCTGCAACAACTCGGTTAACAGCCGAGTGCTCTACCATTGAGCTATCGAGGATCATTTCCCCGTTCCTTACGGGTCTTCTCTTGAGGTCTGCCTCCGGCAGCACCCTCAAAACCGAACAACGACTTCTCTCTCCGATCTCCTTCTGCTTCCTCCTTCACTCTCCGCTCCGGTCTCCGCTTCTTCTTCCATCCGCCAAACCTCTCAGGTTAAGCCCTCGACCGATTAGTACTTATCAGCTCCATGCATTGCTGCACTTCCACCTTAAGCCTATCAACCTTGTAGTCTTCAAGGGGTCTTATTTCCGAAGAATGGGATATCTTATCTTGAGG
>JAGBEV010000062.1 GCA_017936785.1 Lachnospiraceae bacterium | reverse complement strand
CTAATTTTAACCGTTTTACTGTTCTTGGTTTGTGTTCTTTTAAAACACGTTCTCTGAAATTTTCTCTTAGAATCTTTCAGGGTTGCATTGCTGTTTATTTGTCAAGGTTCTGCAACTTTCTTTGTAAAGAAAACCGTTTTTTAGCCGCATGTTCTTCACACGCGGCTCATTTATAGTATCATTTAGGCATTTGATTGTCAACTATTTTTTTTGTTTTTTTCAAAAATTTTCTAATGGTAGTTCTTTCCATCGATTTAGGGGGTTATTAACATAACCAGCCCCCAAATAATGTGTTCATTAAATGTGCGATCAAATTGTGGTCTGACAAAAATCCCAAAAAGGGACTTCCCATTATCATTGTCCGGAAATCAACGCCAAATAAACTTCCTTCCTTGATCTGAATGATATAAAGAAGTAGCCATACCAGCAGAAAACCTTCTATCAATCCAAGAAGCAAACCAAATAGCTTATTTAAGCCATGTACGACAGGCAGCTTTGTCAAAAGTTTCAATACACCTATCACCCATTTAAATCCAAAAACACACAACAGATAAATGAGCAGGATAACTACAACCCGCGCCAATATATGTTCTCCCTGAAAAATTGTCCAGCGAAATAGAAATGCAAACAGCCAGTCTTTCAGTAAAAATATAAAAAACAGTGCAAACAGTCCGGACACAATAGGTACCAGCATTTTGACAAATCCGGCTTTATGTCCATATACAGATAAAATAATTATGA
Organism: Lachnospiraceae bacterium; assembly: GCA_017936785.1. Lineage (GTDB taxonomy): Bacteria > Bacillota > Clostridia > Lachnospirales > Lachnospiraceae > UBA2882. The sequence continues at coordinate 37,018 of JAGBEV010000062.1, read as the reverse complement.
TAATACAGCTTAAGATTAATAATAAATTCATTACTTTAATTTAACGATTTCCAATCCTTCGTTTCTTACTACGATATACTTCGTTTTACTCTTTGTAGGAATCACAGCTTTGATGCTTCCGCCCAAATCCCCATTGTATTTTTCCAGCCCCTTTTTGTTCCATATACATACAGATGCTTCATTATATATAATAATGTTGCCGTTATTCAGAATAATATTGCTATATTCCATATCAAAGGTCTGGGAAAGGATCAGCTTCGCGCTCAGATCATATACATCCAGCCGGTACTTGTCTTCTCCGTCATCATTTCTATAAACAAGCGCTGTACAGGAATCACCCCAGAATATACCTTCTACATTTTCTTCTATATCCGCTTCCGCCTTTAATTCGGGAATTTCTTTCCCGCCAAAGATCAACAGTTTATTTTCCCCCACTGCCACGACATCATTTTCATTTACAAAATGTAAGAATGGTATCACCATGTTATCATAATCAAATCCACTGACCACCTTATTCATCACGTTTTGTCCCACATCTCCGAAATTATAAAAGGCTATGCTGGTATTGATACCGTTTCCGCCTGCTTTCAAATAGGAAACTGCCATTTTCCGATTGTCAGATGACATGGAAGTTTTTAAAGGAAATCCCGTTTGATTCATAGAGGTTTTAAAAGATACAACATTTTCCCCTTCCGAGGTATAAACATTCAGCCAGGTTACAGTATCGTCATCCAAAACAGCTGTTACGATTCCCTTTTCCGAGACAGCCACATCCAGAAGCACCATATTGGTACTGATCTGTCCACAGGGACCTGCCCCATTCATAACATAGATGGTATTTCCTTTATAATCCCCTGCTGTTACATATTCACCTGCAGCACATACAACCGGCGACTGCATTTCATAAGTCTGGTTCCAGAGCTGATCGCCCTTACTGTTATAAGCGGATATTCCATCACGGCTATAACAGAGAATATTTCCATTATAAGCCATGATCACACTATCCGATGAACCAATGCTTTCAGCAGAATTTACTACTTCATAATCGGTATAAACTTTGTTCTCTATCTGAATGCGGACTACCACAAATATTGCAACTATCAGAATGATAAGAAGCAATATCCGGTAGATTCTTGTCAGGCGGTGCTTTAATATTTTTTCCTGAAATGTGAGTTTTTCTTCCTGCATGGTAAATCTCCTTCGTAACAACAAAGTCATTGTACCATATTTCATTTTTTTATGGAAGAACGATGTTCACGCCATATTGAATACTGTTTTTATCAGCAATTCCATTTACTTCACAGATTTTATCTATCATGCTTTCATTTCCATAGAACTTCATGCTGATTTTTGCCAGAGTATCTCCTTTTTCAATGCAATAGGTTCCCGGGATCACCAGTCCCTCCTGAGCTTCGATCACCGGATCTGTTTCTACAGGCTGGACAACACTTTCCGGCTGGGGCTCTCCCGCTTCTGCTCCCGCCGATAAAACAGGCTCTTGGGGTACAGCATTATCCGAAACTGCTTCCTGAGGACTTTCTTTATATTGTTCAGGAATACTTTGATTACCTTGATCTTCTCCAGGTATTTCCTCCCCGGCAGGACTTTCCGTGGCAGCATTTACCAATGCAGCGTCTTCTGTTACCACCTCCACTTTACCCGCCTCGATCTCAGCACCCGTTTCTTCATCTACCATCTGTGCAGAAATATCATAAAGCACCTTTTCCATATTCTGCATTTTTTCATAATTATTTAACATGGTCACACCAATGATCGTCACGATCAAAAGCATGGCAACGCTTGTCCCATACAGCATACCCATAGTCTGTTTTCTATGGATCTCTTCCTTTTTTTCCTGAACAATGCCGCGAAATTTTTTAGCCGCCTTATCCACTTCCGGTTTTGCCTCTTCAGGCTCGTCCTGTTTTACGGTTATCATATAATTCTGCATGGCTTCATTCCGCTCATAGTAAACAAAATATCCTGATTGAAGATGCATGCTGCCTTTTTCAAATAAATACAGGTTTTCAATTCTTTCTCCCACAGAATATTCCATATAAATCTGCTGGTCTTCCCTGAAAAACTGTTTATGTGTATTGATAACGGGTGCGTCCACAAAGTCCGACAGATCATATCTTAAATAAATCCAGCCCAACACCGATGACTCTTTAAAAAAATGTCCCGCTTTTTCATTGACATCCTTCCAGACATCTTCCTTGAATACAGTAAGGTCGCCCTGGGTTTCTTCATTACATTCCGCCAGGATTGCACCATTTACAAAAAGAAGTGTCACATCCCCATCGCTTTGCCTGTCCCCATATAGGATCAATGCTTTCGGCTTATCATCTCTGGTGGAAATCTGTTTCATGAACGTTGTTATATAATCTTCTATGTATATTTTTGTCTTTCCTCTTACTTCACCTATTTGACGGACATTTTTCGGAATTTCTCGTTTGTATACCCGGGACTCACCCTCTTTTACGATTTCTATCACGCGATTACCCTCTTTCTTACTTCGTTACCATTTATATAACACAGGGGGTACTACGGATTTTATCGGATTCTGTCATCTCAATTTATGATTCTTTCGACCAAAAAGGCAATAAAAAAAGACTATTCCAAAGGAACAGCCTTTTTGTTGATTATTTTTTCTTTTCACCTGTAAAACTTTAGGCATATGCCGTCAGATTTCTACGAAAGGAAAAATCATGAAATCCATTAATTATCATATTCTTTTTTGAGCAGCCTTTTTACGGAATCAATTACCGTCCATAATCCGGCAATTCCAAAAACAGCAACAAACACATATAACATGGTTCTCTCATCTGCAGGTGTAGAAGTTATATCCGCAACAATGGTATAGGCATAGTACAAGATCAATGCACCGATTACCGTTCTTAAATACAGACCGTTTCTGCTCGAAGTCATACTTCTGGGAGATTTCTTTTTATCCTGTTCGCCCTGTCCTTCTGCCGTCTCATTGTCCACGTTTTCAGTAGTTTCTGCAAGTTCTTTTTCTTCCACGATTTCGGAAGTTTCTGTTTCTACATTTTTATTTTCTTCCATTTCATCACCTTATACAAATTTATAAATAGTTGTAGAATGGAATGGTTTGCCGGGTTCTACAACAGGCTTTGCAAAATTAGGGTCATTGGTGCTGTTAGGGAAATATTGTGTTTCCAATGCAACTGCACAACGTCTCTTATACTGTGCGCCGCCTTTTCCCTTATGTCTTCCCACCCAGTTAGCAGAATATACCTGAATTCCGGGCATATCTGTATAAACTTCCATTGTCCTGCCTGCCTCTTTATCGGAAAGCACCGCAATCTTAGTCAATTCACCAGGGTTTCCATCACTTACAAAGTTATGGTCATATCCATGGACCAGAAGCATCTGTTCAAACCGGCTGCGGATTCTTTTTCCAATAGGAACAGCCGTGGTAAAATCAAGAGGCGTTCCTTTTACCGATACCAGTTCACCGGTGGGAATCGCACCTGCCACGATCTTGGTAAACCGGGAGCAATTCAGCCACAGTTCTTCATCCAGAACGCTTCCGCTTTCATGCCCCTTCAAATTAAAATAAGAATGGTTGGTAGGATTGATGATCGTTTTCTTATCAGTCGTTGCATCATAATCAATGCGCAGGCCGTTATCTTCCGTTACGGAATAGGTAATTGCAAATTTTCTGTTGCCGGGCAGTCCCAGCTCCCCATCCTTCATGGATATGGTAAAAGTCACACTGTTTTTGCTTTCATCCACTTCTGCACGAAAAAGACGTTTGTGAAATCCCTTATCAAAATCTGTATGTAAATTGTTTTTTCCATCATTAACATCCAGTTTATAAGTCTTTCCGTCCAAAGTGAATTTGGCATTTGCCGTGCGGTTAGCAATAGGTCCTACAGAGGCTCCAAAGAAATTGCCATTGGTAAAATACTTATTTAATTTGTCATAACCCAGATTAACATCTGCAATTTTTCCTTTTTTATCCGGCACAAAGAGATTTACCAAAATTGCGCCATAATTCATAACATCAGCCTGTACTCCTTTTTGATTGGAAATAGAATACAATGTGACCGGTTCTCCTTCCGGTGTTTTTCCAAATATTTTTTCTGTTACCAATTGCTTTCCCTCCATCTATCATTTTTCATATTTACAAATTGCCTTTGGCCGGTTGCGCATCAAATGTTCCTTTTTTCTTTGCTGCTTTTTCTATATTACAGTTCCACTCTTCCCTCTAATGCCCGCAGCAAAGTCACCTCATCGATATACTCCAGGTCTCCTCCAACAGGGACACCGCTGGCGATCCTTGTTACTTTGATTCCTGTAGGTTTGATCAGCTTACTGATATACATTGCAGTAGTCTCTCCTTCAAGACTTGAGTTGGTAGCAATGATGACCTCCGTTACCTGATCGGTCTGCAGCCTCTGCATCAGTTCCTTTAACCGTATATCATTTGGTCCGATTCCAAGCATAGGAGAAATGGCTCCATGAAGAACATGGTACACGCCATGAAATTTCCCCGTCTTTTCATATGCTGCCAGATCTCTTGAATTTTCAACCACCATAATAGTCTGGTGATCCCGTTTTACATTTGCACAGATAGGGCATACTTCCTGATCTGTCAAAGTGCAGCAAACCGAACAATAGCGCACTTTTTCTTTTGCCTCCACAATGGCATCTGCCAGCCGCTTCACATGATCCCTGGGCTGATTGACCAGATAAAAAGCCAGTCTCTGGGCAGATTTATTGCCGATTCCCGGCAAAGTTGACAATTCTTCAATTAACCGGTTGATATAGCCACTATATAAGTCCATTAGAATGGAAATCCTCCCAGACCGCCGGTCATTTTATTCATGATCGCAGCATTTGCCTCTTCTGCCATACGCAGCGCCTCATTGACTGCTGCCATGATCATATCCTGCAGCATTTCCGTTTCATCAGGATCAACTGCATCTTTATCGATCAATACTTTTGTAACTTCTTTTTTTCCTGTAACGGTTACTTCTACGGCACCGCCGCCTGCTTTCGCCGTAAATTCCTTTTCCTCTAATTCTTTCTGGCTTTCTTCCATCTGACGCTGCATCCTCTGTGCCTGTTTCATCAGATTATTCATGTTTCCGGGCATTCCTCCCGGAAATCCTCCGCGTTTTGCCATGTTTTAGTCCTCCTCTTCTATATCCATCATGATAATCCTGGATAAATCAATATTATTTGCCTCAAAATCTTCATTCTGCCCATAGGTCTTAAAATCAGGTATTACTTCTTTTCCTATGGCATTGCTTAAATGTTGTTTTAACTGCTCCTGGTGCTCGGGATTTTTTAAAAAGTAATCGGAATATGTTCCTTCTACCAGAAAGATCTGCAGATGGTTGTCATTCCCCAGACTCAGCCTGGCTGTTTTCAAATATCCCTTCATGGGGTTTGAACAGTCATTTAAAATAACAGGCCACTTTTTGACAATTTGTTCCACATCCTCAGGAATAGCCTTGGGCAGCTGCGGTCTGTTTGCCGGTGCCGATCCATTTGGCGTGCCTGCCTGGGGATTACCGCTGATACCGGCTCCGTTTATCCCTCCTGCAGGTGCTGCCATGACCAGTCCCTTTTCGATTTTATTTTCCAGGGTGCGGATTCTCTCCAATACCGATTCCTGATCCTTTTCCATATTGGGACGGCAAGCCTTGATCATAGTCATTTCGATCATAACCCGTTTTGCGGACGCATAACGGATCTGTCCCGATAATTCTGAAAAAATGCGGATAAAGCGCATAATGGTATTCTGATCTGCCATATCCGCTTCTTCTTTTAAGAGCTTTAAATGATCGGAAGAAACATCCAGCACATCTTCTACATCATCACAGCTTTTTACCAAAAGCAGATTGCGCAGATACCATGTATAATCGCTGACAAACTGGGTCAGTTCTCTTCCCTGCATGACGATCTCTTCCAACAGGCTGATACATGCCAATACATCCTGCTCTATCATATGCCGCAAAAGGCGGCTGAACACTTCGTTATCCACTGCACCCAGTACGTCCAATACCATGTCATAGGTCAGTTCCTTTCCAAAGTGGAAAGCAATACATTGATCCAGCAGACTTAAGGCATCACGGAGAGATCCGTCGGCAGTCTTGGCAATATAGCGCAGCGCCTTGGGCTCTACCTGAACCTGCTCTTTATCCATCAGCTCTGAAAGCCTGTCTGTAATGGTATCGATACCGATTCTTTTGAAATCATACCGCTGGCAGCGTGACAAAATAGTAATGGGTATTTTGTGGACTTCTGTGGTTGCCAGAATAAAGATCACATATTCCGGCGGTTCTTCCAGAGTTTTTAAAAGTGCATTAAAAGCGCCGATGGAAAGCATATGCACCTCATCAATGATATACACCTTATACTTTCCTTCCGCCGGTGAATAAGATACCTCATCTACGATCTCACGAATATTGTCAACGCCGTTATTGGATGCGGCATCGATCTCAATGACATTCATGCTGCTGCCGGAGGCAATCGCCTTACAGCTTTTACATTCTCCACAGGGACTTCCGTCCACAGGATTCTCGCAATTGACTGCCTTTGCAAATATTTTGGCAATGGTAGTCTTTCCCGTACCTCTTGTACCGCAGAAAAGATAAGCATGCCCGATCCTGTCCGCTGTTATTTGATTTTTTAATGTTTCAACAATATGGTCCTGTCCTTTGACGTTTTCAAACTCCGCCGGACGAAACTTTCGATACAGTGCCTGATAAGACATGTTTTCACTCTTCCTTAATCACCGAAGCTGATTCCTAACATCTTCGCTTCTTTGATAATAGATGCGTCAGGAGAAACATATTTTAATTTACCTGCTACATCCTCCAAAGGTACTTTAATGATCTCACGGTTTTTAATGCCCACCATAAAACCATATTCGCCCTTCATGATCAGTTTTCCCGCTTCAGAACCCAGTCTGGATGCAAATACGCGGTCATAAGGGCAGGGGCTTCCGCCTCGCTGTGTATGTCCCGGAACAGTTACACGCACTTCATACTTGGATTTCTTCTGAATCTTATCCGCAATCTCATAGGATACGGAAGGATAGGGGTAATTTTTCATTTTTTCTTTATATTCTTTTTTGGATAATGCTGCATCTTCCTTGGAAATGGCACCCTCTGCCACTGCAAGAATGGTAAATTTGCTGCCTTTTTTATGACGTTCCTCAATCGCATCAACCACTTTATCGATATCATAAGGAATTTCCGGAATCAGGATAATATCAGCGCCGCCTGCCATACCTGCATTTAAAGTAAGCCAGCCGACTTTATGACCCATAACCTCTACAATAAATACCCTGCCATGGGATGCGGCAGTGGTATGGATACAGTCAATGGCATCTGTTGCAATATTGACTGCGCTTTGGAACCCAAAGGTCATATCCGTACCGTAAAGGTCATTATCGATGGTCTTAGGAAGTGTTACTACATTTAGTCCTTCTTCTCTTAAGAGATTTGCGGTCTTATGAGTTCCGTTTCCTCCAAGGATAACAAGACAATCCAGTTTTAATTTATAGTAATTCTGTTTCATGGCTTCCACTTTATCAAGCCCGTTTTCATCAGGGTCCTTGATGGTTTTAAAAGGAGTACGGCTGCTGCCGAGAATGGTTCCTCCCTTTGTAAGAATTCCCGAAAAGTCCTTGCTTGTGAGCATACGGAAGTCGCCATAGATCAGCCCTTTATAACCGTCAATGAAGCCATAGATCTCCACATCACTTTCAAAATTGGTAACACTTTTTACCACACCTCTCATGGCAGCATTTAATGCCTGGCAGTCTCCGCCGCTGGTCAACATACCGATTCTTTTCATCACTTTTTCCTCCTTGCCAAATATGTTTTAACAATTCTTTTTCTTTTATCCGTTCATGAACTTATACAAAGTCCCAAAGTTATATTTATTATATATTATTTTCCTGTTTATCTCAACTTAAAACTTACAGATCAAACACATACAAAAAGCACCATATTTTGCTTACGGCAAAATGGCGCTTTCTGTTTTCTGCTTAAAGAGACTGTTTCTTTCTGTTCTTTTCACGATACATAAATTCATCTGCTTCTTTGATCAGCGTATCCATAACGCTCTTTCCTTTTGCAGAATGTGCAGTTCCCACGCTGGCAGAAATGCTTTTGAAGTGTTCATTTTCCAAATATGCTTTATCCAGCTGCTTTTGAAGCCACTCTCTTTTTTCTTCAATTTCCGCCTCTGTATAATCACCGGTTTCAACTACCAGGAATTCATCGCCTCCCACTCTGGCGATCATTCCGTCAGGCATACATTTCCGCAGAGTTTCCGCCGTAATAAGCAGGGCATTGTCGCCTTCCTGATGTCCGTACCGGTCATTGACTCCCTTAAAATTATCAAGGTCCAGATAGTATACTGTCAATGGCTCTTCTTCTCTATCCTCAATGAATTGCGAAACATATCTTCGGTTATAGAGACCTGTCAGGAAATCCGTATTTGCATTATTGACGATCATCTGCTCATAAATGCGTTCCTGTGTCACATCCGTCGCTACGCCTACAGTGCCCATTACACTTCCGTCCAGATCAAACAGCGGGGATTTGTAGGTCTTAAGCTGCCTCATGTCATCCCTGATCTTTACTGCCTCGTCAAACACACAGGTTTTTCTTTTGTCCATGACTTCAAATTCCGATTCCATACAGATAAATTCGCCTTTGGCATATTCATCAGGAGTAATATCCCAAATATAGTAATGCCCTCTTCCTTCTATCTGCTCCATGGTTTTATTGACAGCTTTACAAAAGCTTTTATTTACCTTTTTATGTACGCCTGTTCTATCCTTATACCAGATGAGATGGGGAACGCTGTTAATGGTAGAATCCAAATAATTCCGGGTCTGCCAAAAATCCTTACGCAGCTTATGATTCCGCTGCCACTGTAAAAACCGGAATCTCATTTCTCCCTCTGTCATAGGCAGCACCCATATATCCGTAACCCTTGATAAATCTCCTTCTGCAAATAACGCAGCCCGTTCTTTATCTGCAATAACAATCAACTCCGCTTCCTCTTTCATGGAAGAAAGCAGCCTTTGAAAGTTTTCCTTCCCCTCTGTTCCGCTCAGATCAGCTATGATCACATCCGCCTCAGCCGCCAGCCTTTCATCCAGCCAGTCGCCTTCTGAAAACTCATGCTTAAAATGCTCCAGCGTCGGCATATCCCTCATAACCTCAAATAATCTTCTTTGCTTACCAAAAAGGTAAAACCGAACCCGGCAATGATACATATTCAATTCCCTCCACACAAATCCGTTTACTCAATAACTGTTTATAATTATATCAAACCTGTTTCATGAAATCAAATGGCATTATTCCCCGATGGATAAAATAAGTAGGAATTGACGAAATCTGAGATTATGGATATAATAAAATTCGTTGTAAATATTTTGGAGACGTATCGAAGTGGTCATAACGGGGCTGACTCGAAATCAGTTTGCCGGTTTTGCCGGCACGCGGGTTCGAATCCCGCCGTCTCCGTCAAAAAAACCGCCTCTGACAATCTGTTTCTATCGGATCGTCAAAGGCGGTTTTCATCAATTTTTCCCAATACAGGAATCTCCCTCTAATATACGATTTTGTCTCTCCCTTGTTCCTTTCCCTGGTAGAGCTTACGGTCTGCTTCTTTAATTGTATCATCCACTTTCTCCGAATAGTCATGCTCTGCCAGCCCGAAAGTCATGGTAATCCCAATTTCAATATCATCTTTCTTGACTCTCATATCCTTGATTTTTCTTCTGATGTGCTCCAGCTTTACATAAGCATCATCCCCGTTGCAGCCGGGAAAAAGCAATAAAAACTCTTCTCCGCCCCATCTTGCCACAAAGTTTTTTCCTGTCATCTCTTCTTCAAAAATACCGGCGGCTTTCTTTAAAACCTCATCTCCCATATCATGACCATAGGTATCGTTTACTTTTTTAAAAAAATCGATATCGCAGATGCAAAGGCTGAAACCGCTGTCTTCGCTTCTATCCCGAGCCATACATTCCAGATATTCCCATGCCTTTCTCCGGTTATACAATCCTGTGAGCTTATCGGTATTCGCCTGCTTTTCCAACTGTTCATTGTACTGTACAAGCTTGCCCTCCAGTTCCTGTCCGTCCCTGCTGAATATATAGGCGATCAAAGATATGCACCAGAAGATCGTAATGGTATTGACGATCTGCAGGGTTTCTATGATAGATGAGGTAAGAGGAAGAATCGGAGTTCTTTCCTGATATATATAAAACAGAATGATTCGTAATGCACATATGGCGGCAGCATAGGCAAACTTTTGCTTATATCTTTTATATCCCGAAAAAAAGTACAACAGCAGCATGACTATCAGAAAATGCTGCACACCCACATTCCATCCGAAAAAATTGAGAATCGCAAAAACGAAAGCAAGCATACCCACATTAAACATCCATAAGGTGGTTATGGTCCTAAAATGATAGGAACAGGCAAAGATGCCCGCAAAAACAGCAAAAAAGACAATATAAAAAATAGTGCTCCTGACATCCTTTACTACATTCCCGATGACTGCATTTATGGAAAAATACACCAGTATGGAAATAATGATATTTCGTATTACCACAATCGTCTTTTTTGATTCATTTTTTGCTTTTGTATCCTTTCCGATAAAAGCAATTATTTTCTTAAAAACATTCTCCGTATTCAAATCCTGATCTCCCTTTTACATTCCCCTCAAATTAACAAAAATCTGACACTTTCCCGTTTATTTTACACTATTTCGGGCAGGTATGCAATGAAAAGGGAGATATCAAAACATCAAAACTGTACTTACAGCCTTGCGACCGGCGCCGCCTTTTTATTTCCCTGATTCTTTTTTATTTTACATATCCAAAACCTAAAATTGTAACTTTTTTTCCCTGTTCCGCCGGCTGCTGTAAGATCTCTACCTCATGCCAGCCGGGAACATTGTCATATAAAAGCATCACATGACAATGTGTCCAGTTGACAATCTGCGGATCAAAAATACGACATAGCTTTCCATCCACATAAACACAGGCTTTGCCAAATTCTTTCTTTTCACTGTCTTTCAAAACTACCGCCAAAGTTTGCGCATTGATCTTCATCCGAAAAGGTTTGCCTGTCACACCGTCACAACGTCCTGCAAAATGCCAATTATGAGAAAATGCCGGTATTTCTTCAGGTTTGTCATCCATAGGAGCACATTGCAGATCTCCATCAATACCAGCAAAATCTCCTTCTTCAATCTGCGCATCCTCATAACTATGCACCCTGTCCAAAAGGCACATGTTTTCCATATCATTTCCGTAAATACTGGAAAGTTCACTAATGTTATTTTTCCATTTATCTTTTTTCGTTTCTGTATTTGTTTTATTTTCTTTTATGAATACTTCTAACAATCTTTCAAAATAGCAGCAGATACAGTCTGCCATAAAGGTATGCCCCAAATTGGAGGGATGCAGCGGATCAGAAAAAAATTCCTCACAGGATATGATTTCACTTTCACTGCCAAACTGGCTATAAATACCATTCTTAATACTGATCACCGGAAGATCATACCATTCTCCAACCGGAAGCATGCGTCTTTGCAGATTAAAGCCATTTTGAAATACACTAAACAAAAGGATAACTGCAGGCTGGCTTTTCTGCTTCAGGATTCGTCGTATCAGGCTTTCATAAAAAACGCCTCCTGTTTCATCCTCCTCATCATTTACACAAAATTCTACAATAACAATATCAGGGTTTTCCTTTCCATCCCGACCTATATCCTTTTCATAACGGACACTGCAAAGCTCAGAACCTGTTCCTGCAAGTCCCGCCTTTAAAAATCGAATTTTCTCCACCTGCCCCTCTGTTAATCCCAGCTTGCTTTTCAGCATTTCCCGAATTTTTAAAAAGCTTTGGAAGGCATAGCATTCTTTCCATGGCTCATTTGCACCCACCCCCTGGGTAATTGACCCTCCAACATATGCTATCGTTAATTCTTTTCCACGGAGAAGATCCATAAACTTGCCTGTTATCCGTACCCTGTTTCCCATTCTGAGCAATGCCTTATGGCAAAGCCTCTCATACGCCTCCCTATGATATGATTTTACCAGCATCTTCGATTCTCCTTTTATCCAATGCCTTTCTTCTTTTGTTTTCATACATCTTTTTATCTGCAAGTTGAATATATTCCATAACGGAATCATTGTTTTCCACTTCACAGATTCCAATACTTGCATCTAGCATATAAGGCTCTTTGATTCGTTTATTTTCCAAAGTCATCTTGTCCTGCAATTGATTTTGAAATCTCTCAGTTCGTCTGGGTTCATCCAGAAGCAATACCACTGCAAATTCATCTCCGCCCATTCTGGCACAAAATTCCCCTTTTTCCAATACCGCACAAAGACACCTGCTGAAAGCAATAAGGCTTTCATCCCCTTTTAAATGTCCAAAATGATCATTGATATACTTTAATCCATCCATATCAATACTTACCACAGCAATTCTCTTACCATTTCTTTTAACCACATCACAGACTTCCAAAAGCTTTCTCTCAAATCCCCGCCTGTTATAAATATTTGTCAGCGGATCTTTGATACACAGCTGCATAATGTCATGAACAGAAAATAACTCATCATACATATAGATCCTTTTCAAGGTATTTCCTACGTTCATGCAAAAAAATTCATATTTTTCATCCATTATGGAATCCCTTCCGGATTTCATTTGAAAAATAAAGTATCCATATACTTCATTTTTGCAGTGAAGTGGAATAAAAATATTCACTTTGTTTTCTAAAAGAGGCAGATACTGCGTAGGAAGCAGTTGTTTTTCCCGAAAAGGAATGTCTGCAAAAACTGATTTCCCTTTTTCATCCAGATAATGTCTTAAACTGATATGTTCTCCCCATACCGTTTTAACTGAATCCCCCTGATCATTTCTGTTTCTTTGTTTTAAGCAGATAAAGCAATTTTCTACATCAAATCCACGGATATAATGTCCCACCCACTCCAAACACTCTTTTTCATTCAGTGCGCTTTCAAAGTCTGCACTCAAATAAATACATTCCTTTGCCATATACCGGAATTTCTTATTCCGGCTGCGGCATCTGTTATTGGAAAAAGAAACTGAGTCTCTCCCACAGCCACAGCTATGACGGCAGCAATTCTCTCCATGGATCAACTGACATTTATCCACGTCTTTTCCCCCAGCAAGTGCAACTACCGTTTCCAGTGCCTGTCTTGCCATCTTTTCAAAAGGTATATGAACGCTGCTTAAAGCCGGCTGAAACATCTGCCCTTCTTCCAGATCATCAAATCCGCTGATACATATGTCCTCCGGCACACGGATTCCTCTGCATTGTAATTCTTCACAAACAGCCAATGCCATATAATCATTGGAACAAATAATCGCAGAAGGCAGTTTCTTTCTTCCTTTTATAAAATAGTCTACAATTTCTGCCCCTTGATCCTTCCAGTAATTCCCATAAAAGATCATCTTCTCTGTAACAGGAATTTCTGCTTCTGCCATTGCCTTTCTATAGCCTTCCAAACGTTTGCCTGCATCTTCCATAGTCATACGCCCGGTCACAAAACAAATATCACGAAAGCCATGATCTTTAATAAAGTGATTGGTCATATCATACATGGCAGTCACATTATCAATTAACACATTATAATATCCTTCCTCTCTTGAACGAATACTGACAATGGGACATTTTGCTTCCCTGTCCAGACGTTCCCGCAGTTCCTGTTCCATACCAAAATGCCCCATTGTATCACCTGCGATGATAATACCCTCCAGTTCTTCTAACTCCGGCAGGTACAAAATACTTTTTTCTCCTTCGGCATGAAGAATATTTTTGCCCGGTGTGGCAAAGCTGCCAAAAATATGTAATGTAATATTATTATCTCGGGCATAGGCTTCCATTTCTTTTATGATTATGGACGAGTATGTCTGATATATATCACCTATGAAGATTCCGATTCTCATATAGTCCCTCTTCCTGCTCTTTCGTATTTCCCCCAATGAAATATGCAGAATGAGTGACTTAAATCTCCCATTCTACATATTCCTAACACTTATTCAAACAATCAAACACTTATCTTCTTTACCAGTCAATGCTTTCGTCCTTAAATCCGGCTGTCCGAACCCTGCATAAATATATGCCCTGTTGCCGTCAAAACATTTCTCTCCCTGCTCATTGACTGTTCCGAAAGCAGAGGACGGTATTGTCATTTCAAAGTTCTGTTCTTCCCCCGGCTTCAGCCGCACCCTCTGAAATGCCGCCAGCTTCGGATTGGGTATCTCATTTTCTGTTCCTTTAACATGGACATAAATCTGAATGACATCTTCCGTTTCCATTGCTCCCTTATTGCCGACACAAACAGATATTTTTACATCTTTCCTGATCAGATCCTTATAATCTAAAGCTTCATCAATTTTTAAATCTGCTACATAGGTATCTCCATATGTCAGTCCATAACCAAAGGGATAAAGCGGCTCATTTTTCAGGAACCGATAGGTACGTCCTTCCATAGAATAATCCGTAAAATCGGGAAGCCCCTCTAAATCCCGGTAAAGGGTAACCGGCAGTTTCCCGGAGGGAGAAATTTCTCCAAATAAGATATCTGCTACATCCTTTCCGCCTCTGGCACCCGGATACCATGCCTGCAAAATTGCAGAAGCCTTTTCACTTGCAAAATTAAGATCCATGGCACTTCCGGTCATCATGCAGACAATAAAGGGAACTTTTGTTTCTGCTATGGCTTCTAAAAGCCTTATTTGCGACTTGGGAAGTTTCAAATCTTTTTTATCTCCTGATGCATATGCATTACCGGTATCTCCCTCTTCTCCTTCCAGAGATTCATCCAACCCCAGACACAGCACCACCAGATCGGAATGCTTTGCCACAGTTTTTGCTTCGGATATTCTGTCATCAGCCTTTGCCAAAGGCTCTTCCCTGTCAAAAAACAGATGGGAACCAAGAGAATAAAGAACCCTCACATCATCCTTTACATAGTCCTGTATGCCTTCTAAAACTGTAATGTATCTGGAAGAGGTTCCATGATAATTTCCGACCAATGCGCTTCTGCTGTCCGCATTAGGTCCGATTACTCCAATGGTCTTTATTTTTGATTTATCCAAAGGCAGGATTCCGTCATTTTTTAATAAGACAACGCTTTCCCTTGCCGCTTTAGACGCCAGTGCCAGATGCTCTCTGCATTCCACCTTCTCATAAGGTATATTGTCATATTCTGTTTTATCAAACATTCCAAGCAAAAAGCGGGTAGTAAAAAGCCGGATTGCAGATCTTTTAATATGCTCCAGAGGCAGTATGCCTTCTTCATATGCTGCCAGAATTCTCTGATACGTGCATCCGCAATTAACATCACAGCCCTTTTCCAGTGCAAGCTTAACACTTTCTTCCGGTCGTTCCGTCACCTTATGGTTTTCATGGAAATCCTTGACTGCCCAGCAATCTGACACATAATGTCCCTGAAACTTCCACTTGCCGCGCAGCACTTCATCCATCAGATATCCATGGGCACAGCATGGTTCTCCATTGGTACGGTTATAAGCTCCCATAACCGATTCAACCTTTGCCTCTCTGACACATGCCTCAAAGGCAGGAAGATAAGTTTCCCACATATCCTTCATGCTTACCTTAGCATCAAAATAGTGCCGCATTTCCTCCGGACCGGAATGTACCGCAAAATGTTTTGCACATGCTGCTGTCTTCATATACTCTCCATCACCCTGGAGCCCCTCAATAAATGCAACTCCCAACCGGCTGATCAAACAAGGATCTTCTCCGTAAGTCTCATGACCTCTTCCCCATCTGGGGTCCCGAAACAAGTTTACATTAGGAGACCAGATCGTCAGTCCTTTATAAATATCACGGTCTCCTTCTTTTATTGCTTCATTATATTTTGCTCTTGCTTCTATAGCAATAACCTCTCCGATTTCTTCTAACAACTTATCATCAAAGGTTGCTCCCAGACCGATTGCCTGTGGAAATACCGTGGCAGTACCCGCTCTTGCCACGCCATGCAGGCCTTCATTCCACCAGTTATAC
Organism: Lachnospiraceae bacterium; assembly: GCA_017936785.1. Lineage (GTDB taxonomy): Bacteria > Bacillota > Clostridia > Lachnospirales > Lachnospiraceae > UBA2882. The sequence goes on along the minus strand of JAGBEV010000062.1, from coordinate 20,938 downwards.
TCAGGAATCCCCAGTCGTTCTATAGCCGGTGCATCATACCGAAGCTGGGATGCCATTTCTTCTACAGTCATCTGCTCAACCAGCTCTGTTGCTTTTTTCATTGCTGTTTTTCTGTCCATATCTATCTCCTTCAATATGCTTATTTAATATAATTTCGTTTAGATTGAACTAATTATATCATAATCTAAATTCAGCACATATAACATCACATATATTGCGTTTTATTTTACAAATATTGCTGACATCACCCCTATAAACTTTTATTTTCGTGTAAAAACGGATATAATGATTCCATAAATAGAAACACTTCTTTACATGCGTAAAGAATACCTTGTTATAGTCTATGAGTATAGAAAAAAGGGGGATTTACATGAAATATGACCGCATAAACAAAACTCCGGCTAATTATGAACAACCAATACAGAATTTTGTATGCAGAAATCTAAACGGCCAGCAGGAGCAGGTAGATTATATTCCTGAATCCCATATGCGCATTTGGCGCAACAACCAACCGGAAAGCTACTCTATGCATCATCATAATGCTATGGAGATCATTGTCTGCATGGAGAACGAATACGTTGTGGTAGCAAACTCCCAAACATACACTTTGAATGTAGGTGATATTCTGATTCTCCCACCGCACATGCTCCATGAACTCGTATGCAATAATCCCGGTGTCCGATTTATTTTTTTGATAAATATGGAAATATTAAGCTGTCTAAAAGATTTTCAGACGCTGAATCCCCTTTTCCTGGAGCCTTATCTGTGTAATGCAAATACAAGACCCGGTATCTACCAGCAAGTCTATGCTACCTTGATGCAAATGGTGGATATCTACTTTTCCAATGAAACATTCTGGGAATGTTCTATTTATTCCCTTATATTAGAAATAATGATCACCATCGGCCGCGATTACTTCGGGCTGAATGAAAAGAACATCAACCCCGCCTCTTATAACAAACAACAGGAATACTACGAGAAATTCGCAAACCTGCTTACCTATATCGATGCAAACTACACTGAAGAATTAACTCTGGAGCAGGCTGCTGATTATATCGGTTTTTCTAAGTTTCATTTTTCGCGATTATTTAAACAATATACTAACACAACCTTTTATGATTATTTATGTCACAAACGCATTCAGGCAGCGCAATCCATGCTGACCATGGATATTCCCATAACAGATATTGCTTTCCAGACCGGTTTTAACAATCTGACAACCTTCTGCCGCTGCTTTAAAAAATTTACCGATTGTTCTCCCACCGAATACAGAAACAAGTTTCGCCATGAGTCCGTCCGATAGATTTTTCTATTACAAAAAGGAACAGGAGCGTAGTTTTGCTACAATCCTGTTCCTTTTATATTGGGAAAGATATTAGTATGTAAAAGTATTTTAACCTTTAACACTGCCAAGCGCCACACCGGCAATAATATATTTAGATAAAATCAAGTATACAACTATCAACGGAAGAACAGTAAGGGAAAGACCCAGATAAACTGATCCATATTCTGTCTTATAAATATCACCTCTTAAAAGGGACACCATGATAGGCATTGTATATTTCTTCTGATCTGTCAAGAGAACTAATGGCGTAAACAAGTTGTTCCAGCTTGACACAAAAGTAAAGATTGCCTGTGTTGCAATAGCCGGTTTCATGATCGGTAAGGCGATTGAATTGAAAATCCGAAACTCTCCTGCACCATCAATACGTGCTGACTGAATAATCTCCATAGAAAGAGCCGGATACATGTACTGTCTCATAAAAAATACCATGGAAGGTGCCGCTATAGATGGCAGGATCAGCATTGACAAATTATTTGTCATACCGATTTTGTATACCATCTGGTAAAAACCAATCATAGTTACCTGCGCCGGAATCATCATGATCGCCATAATAAAACTGAAAAATGGTTTTTTCAATTTCCAGTCATATACCACAAGAGCATAAGCTGTCAAAGTGGAAAAGTAAACCGCCAATGCTGTTGCGCCTACCGAAATAATAATGGAGTTTGTAAAACCCACTGCCGGATTAAAGCTCTTGCCCAGAAGAATCTTTAAATTGTTCATCAAATATCCGGAAGGCAGGAATGAAATTGCATGCTGCTGAATCTCCGTTGTGGATCTGGTGGAATTCATGAACATGATCCAGAAAGGGAAGATACTTAAAATCGCCAGAAAAATACAAACAACATAAATAACTATTTTCATAATTGTATTATTCTTATTTTTTAACATGACGCATCCTCCTCCCCATCTGTTTTTTCTTCATTGACTGTTTCTGCCAAAACATTTGCTTCTGTACCTACAGCTGCTTTTAATGCTGCTTTTTCTTCTTTCCGCAGTGCCTTCTGCTTTGCTTTATAGGCTTTCTGCTGCTGACGGATCTGTCTTTCTGTTTTTTCTTCATCCTTGTCTCTCAAAAGCCAGAACATAACAGCTGACAAAACAACAATGATCACAAACATGATCATACTTGCAGCAGCGGCTCTGTTGTACATATAACTGCCGCTAAATGCCTGATTATAAATAAATACACTGGTAGTTGTTGTTGCATTATCCGGTCCGCCAAGCATGAATAACTTAGGAATATCAAACATATTTAATCCGCCGATCAAGCTGGTTACTAAAGTAAATAACAAAATCGTCTTGATATTCGGAATTGTTACATACCAGAATGTCTGCCAACGGTTAGCACCATCTACCTCAGCTGCTTCAAAAATCTCCGGACTGATACCCAGAATACCGGAAGTTAATACAACCATTGTATAGCCATACCACATCCAGAACTGGATAAAGATTACAATTGCTCTTGCAACATTTTTACTGATCAAAAATTGTATTGGTTTTTCTGCAATTCCCAGAGACATTACCAGGTCATTCATAGGACTCATGGGATATTCAAATAAAGATTTAAATAAAATTGCAACCGTTGCGGCAGTAATGATATTTGGCATATAAAATAAAACCTTAAAGAATCCCTGCCCTCTTACCTTGGATCTTTTATCTGTAAACCATGCTGCCAGCAAAAGTGCAAGAGAAATCTGTGGAATAAAGTTTAAGATCCACATTACTACTGTATTTTTGAACGCCGTCTGAAACGACGCATTTGTCAATATTAATTTAAAATTTTTAAAGGGATCATCTGCAAGAAAATGGATATCAGTCATACCTAATCCCTTTAAATCAGTGAATCCGATTACTGCTGTATAGATGATCGGATATAGGGAAAAGATCAAAAAGGCAATGACAAAAGGGAGACTGAAGATGTAGCCCCACTTTGCATATCCGAACCCTCGTTTTTTCTTTCTCAATTCACCCACCTCCACTTCCATAAGTGTCATTATTTTAAAAAAGCGGGGCAGACGAAAGAATCATCCGCCCCGCACTTAAAATATAATCAACCGTTTTTATCTTATCCCAAGATAATTACTCTACGATTACATCTAAGTTGTCAGCAACCTGCTGTTTGAAATCTGCAATTGCCTGTTCACGGGATTTTTCGCCCGCTGTGTACTGGCGAACCTGATCTCTCCAGTATATATTGATTGTTTCATCATACTGTGTTAAGTTTTTACCATTTGCATAAGCATTTGCAGGTACAAATACATCAAACATATTCTGTCCGCCGAGGAAATCTACGGAGCCATCAGACATAGCCATTACTGTACCAGATCCTACGCAGTCTTTTGTGCCGCCTGCACCGTACAGGTCACCATTTGCCCATCCGTACTGAAGACCTTCTTCTGTACAATTGAGAGTGATCCAGTCAATGATCTCTCCTACAGCTTCTGCCTTTTCAGTATCTTTGTTAGCAAGAATCCATGTACCACCCCAGAAGAAACCAATAGGGGATTCACAGATAGCCCAGTCACCGTATGTTCCTTCGCCTACTGCTTCTCCGCCACAGTTGGGTGCTAAAGTATAGTTGATCAACCATGCAGGACCGAAGAAACCAAGAACTTCTTTGTCGCCTTCGCCCTTCATGTCTGCAAACCACGCATCCTGCCAATCCTGTGTATCATTATGATATCCATTGTCTTTTAACTGTTTGGACAAATCAAGAAAAGCTTCACGTTTTGGATCAATGTTTAATTTACCATCAACAATCCAGCCTGTATCAGAGCTGTTTTCTACTGCATGCCAAAGATCACCGTCACCGGAAATGATGCCATAACCTTTTGCTTTTAACTCATCAGCTGCTACGAAGAACTGATCCCAGCTTCCGCTTCCGCCACCGATTTTTTCTTTGATCACTTCAGGATCATCTGTTCCCCATACATCCTTAGCAATGGAACGACGATAGATAAATGCACCGCCTGTTGCCTGATATCCCAGTCCTACAACTTTGCCATCAGGATTTGTTCCAATATCAATTGTGTACTGTGCAATATCTGCTGCTTCGATTTCTGCATCCACATCAATACCTAGGTCTTCATAAGCTGCTGCATACTGTGATGCATCTCCCTGTGTATATTTCAAAACGAATGCTGACTCTGCACAATAAATATCCGGCGCATCTGAACCGCCTGCTGCCAGCGCCTGATCAAGTGCCGGCTGGTACGCACCATCTGTTGTAGCAATTACTGTACTATTAACTTCGTATCCGAAATCCGGATGTGTCTCTAAAAACTTGTCAACCATTGTGGGAACTTCATCTGTAAATGCCCACAAATTGATCACATTGTCTCCACTTGCCGCAGGTTTTTCTGCGTCTCCTTCATCTGTTGCCGGTGCTTCAGTTTCTGATTCGCCTCCATTTGCTGCAGGCGTATTATTACCGTTACCGCCGCATCCTACAAGCAGGGAAGAAATCATGCATGCGCAAAGTGCGCTTGCTATTAACTTTTTCATATTTGTTTTTCCTCCTTCACATATTGAAAAGATTTTTTGCTATCTCCAAAAACATGATCACGTTTTTTATAACATAATTTTATTATACATTTTTTGTTTTTCAATTCTTTACATTTCTTGCTGATGTTTCAACACTTCTTGCTCTTTTAGATGAATTATACTAACATTTTTGTCATTAAGCGTTATACTATATTTATATCCGCCAAATATAATTTTTTTATTGCACATTTTATATATGTTGATATTATCCACAAAACAGGAGGAACTAAATATGAATCACTTTTTTCAGCCAAATAATCCCATCATGCGTTTTCTTTCTAAATTTTGTGACCTGATGTTTCTTAATTGTCTTTTCTTACTTTCCTGTATTCCGATTATCAGTACTGGTGCCGCAATTTCTGCCTTATATTATATGGTTCTCAAAATGCACAGGGATGAAGAGCCAGCTATTGCCAAAGGTTATTTCAGGGCTATGAAGGATAATTTTAAACAGGCAACTCCCATTTGGCTGTTATTATTATTCCTGTTTTTCTTTTTTGGATTGGATCTGTATATTATCTATAATGTAATTGATCCTTCTTACAACTGGCTTCAAGTTCCTGTATGGATCATTATTTTCATTTTGCTTTCGATTTTGATTTATGCTTTTCCCCTGCTTTCTTCCTTTGAAAGTTCCACAGGACAGTTATTGAAAAACTCTGTATTACTGAGCCTTGGCAATATTCCGACTACGATTTTTATTGTAGCAATACAGGTTTTTATCTTTTATCTTTGCTTGATTTCCAGCGAGCTGCTGGTTATCATTGGCTCACTGGCTTTATTTTTCGGCTGTGCTGCTATGGCATATTTTAATGCACTGTTTCTGGGACGCATTTTTGCAAAATGTATGGAAAATGAAAACAAAACTGACAAAAATAACATGGCTGCTGACTAATTTGCCAGCAGCCACGTTATAAAATCCACAGATGCATCAACACGTTCTGAAAAAGCTGAAATTGTTACGATCGGCTTTTCATCTTTATAAAATTCTTTCATTATTTCTGTTTGATCCACATATATCCCTACAGGAATTTTATTTCCCCTTTCATCCGATGTATAATACATTTTTTCACTATACGATTCATACAATTGAGAAGGCAGCACTTCCTGAAGATTTAGATAGCAGCCTGTTCTTTCATACTCATCAATGACCCAACTTGTGGTTATGGTCACATCTACATTTCCATTTGTCAATAATGCCTGATATTTTTGAATGCTTGCAACACTTACATCATCCACCATTTCCGATTTTGGATGGTACAAATTAGTTTCTATCCTGATCGGCAGAGCTTGTGTATCAATCGATCTGTCTGCTGCATACTGCTCACCAAAATCTGCATCCTCAGGACTGTTCATATATGCATTCATCATGGCAATATAAAGAGTCAGTTCTTTCGCTTCCTGTTTATAAGAAACTATAATGGAAACCGCAAATGCCAATATGATTGCCGGTACAATTACCTTCCACTTATGATAATCCCAAAAATACTCCCACTTTTGCCGAAGGGTTTTATTTGCCGGTTCTTCTTTCTTTTCTTCATTCTCCTCTTCCACCAGCTCTTCCATCACAATCCGCATAACTCTTATATCCCTTCTCCAAAATAATGCTTCCAATATCTTCTTGCATTTTAACTCTTTTCATACTGCCGACAGTATTTATTCATAATATCATAAGCACTATTTCATGGCTATACATATATTGCGGAAATGTATTCATATCTCCGGCTTATATTTCTACATCTGCCCCATAGTCCACGCCGGGTATCCTAAAGCCGAACATTTGGAAGAAATCATCCCAATAGCCCTCAATATCACATAATTCCTCTACATTTTCCGTTGTGATTTTATCCCAGATCTTCATAATCTCATTCTGGACTTCCGGTTTCATCTCCCAATCATCCAGACGAATTCTGCCTTCCTCATCCACAGGGACTTTTTCATTGACAAGCTTCTCTTCAAACAGCCTTACCATTTGTTCAATACAGCCTTCGTGAAGCTTCTGTTCCTTCATGACTTTATACATAACAGACAGATAAAGAGGTACTGCCGGAATTGCGGAACTGGACTGTGTTACCACTGCCTTATTGACAGAGACATATGCCTTAATATCAGGATATTTTTCATTGATCTTATTTGCCGTATGGAGCACATGCTTCTTTGCCTGACCAATTGTTCCGCTGTAATAAATGGGATATGTTAATTTAGGCCCGATATAGGAATAGGCAACGGTCAACGCATTCTCTTCCAATACATCAGCTTCCTTTAAGGCATCGATCCAAAGCTCCCAGTCTTCTCCTCCCATAACTTTAATGGTTCCCTCAATTTCCTCTTCTGTGGCCGGCTCTAAGGTTGCAGTAACAACCTCATTATTATTTAAATTTAAAGATTTAGTAGTAAATGGCTCATCTACAGTCTTTAAGGCAGAAGTATAGCTCACTCCGTCCGGTGCTGTTCTGCGGGGCGAAGCAAGAGAATAGATAACCATATCCACCTTGCCCAGATCTTTTTTAATGGCATTGATTACTTCCTCCTTGATTTCAACAGAAAAGGCATCTCCGTTAATAGATTTTGTATACAGTCCCTCTTCCTCTGCCAGCTTATCAAAAGCAAGGGTATTATAATAACCTGCTGTTGCTGTTCTTTTTCCTGCTGCCGGGCGCTCAAACATCACGCCTATTGTTGCCGCTTTACATGTAAATGCCGCAGCAATCCGGCTTGCCAGGCCATAACCGGTAGAAGCGCCGATTACCAGTACCTTTTGAATTCCTTTATGACGATTGCATTTATATTTCTCTCCAGCCTTTTTTGCATACCGTACCTGTTCTTCCACATTGCGGTAACAACCCGTGGGATGTGCTGTGGTACAGATAAATCCCTTTGATTTCGGTTCAACTACCATGTTCCTTCCTCCCTAATGCGCTCATAAGTTCCTATTATGCAGCTAATTTCCGCATATCCTGCGGTACAAAAACATATTCGCAAAATATTATAGCACATCATGAAAGTTCCTACCAGTAGTTTGAATATCAAATATTTAGGTGTTCAATTTTTTTGCGGAGCTGCAGCATATTTTTATCCAATTCCCATATGGTTGCGGCATATTCCTTTAATTCTTTTCCTACAGACTCTGCACCGGGAAATTCTTTTTTATAAACAAGCTGATGATCCAGTACGGACCAGAAATCCATTGCTGCCGTACGAAGCTGCACTTCCACCTTTCTCCATTGGATTTCTTCGTCCTCTCTTACTTTGTCACTATCCCCCTGCTTATCCTCCCGGAGACTTACAGGAACTTCAATGATCAGATGAAGGCTCATATATCCGTTGCTTTTGGGTTTTCTGATATAATCCTTTTCCTTTAAAATATGTATATCTGTCTGATTTTTCAGGCGTTCTGCCACCTCATATACATCATCCACAAACAAACATACCATACGCACGCCCAAAAGATCATTGCACCTTAAAACACCGGATCTGTCCGCAGGATAGTTTTTCCTCCTGATTTTTTTGTATATACTATCTGCACTTTTTATACGTCCGGTAACCTGACTGATCACTTTCCGGTCTTTTTCCCCTGCAAGGAGCATTCCGATTTCTCTTAACCGTTCTTCTGTAAATTCTATAGCGCGGGCTGAGCCGGCTTTATATACATAATCTCCTACTACGGATTCTATGACTGCTTTCAGTACCGCTTTTTCTTCTTCATTCATACAGATTATCATAACTCCTGCCTTCCTTTACCTACTATCATATTGATGTAAAATAGCTGTAAAAACAGCTACCTATAATCTTATGCACAGGAATCAGGTGATATGACAATTTCCTAATGGTTCATTACTGACAAACGGGATAAACCTTCTCTTTGGGCAGCAGATCAAGTATATCTTCCCCTGCTGTTTTTTTAGCATTCAGTTCTTTCACATAATCCGTAATGTCCTCAATTCCTACGATCCAGTCATTCACATACCGTTCAACAGCTCTTCCCCGTAAGCCCAGCTGTATGGACCGGTAATCGAGAGGGTTTCCATAAATGTCCCTTTCCGGGTCCCACTGACAGCGGATATCTGACAGCTTAACCTGACGCTTCCATTCCTCCATGGAAATTCCCATTTCTTCCTTATAGGTTGACAACACTGCACTTGCTACAATTTCATCAAAGGCTTCTCTTTTAATATCAATTGCCAAAACATATTCCTGTCCTTCCTTTTCTGCCCACCCGCAGCGGTACATCATCCATAAAAAAGACGGCTTGATCCATGTCATCCGGTTCATGCTGAAATTTGCCCCAAAGGTTCCAAGCTTAGCTGCTTCTTTGGCTATGGCTTTGGAATATGCCTGATATACCCTTATGGTATCATTTGTATATACTGCTCTTATTTCTCTCTGTTCCATTTTTTACACTTCTTTCCTTTTTTTGCTTTCTCTCAGACTTCTGTCTGATTTACTGACTCTCATAATGCCATTCCGTCAAATTCAAATAAACTTCTCCTTATTTCTCCTGTAAATCTTACTGGGACGATGTGCTCCGTCCTTTTTTATCTTCCCGGTCTCTTCCACATATTCCTGAATGCTCTTTCTAAAGTTTGCTTTAAACAGTTCCTTCCCTAAAAGGATCTCATAAATCTTCTGGAGATGGGGAAGGGTAAATTCCTCCGGCAGAAAATGAAATGCAATGGTAGTATATTCTACTTTATTCCGAATCCGTTCCCTTCCATATTCCAATATTGTTTTATGGTCAAAAGCAATATCTCTTTCTCCTGCCAATAAGGCTTCCACATCTAAAAAACCAACTTCCGTTACACGCTTTCCTGCCTTTTCCTTCAGCTGCTCTCTGGGAATCAGTGCCATATATGATACAGAAACAACTCTTCCCCTTGGATCTCTTTTACAGTCATCCCCCCATGTATATAACTGCTCCAGATACACGGATTCTTCGATTCCGGTTTCTTCTGCCAGACATCTTCTTGCCGCATGGGATAAGGTTTCTTCCTCCTTTACTGCCACTCCCGGAAGCGCCCATGCTCCCCTAAACGGTTCTTCCTCTCTCTTGACCATTAACACCTTTAATCTGTTATCTTCAATTGTAAAAAGAAGAAAGTCCACTGCTATCATGATCTTCTCCGGTTTATATCCGTTCATTTCTTTTTCTCCCGTTTTAGTTAGTAGTATATTTATACTTATATATTAGTACACAAACGCTACTAAGTCAATACCTTTTAAAAAAAAGACACCTGTCATTCAATTGACAGATGCCTGTAGCCTAAAAGAACCGCTATAGCAAAATAGCGGTTCTTTCAAAAAATCTCTTAAATATTTTCTTTGATCTTTGCGTAAATGCCTTTTGCATCTAAGCCATATTTCTCAACCAAAGCTCCTGCAGAGCCGGATTCACCGAATTTATCGTACATGCCGATCTTGGTCACTTTAGTGGGTGCTTTCTCGGAAAGAACATCACATACCGCACTTCCCAGTCCACCGATTACAGAATGCTCTTCTACGGTAAATACTTTTCCTGTTTTCTTTGCAGTTGCAAGGACCAGTTCTTCATCCAAAGGCTTAATTGTATGAATATTGATAACTTCTGCACTGATACCATCTGCTGCAAGCATTTCCGCTGCGCCCAGCGCACCTTCCACACAGATACCTGTTGCAATAATGGATACATCTGCACCTTCTTTTAATACAACGCCTTTTCCGATTTCAAATTTATAATCAGGTCTGTCATTGATCACCGGTACAGCCGCACGACCAAATCTCAGATAAACCGGACCTTCCATTTCCAAAGCTGCACGAACTGCTGCTTTTGCTTCCACATCATCAGAAGGAACAATAACTGTCATGCCCGGAATGGTTCTCATAAGGGCAATATCCTCGTTGCACTGATGGGTTGCGCCATCCTCGCCAACGGTAATACCTGCATGGGTTGCGCCTATCTTTACATTCAGATGAGGATATCCGATGGAATTACGAACCTGTTCAAAGTTTCTTCCTGCCGCAAACATGGCAAAAGAAGAAATAAAAGGAATCTTACCGCAGGTTGCAAGACCTGCTGCGATACCTGTCATATTACATTCCGCAATGCCGCAGTCAATATGGCGGTCAGGATATGCTTTCTTAAAAATACTTGTTTTGGTTGCACCTGCTAAATCCGCATCCAGAACAACCAGATTGGGGAAGTCTTCGGCGCAGTCTACAAGGGCATTACCATAACTTTCTCTTGTTGCAATTTTCTTTACATCTGCCATTATACTTCACCTGCTTTCTCTAACTGCTCTGAAATCTTATTTAAATCTTCCATTGCTGTAGCATATTCATCATCATTAGGAGCCTTACCATGCCATCCTGCATTATCTTCCATAAAAGAAACACCCTTTCCTTTTACGGTATGCATGATGATCGCTGTAGGCATTCCCTTTGTTTCTTTTGCCTTTTCCAAAGCAGCACGGATCTCATCAAAATTGTGTCCGTCAATGTTGATCGCCTGGAAATTAAATGCTTCGAATTTCTTATCAATAGGATATACAGAACAAACATCCTCTACTTTACCGTCAATCTGTAATCCGTTATTATCGACGATCACTACCAGGTTATCCAGCTTACGTGCTCCGGCAAACATTGCTGCCTCCCACACCTGACCTTCCTGGATCTCACCGTCTCCTAACAATGTATATACACGATAATCTTTATTGTCCAGTTTTGCCGCAAGCGCCATTCCCACTGCTGCAGAAATACCCTGTCCCAGAGAGCCGGAACTCATATCCACGCCGGGGGTCTCCTGCATACAAGGATGTCCTTGTAAATAGGAACCTAATTTGCGAAGTGTTGTTAAATCCTCTACCGGAAAATAACCTCTGTTAGCCAATGCGGAATACAGTCCGGGTGCAGTATGTCCTTTGGAAAGAACGAAACGGTCTCTGTTCTCCCATTTCGGGTTCTTTGGATCGATGTTCATTTCTTCAAAATAAAGATACGTAAACATATCTGCCGCAGAAAGTGATCCGCCCGGATGACCGGCTTTTGCACTATGTACTGAAGTCACGATACCTTTACGAACTTCATTTGCACATTTTTGAAGTTCTAAGTTTGTCATGTCATTTGCCTCCGTATAATTGGTTAATTGTCGCCTTTTCATCATATAACACCCAAAAGATGATTTCAACCGCTTTTGGGTTAAAACCATCCTTGGGAAATCATTATTGAAAATTGTGTTTAAATTTCATCCTCTGCTTATGCAAATGGATTTTCTGTAGGATATCTTACTCCTGCAGGCTGATTGTAGCCGATTTCGTCTACTTCTACTCCTAAATATTTGAATACTTCATAAATTGCTTTTCCAAAGTGTCCAAAAGCAACAGCTCCATGATGAGGGAAGTTCTTCTCGATCAATACATGACGGTAGAATCTGCCCATCTCAGGAATTGCAAATACACCGATTGCACCGAAGGATTTTGATGCAACAGGAAGAACTTCACCATGTGCAATGTAAGCACGAAGTTTTGCATCTGCTGTAGACTGCAGTCTGAAGAATGTAATATCTCCCGGAACAATATCTCCTTCCAGTGTACCCTGTGTAACTTCTTCGGGAAGGCTTCTTGCCATGATCATCTGATACTGCATACCGCAGAAGGACAGCTTCTTGGAAGAAGTATTTCCGCAATGGAAGCCCATGAAAGTATCCTTGTGCGTATAAGGGAATTTGCCTTCGATGGATTCTTTGTACATATCTGCCGGTACGGAGTTGTTGATGTCTAACAATGTAACGATATCTTCAGATACGCAGTAACCGATAAACTCACTTAATGCACCATAAATGTCAACCTCACAGGATACAGGAATGCCCATACCTGTCAAACGGCTGTTTACATAGCAGGGAACAAATCCAAACTGTGTCTGGAATGCAGGCCAGCATTTTCCGGCGATTGCTACATATTTACGATATCCTTTGTGTTCCTCAACCCAGTCAAGTAAGGTCAGCTCATACTGTGCTAACTTAGGAAGGATATCAGGTTTGTTATTACCTGTACCTAACTCTTCTTCCATTTCTTTTACTTTTGCAGGAATACGGGAATCACCTTCATGTTTCTTAAATGCTTCGAATAAATCCAATTCGGAGTTTTCTTCGATTTCTACACCTAAATTGTATAACTGTTTAATGGGTGCGTTACAAGCCAGGAAGTTTAATGGTCTGGGACCAAAGCTGATGATCTTCAACTGGGAAAGTGCTGTTAATGTACGTGCAATGGGAACGAATTCCTTGATCATGTCTGCACACTCTTCAGCAGTTCCTACCGGATATTCAGGTATGTATGCTTTTACATTTCGAAGCTTTAAGTTATAGCTTGCATTTAACATACCGCAATATGCATCTCCACGTCCGCCCTTTAAATCATTCTGTGTTTCTTCTGCTGCCGCACAGAACATAACCGGTCCGTCAAAATGTTTTGCAAGCAAAGTCTCAGCAATTTCAGGTCCGAAGTTTCCAAGATATACACAAAGTGCATTACATCCTGCTTTCTTAATGTCTTCCAAAGCCTGAACCATATGGATTTCACTCTCTACAATACAGATCGGGCATTCATAGATTTCTGCTGCATCATATTTTGCTGCATATGCTTCTGCTAATGCTTTTCTCCTGTTTACAGAAAGTGATTCCGGGAAACAGTCACGGCTTACAGCCACAATACCAATTTTTACTTCAGGTGCGTTATTCATTGATTTTTTTCCTCCTTATGCCGCTTTTTTACGGTTTTATTCATTTATATTTAAGTTTTTGCCAATCAATCCGATATGGCAGCCTTCATCCAGTCCGCCTTCTTCATGACCGATCAGCCATTTGTTTTTCGCTGTGATCAGCTTATCCTCTCCATCTGCATGAGAAGTCTCTAAGGGATAATTGGTTCCTGCCGGTAATACCACACCAACCTTGAATCCCTCTCCTTTTACGCTGCATGGTGCGTAGTGAAGTGTTGTTGCATACACTTCAACAGCAGTTCCCCTGGGAATTAAAAATGCTTCCATCAAAGATGTATCATAGGTAAAATCATCTGTAATGTCCTGCTGGCATCCAAGAATCAAAATTGCATCTGTGGCTGCCACATTGATCTCAGAACTTCTGTGGTATTCAACCGCATTCAGCAATTCATTATGCCCGTTGCAGTATCCTATCTGAATTGATGTTTCACCATATGTCTTGTCTGTCAATTCCTTAAAAACGGGAAGTGCTTCTAACTCTTTTACGCTGGGTTCATATACAACACCTTCGGGTAATGGAGTTTTCTGCTCTAATGCCTCTACCAGTCCGGAAAAATCAATGTTCTTTACGATTCTTCCGTACTTTCCAAACTTCTCATCCGTTACGTCATAAATAGTCATTTCATAACCCCTTTCTGTTATATTCCATTTCATTTGTTGACATGCTCTATTTTGTGCCTGTCTTAAATTATTCACATAAGCTGTTTTACAGTAAAATTACAATAAAACATACTGTTCAAATCCCCTGTCTGTATCATTTACAGGCATCTACTGAATCTTACGGAATAATTCTTTGCAGGCAGGATAAATCTCTTTAAACTGCTGATATCTGGCTTCATATTTTGCTACCAGATCAGCTTCCGGCTCTACAGTATCAACAATCTTAACGATCTTAGCCGCTGCATCTTCAACACTTGCAAACTCACCACATGCTACTGCTGCCAACATTGCGCCGCCCAACGCCGGACCTTCTTCGCTTTCGATAACATCTACTTTTACATTTAAAATGTTAGCAATCATCTTTTTCCAAAGAGGGCTCTTTGCGCCACCGCCGCAGATCTTGGTTCTTTCAATATTGATCCCCAACGCCTTTGCAACCTCAAAGGAATCTCTCAAAGCAAATGCCACACCTTCTAAAACAGCCTGTGTCATATCTGCTCTTGTGGAGTCCATGGTCAGACCGATAAAAGTACCTCTTGCAAGCGGATCATTGATCGGAGAACGTTCACCCATCAAATAGGGAAGGAAATATACATGATTTTCTCCCAGCTTTTCGATGGCTTTCTGCTCTGCTCCATAGTCCTTTGTGCCGATGATCTCATCCATCCACCATTTATTACAGCTTGCTGCGCTTAACATACATCCCATTAAATGATAATGCCCGTCTGCATGTGCAAAAGCATGTAAGGCATTGAATTTATCAACTCCGAACTTCTCAGAGGAAATAAAGATCGTTCCGCTTGTTCCAAGGGAAATATTGCAGTTACCGTCTCCTACGGTTCCGGTTCCTACGGCTGCTGCCGCATTGTCCCCGGCGCCTGCAACGACTTTACAGCTTTCCGGAATACCAAGCTCCGAAGCAACTGCAGGGAGGAGGGTTCCTACAGCTTCGTAGCTTTCGTATACCTTAGCCAGCTGGTCTTCTGTAATGCCGCAGATTTCGCACATTTCCTTGGACCAGCATCTGTTCTTCACATCGAAAATCAGCATTCCCGATGCGTCAGACACGTCGGTGCAGTGCACGCCGGATAATTTATATGCAATGTAATCTTTAGGGAGCATAATTTTTTTGATCCGCGCAAAATTCTCAGGCTCTTTATTTTTCACCCAGAGAATCTTGGGCGCTGTAAATCCTGTAAAGGAAATATTAGCTGTATATTCGGAAAGTTTCTCTTTTCCGATCACATTATTTAAATAATCGCATTCCTCGGTTGTACGACCGTCATTCCACAAGATCGCCGGACGGATCACTTCATCATTTTCATCTAAAATAACAAGCCCATGCATCTGACCGCCGAAACTGATTCCCGCCACCTGACTCTTATCAGCATCCTTGACCAGCTCTTTGATTCCTGCCATTACCTGAGTATACCAGTCCTCCGGTTTCTGTTCGGACCAGCCGGGATTGGGAAAGTATAACGGATATTCCTTTGATACAATATTTAAAATTTTCCCCTCTCCATCCATTAACAGCAGTTTAACTGCGGATGTCCCCAAATCAACACCTATGTATAACATTTTTGCTCCTCCTTAAGAAAATACATTTCTCCTGTTCTTTTCACGTTTTTGTGCCCGTGCACATTTTTATCATATATTTTTTCTCAATAAAAATCAACAGTTATTTGAAAAAACTTTATTGATTAGTTAAATTCAGCACATTAAATAAAACTTATTTTCATTATTGTGCACTTTCACGATATGCGTGCACGATGCACATTTTCTATTGTATTTTGAAAAAAAGAAGCATAAAATGTATTTATAATATTTTGATATCATGTATCTTATTCTTTCATCTGATATATAAGGAGACTTATGACATGGCTACAATAAAAGAGATTGCCGAGTTAGCAGGAGTATCAAGAGGAACTGTGGACCGGGTCTTAAATAAGCGCGGCGCAGTAAATCCCAAAACTGAAGCTAAAATTCTGGAAATTACAAAAGCACTTGACTACAAACCCAATAGAGCCGGCATCGTATTGGCAGCACAAAAGAAAAAATTTAAATTCGGTATTGTAATGTTTGGCATCGGAAATCCATTTTTTGATGATGTAATTGCCGGATTTAAAGAGAAAGAAGAAGAGTTATCCGGTTATAATTGTACAGTATTGATCCGAAGGATTTCGGCTTTCGGAGTGGAAAATCAATTAGAAGCCATTGATTCCCTTGTAAAAGAAGAAATCAACGGACTTGCCATTTCTCCTCAGAACGACCCGTCTATTGCCAAAAAGATTAACGAACTGTATGATATGGGCATTCCTACTGTCACCTTTAACACAGACATCGGAGGCTCCAAGCGAATTGCCTACGTAGGAAGCAATTATTATCAGTGCGGTCAGACAGCCGCAGGTCTGATTCACCTGATGACCTCCGGGGATGTAAATATCGGCATTGTCAGCGGCTATTCAAATCTGTTGTGCCATACGGAACGAATTGCCGGTTTTAAATCCTGTCTGGAACAGTATACCAACCTCCGCGTTGTGGATTTCTTCGAAAACAGCGATGATGATTTTATCAGTTATGACAAAACTTTAAAAATGCTGGAAAATCATCCGGAAATCAATGCGATCTTTTTTGCTGCAGGAGGTACATACGGCGGTTGTAAAGCAGTCATAGCTTCCAATCGGCAGGATAATATAAAAATCGTTACTTTTGACAAAATTGAAACAACAGTGGAAATGATGAAAAAAGATGTGATTTCCGCTACAATCTGTCAGCAGCCCAGAATTCAGGGTTTGCTGCCTTTAGAAATATTGTTTGATTATCTGACTACGGGAGAACCGCCTAAGAAAGAATATAATTATACTACTGTAGAAATCAGAATTAAAGAAAACATATAGTCCCAAATATGGACTTAAGCGAAAACACTTATCAAATACCGTGCGCCCGGCTTCGAGCAAAACCCATATGCGTTACCTTTACAGTTAACTCAACCCAGGCGCCCTTGCGGCACATGGGAGCTTCCTCTTAGTGCTGCTGTATTCCTACCCTGACACGGTTCGTGGATTCCCATTGCGCAAGACCCGGATATCAACGCCACTTATAAAGGGCAGCCATACAGGCAGAAACCCTCTGCCGGCCATCGCCCCTGCTAAAGCGGATTGCAGGTACAAGGCTCCGCTACTGCCCCGGTTGCACGGTAAGTTTAAGTATACTTGGTTTCGTCTCAAAAGTCAATTTTATTGTTCTGTAATTGCAGAAATTATATTACGAATTCTTAAATCTCATTTCCGAAGTTTTTTAAAAAAAACTTTCAGCACCTGGGAACACTCTTTTTCCAGAACTCCACGTTTTACTTCTGTCTGATGATTGAATTCTTCCATTTGCAAAATATTTAACACAGATCCTCCGCATCCTGCTTTGGGATTCATGCTCCCCATGACTACACGGGGAATTCTCGCCTGTACAATGGCACCTGCACACATTTGACAAGGCTCCAAAGTCACATAAAGAGTACATCCCTCTAACCGCCAGTCATTCAATTTTTTGCTTGCCTTTCTGATCGCCGTTATCTCCGCATGGGAAAGGGTGCTATGGTCCGTATTTCTGCGATTATACCCTCTTGCTATGATCTTATGATCCTTTACGATGACACAGCCTATGGGAACTTCTCCTATTTCCGCCGCTTTTTTCGCCTGTCTGATGGCTTCCTTCATATATTTGCAATCTATTGCATCCTGTTTTGCAATTCTTTTCTTCTCTTCCTCTAAAGCCTCCAGCCTGCGTTTTAACCTGGCAAGACGGCGGCGTTCTGATTTCCCCAGTTCCTCATACCGACGGGAAAGCTCTTCCACTTCAATCCGTAACTCTTCCATTTTTTCATCTCTTTCCTTGTGTATAAAAATATCCAAAGGTTCCGTTGCTTACCTTTTCTCCTTCCCGTGCCGGTTCAAAATCGGGAAATCCAAACATTGCAGCAACCATCTGTTCCCTCTCATAGTAATTGCCCGGAACCCCCAATCTGGGTTCCTCTCCTGTTTCATCTATAATAACATGACCATAATTATAATATCCATGCAGCAAAAAACTGTTATGAATGTAATTTCGAAACGTTAATTCCTCTTCTAAGGTTGCCAGCTGCACAATTCTCCTGTCCCCGGTTTCTTCCGGCAGCAATTCTTCCGCTTCCAATTCCTGCATCTGTTCCCTTTCTTCCTCAGGGAATACAATATTTCGTTCCTCACTGGCAATAGTGTCCGTCTTGTTTTCTTTTATTATGCTTTTCTCTTTCCTTTGGGGTTCCATGACAGCCGCAGTTTCCTGTGTCTGCCATCCTTCGGAGAAGTATCTTTCTTCTCCTACAATAACAGACAGCCTCACGTCTCCCTTTGCGGCTCCGATTTTACCGGCA
Source organism: Lachnospiraceae bacterium (assembly GCA_017936785.1). Lineage (GTDB taxonomy): Bacteria > Bacillota > Clostridia > Lachnospirales > Lachnospiraceae > UBA2882. Next base: position 2,228 of record JAGBEV010000062.1, on the reverse strand, counting down.
AGTTCTTCTTTTAACTGACCCTTTCCCTGCAAAAATGCCTCCCGGGAAATCATCCGGTCAGACAGATCAACCACTCCCACTTCCCGGTTATTTACATCCTGCATGATTAAAACCATGTCTTTTTCAGCCTGACTTCCTTCTCCACGAAATGCCGATAAATCCATTTTCCCGGAAATACGTCCGTTCTTCTCATATAAAAATAGTTTAACCGCTTTTACATTCTGCCCCTGTTCATCTTTTAGATACCAAATTTTCTTCACAAATATCCCACCTCCTACTTATTACTATGAGAAGGTGGGACAAATTATGTTTCAATCTATGTGAATATCTGCAATTTCTAATAATCCAGGGACTGCAGATATTTCATATAATTTACTACCATTAAAGCAATCTTCAATGTCAGGGCATCGTCAAAGATGCGTATATCCAGATTGGTAGCTTTCTGTAATTTTTCTAACCGGTACAGAAGTGTATTCCTGTGAACATATAACTGCCTTGCTGTTTCCGATACATTCAGGCTGTTAGCCAGAAACATGTCAATGGTGTTAAGAGTTTCCTCATCCAGTTCTTCAGGAATGGTCTCTCCAAATATTTCTTCTATGAACATCTGGCAGAGATTAATGGGAAGCTGATAGATCAGACGTCCAATTCCCAGGGTATTATAAGCCACCACGTCCTTTTCCGCATAAAAGATCTTTCCTACATCCAATGCCATTTTTGCTTCCTTATAGCTTTTGGAAACATCTTTTAATTCATTGACAATGGTTCCGTAAGCAATCTTGGCATTGATCATCAGCTCTGTATTCATCATTCCCAAAATGGTATTGGATATTTCTTCCAGATCTTTATATCCCTCATCCTCCTCCAATTGCTTTATGACAATGAGATTTTGCTCGTCCACTGCTGTAACAAAATCGCCTGACTGGGGAGAGAAAAGATTCTTCAGCATTTCCATAGTGCCATTATCTTTTTCCTTCTTTGCCTCAATCAGGATTACAGCCCGTTTGCCGGTGATCTCCAAATGAAGCTTCTTGGCACGGTTATAAATATCGATCAGCAGCAGATTATCTAAAAGCAGGTTTTGGAAGAAATTGTTTTTATCAATTCTCTCCCTATATGCTACTAAAAGGTTTCCCAACTGGCTGACTGCTATTCTGGCAATCATCAGATCTTCACTGGTATCCTTACAGACAACAATATAAGTAACTTCACCCTCGTGAAATACTTTTAAATAATGATGCTCACCGATTGTTTGGGATTCTGCCTCTGACGCAACAAACCTGTCAATTGCATCCAGCGGAAAATCCTTTTTGTTTCCTGTTGAAGCGATCAATAATCCTGCGCTGTCTATGATCGCCAGTTCTACTTTTGTAATATTTTTTAAATCATCAATACAAGTTTGTATAATTTGTGTTGATAACAAACACTCACTTCCTCTCTAACTCTTCCCTGCCACCATGCTTGTGCAATTCAGAAGAAAAAAGGGAGATACATAAGTATCTCCCTTGTATAAATCTTAAAACTAGTTGGTAATAACCATTTCTGTTTCTTTATCAAAGATGTGGATCTTCTCAACATCGATAGCGAATTTAACAACATCGCCAGGTCTGGCTGTTGTACGAGCATCTACTCTGGCTGTCATAGGGAACTCTTCTAAATCGAAGTATAAATAAACTTCAGCACCAAGTAATTCGTATACTTTTACAGTAGCTTCGAATGTGCTCTGAGGAGAAGCCTCTACCATCATTTCGGAATCATATACGTCTTCAGGACGGATACCGAATGTAACTGTTCTTCCGTTATAACCACCCTCAATTAACTTTTTGGATTTAGCAGGAGGAAGCGGAATGAAGTGACCAGCAACTTTTAATACTGCTGTATCATCAACAACTTCTACAACTGCGTCTAAGAAGTTCATCTGAGGAGATCCCATGAATCCTGCTACGAACAGGTTTGCGGGTTTCTCATATAAGTTCTGAGGAGAATCAACCTGCTGAACAATACCGTCTTTCATAACGACGATTCTTGTACCAAGTGTCATAGCCTCTGTCTGGTCATGTGTTACGTAGATGATGGTTGTACCTAATCTCTGATGTAATTTTGCGATCTCGATACGCATCTGTACACGAAGTTTTGCATCCAGGTTGGATAAAGGCTCATCCATAAGGAATACTTTAGGATTACGAACGATTGCACGGCCCATAGCAACACGCTGTCTCTGACCACCG
>JAGBEV010000061.1 GCA_017936785.1 Lachnospiraceae bacterium | reverse complement strand
TAATCAAATCCCGATTTGTGGAGATGTTTGGAGATGAGAATAATTCAAAGAAATGGAAAACTGTTAATGTTGAAGATGTGGCAGAAGTTCAGGTTGGAGTAGTTATCAAACCATCACAATATTACACAGATGAGGCAAATGGAGTGAGAGCATTTCGTTCTCTTAATGTAGGTGAGGGATTTATTAAGAATAGCGATTGGGTTTATTTTACTCAAGAGGGTCACCAAAAGAATTCAAAGTCTATTTTGAAGGAAAACGATTTGTTGATTGTAAGGTCGGGGGCACCAGGAACGGCATGTGTAGTAACTAAGGAGTATGAAGGATGCAATGCAATTGATATTATTATTGCACATCCAAACAGTGAATTGGTTAATCCATACTATTTATGTGCTTTTACAAATATGCCTCATGGGAAGAAACAAATTGATGAGGGAACTGGTGGGGCGGCACAACAGCATTTTAATGTTGGAAAATATAATAAATTGCATATAATGTTGCCGCCATTAGAGATACAAAACGAGTTTGTTTCGTTTGTTCACCAAGTCGACAAATTGAAATTTTATTTAATAATACACAAATTGCAAAATGCAGATTTAAAATGTTATGTTAATTTTAGAGGAAGGAAAAATGGATAATTCTAGATTTAAATGTGAGATTCAGGAGTTGATTGAGCGTCATACAGAGGGGGTATATTGGGATTTTAAACAGCAATGGCATAATAACAATGTGGATTTGCTTCATGATATTATTTGTATGGCGAATAGTCCGGCAAATCGCGATTGTTATATTATACTGGGAGTAGAAGATAGAACTTATAAAGTTATTGGTGTTGGAAGTGAAAATCGAAAAAACCAACAAAATGTGATTGATTTATTAAGTCGAAAACCTAAGTGGGCTGGCGGGTATATTCCGGAGGTGTACATAAAGACGATTTTAATATTAGAACAGGAAATTGATGTTATAATTATTAAACAAAGTAATAATACTCCATTTTATTTATTAGAAGATTATATTATTAAAAATAAATCAATACTCAAAGGAGCTATTTACACACGTAAAGGTGATACCAATACGCCTAAAAATTCAACAGCTGATTTGTATGACACAGAAATATTGTGGAAGCGTCGTTTGGGTTTATTATATAATCCGTCTCAACGTGCTCAATTCTATTTGAAAGATTTGGAGAACTGGAAGAGCGTTGATAACGAATCAGATAAGTATGGAATACGTGATTCGTTTTTTTACTATATGCTTGATCCAGATTATACTATTCATTTTACGGATGACTATGATGTGGAAGTTAGTGAAGTCAATAATAGGATAAGTGGGATTAATGATAAAAATATAGGGAGTCCATTTTACTATTTGTTTGCATTTTGCAATGTAAGTTATCATACTGATTTTTCAGATAGTGAAAAAGTTGTCTTGTATTATAAAGATATTCCACTATTCTCGAGTTCTATAGAATCTATTGATGAAGGAAGAACGCAAATAATTCCACCAGAGAATTATTGGAATCCATATTATATAAAAGATAGTTTACGATATCTTATGTTTGAGTTTGTTTTTATGTATTGTTGTGGAAGTTATTCAAAGGAAGCGAAAGAAATGATTCTGCGAGTTATTCCGGTGTACAGAGATGATGGAGAATTTTATGAGTTTAGAAATTATATTCAAGATAAGGGATATTCTTATGAAAAGATTAGGAGTCAAATGTTTGGCGAAATTTTAGAGAAATTTAATGCTATAAATATTGAGAATTATAAAATTTATGAGAATTCATATGAAACAGAAGATATTGCTGAAGAACTTAAAAGAAATAAAAATTTAGTTATTAATTTTGCTAGTCCAGACAATGAACATTTAGAAGAAATAACAAGGTGCTTGAAGATGGGGAAAATGCTTGTTGACTGGCTATGTGATTGGCGTAATGGAATATTGTAAGAAGTATATGAGCTAATGTGTAAATAAATAGAAGTCGTTTATAGATATATTTAAATGATAAGGAGGGACACCATGACCAACTTCGACTACCTAAAGCAAGAACCGCGCTTTAAAACCTTTGCGGATGTTGCGATTTCAGCCGAAAGAATAATACATATTGACATAGCAGCCAGCATTATCAACTGTCGTCGTGCAATGGAATTTGCAATCAAATGGATGTATTCTGTGGACGAGTCCCTTGAGAGACCTTATCAGGATTCCTTGTACAGTTTGATGAGTGCCGAAGATTTTAGGAAAATTGTGGACGAAGACCTTTGGAAACGCCTTAACTTTATACGCCGAATGGGAAACAACGCTGCCCATACCGGCAAAAAGATCACAATGGATCAGGCTGTGTTATGCTTGCAGAACTTATATATTTTCCTTGATTTTGTTTCATATTGCTATTCCTGCCATTATAAAGAAGGACAATTTGATCCTGCATTGCTTGAAAAGAATGAAGAAACAAATATATCCATAAAAGAAATGCCGGATTTAGACTTAAAGGCTTTGATAGCAGAAAACGAAGCCTTGAAAAAGCAGTTGACGGCAAGACGAGAAGAACAACAACAGACATATGTTCCCAAACCATTGGATTTATCGGAATATGAAACCCGCAAAATGTATATTGACTCCATGCTGTTGGACGCAGGCTGGGTAGAAGGCAGGGATTGGCTGAATGAAGTAGAACTGCCGGGCATGCCCAATAAGTCAGAAGTGGGATATGCTGATTATGTATTATATGATGATGCGCATAAACCGTTGGCGGTTATTGAAGCAAAAAGAACCTGTGCAGATGTTTCAAAGGGAAGACAGCAGGCTAAACTGTATGCTGATTTGTTGGAGAAAAAATATAAGAGACGTCCGGTTATATTTTTGACAAATGGTTTTGAAACCCGAATCATTGACAATCAATATCCGGAACGTAAAGTGGCAATGATCCATTCCAAACGTGATTTGGAGAAATGGTTTAATCTTCAGACAATGAGGACAAGCCTTAAAAATGTTATGGTTGATAATAATATTGCAGGACGTTATTATCAAAAGGCTGCGGTTAAAGCGGTTTGTGATAGCTTTGATAGAAAAAATCGGCGGAAAGCGCTTCTGGTCATGGCTACCGGTTCAGGAAAAACAAGAACGGTGATCGCCTTATGTGATGCTTTATTATCCGCAGGCTGGGTAAAGAATATTCTTTTCCTAGCAGACCGTAATTCTCTGGTAACCCAGGCAAAACGAAGCTTTGTGAATTTGCTGCCGGATTTATCAGCCACTAATTTATGTGAAGATAAGGATAATTATAATGCACATTGTGTTTTCTCTACGTATCAGACGATGATGAATTGTATTGATTCTGTAAAAGATGAAAATGGGAAATTGTTTACCTGCGGGCATTTTGATCTTGTGATTTGTGATGAAGCACATCGTTCTATTTACAACAAATATAAAGATATTTTTACCTATTTTGATGCGCCTCTGGTGGGATTAACTGCTACGCCCAAAGATGAAATTGATAAAAATACTTATGAAATATTTGAATTGGATAATGGTGTGCCTACCTATGGATATGAATTGGCACAGGCGGTAAAGGATGGTTATCTGGTAGATTATCTGTCAGTGGAAACAAAGCTGAAGTTTATAGAAAAAGGAATCGTTTACGATGAATTATCAGAAGAAGATAAAGAGCGTTACGAAAGTACCTTTGAAAGTGAAACCGGAGAATTGCCGGAGAAAATCAGTTCCACGGCATTAAATACATGGATTTTTAATGAAGACACTATGAAAGAGGTACTTCACATTTTAATGGCGGATGGTATTAGGATTCATTATGGTGAGAAGTTAGGAAAAACTATTATTTTTGCCAAGAATCATGACCACGCTGAAAGGATTCTGGCTGTGTTTAACAAGGAATATCCCAGTTTGCGGGGGTATGCAATGGTCATTGATAATTACATGACCTATGCGCAAAGTGCAATTGATGAATTTTCAGAACCTGAAAAATTACCACAGATTGCTATTTCCGTAGATATGCTGGATACGGGTATTGATGTACCGGAAGTTTTGAATCTGGTGTTCTTTAAAAAGGTAATGAGTAAGGCTAAATTCTGGCAGATGATTGGGCGTGGCACAAGATTGTGTCCGGGATTGCTTGATGGAAAAGACAAAGACAAATTTTATATTTTTGATTTTTGCGGTAATTTTGAATTTTTCCGTATGAGTAATGGAAAACCAACGGCTAATATGATTGCATTACAGGGAGCAATCTTTCATTTAAAATTTCAGATCGCATATAAATTACAGGATTTGGACTATCAGGTAGAAAGACTGATTGCCTATCGCAAAGCTTTAGTTGAAAACATGTCAGAGAAAGTGCAGGAGTTGAACCGGGAGAATTTTGCAGTTAGACAGCATCTTAAGTATGTGGATTTGTACTCAAGTGCGGATAACTATATTACATTGACCTATGAAGACACGTTGATCGTAAAGGAAGAGCTTGCTCCGTTGATACTTCCTGATAAAGATGAAGCAAGCGCAGTACGTTTTGATGCACTGATGTATGGTATTGAATTGGCGTATTTAGTCGGGAAAAAGTATACCCGCGCACGCAGCGATCTGCTGAAACGTGTCAGTGCTGTAGCCGGCGTGGCAAATATTCCGGAAATTCAGGTTCAGGCGGAGTTGATTCACAAAATTCTCTACACAGATTATATTGAAAACGCAGGAATCAATGAGTTTGAATATATTCGTGAAAATCTGCGCAATTTAATGAAATATATTCCTGATAGCGGGAGAATCAAGTATATTACAAATTTTGACGATGATGTTTTGTCTACTGAGTGGCATGAATCGGAACTGGACAGCGATGAACTGAAAAATTACAGGGCTAAGGCTGAATATTATGTGCGAAAACATCAGGATAATATTGTAATAGCAAAATTGAGAAAGAACAAACCGCTGACGGAAGAAGACATCACTTCGCTGGAAAAAATTCTTTGGAATGAAATCGGTACAAAAGAAGATTATGAAGAAGAATACGGACAAAAACCCCTCGGAGAATTTGTGCGGGAAATTGTTGGCTTGGATATGAATGCAGCAAAAGAGGCATTCTCAGAATTTTTGAATGGAACAGATTTGGATAGCCGTCAGATTTATTTTGTAAATCAGATTGTGGAATATATTGTTCACAATGGAATGATGAAGGATTTATCTGTATTACAGGAATCGCCGTTTACGGATAAGGGAAGTGTAGTTGAAATCTTCACAGACTTAAATGTATGGGCGGAAATCAGAAAAGTGATTGACCGGATCAATGCAAATACAGTAGCATAATATTAAGGAGGAAATGAAATGTTAAAACAATTATCAATCTACGCAGAAAATAAAAAAGGAAATATGCAAAAGATCACTTCTATATTAGAAAAGGAACAGGTAAATATCTGGGGCTCCGTTACCAACGACAGCGCAGAATACGGAATCATCCGTATGGTAGTGTCAGAACCTGACAAGGCAATGAAAGCTTTGGAAGAGGATGGATATATGTGCAGGCTTACGGATGTGATTGGCGTAGAAATGGAAGATGAAGTGGGCAACTTAAACAAGCTGTTAGGAGCGCTTTCCGACAGCAACATCAATGTAAATTATATTTATCTGTCATTTAACAGAAATTCAGGAAAACCGGTTCTGGTATTCCATGCCGAAGAGATCGGAGAAGTGGAAGACTGTATTGCGGCAAAAGGATTTTGTGTGGTATAACATCTGAATGGAGTATACGGGATTCGAACCCGTGGCCTCAACAATGCGAATGTTGCGCGCTCCCAACTGCGCTAATACCCCCAATGCGGTAATGGATTTATTACCTTAGTCATTATATCATGGAGAGGACAAAAATCAAGAAGGGAATCCATTTGTTCAAAAACAGGGAGAGGAAAAATGGAGCAGGAAACAAAAAGAAAGAGAATATTGTTGTTTGTTGGTATCCTGGGTGTCTGCCTGCTTGCAGTTATTATATGGGCAAATTGTGCAGCAAGAATCGATTATAGGCGCTGTGAGGAGAAAAGAGAAGAAGAACTTCTGGCACCCATAGAAAACTGGAGTGGAGACAGGATCACTTATCAGGGGATCGGATACCGGGTAGAGTACAACGCATTATCCGGCAGACCGATGGGATTTTGTATAGAGCCTGTTTCGTGTCTGTTTATTGCCTTTGTTATGGCGGCGGTTTTGTACAGTGTAGTTCGATTCATAACAGGCGTGTACAATAAGGATAAGGAAGCGGCGTCAAAATTCGGTTATTTACTGGAAGGTCTTATATTGGGCATATTTTTTATTATCTGGCAGTTCTTTTATTGCAATACATTGGCTGATAGGATGGGATGGAACCGTTATTATGCCCCTGCCCTGATCGATTGTGTATTTATTTTTATAGAGCTTTTAGCAGTAAAGTTATGTGATGAAAAATTATTTAAAATGTCTTCCAAGGGGATAGCATTATGGGTGTCTGCAGCGGCAGGTGTATTTCTGGGCGGACTTTGGTATTGTTATGTGGACATCTTTAACTTGACCGTCATTCCGCAGATTACTCTGGCTTTTTGGGCAACGATCGGAATCAATGGAGTTATATGGAATCTGATCAGGAAATGTGCCACGAAACAGACTTGTTAAGATATTGTAAAGATTTTAAACAGCATTCATTTTTTGAATGCTGTTTTTCTTGTTATTTTAAGGCTTTTGGTGTAGAATAATCAGTTGTGAAATGAGAAAGGGAGGAAAGTATTTATGTATATACTGTTTTTCTTATGCTGGGTTGTTTTTAACGGGCAGCTTACTCTTGAAATAGGAATCATCGGCATATTTGTGGCTGCGCTGCTGTATGCTTTTATTTGTAAATTTATGGGATGGAGCTATAAAAAGAATATCCGCATGATGCAGTATGCCATTTTTATGGTGGGCTATTTGTTTGTACTGATCTGGGAAATCTTAAAGGCAAATCTGGATACCATGAAAATGATCTTTACATCCAAATATGAAAGGGAACCGGTTTTAGTTACATTTCATACAAATATAAAATCTCCGGTATTGAGAGTGCTTTTGGCAAATTCCATTACACTGACGCCGGGAACTATTACAGTATCCTTAGAGGGTGACAAATATGTGGTTCATGCGCTGGATAAAGATTTTGTGGATGGCATTGAAGATTCGGTTTTTGTACGGATGTTAGAGAAAGCGGAAAGGATTGGGAAAAAAGATGAGTAGTGGAATTCATGCTTTGGAAACAACATATCATTTTCTCTTTGTAGGGATTCTCATTGTGCTGGGTATCATGCTCTTTTTATGTCTGATCAGGGCATGTATGGGACCTACGGTTGCAGACCGACTTGTTTCCGTTAATATGATGGGAACCATGGTCATGGTCATTATCGCAACGCTTGCTGTTATGATGAATGAAAGTTATCTGGTGGATATCTGTATCATTTATGCCATGATCAGTTTTCTGGCGGTCATTGTATTGTCCAAGGTTATCATGGGTGTACACAAAGAGGAAGAGAAACATGTAGAAGAGGTTTGGATAGAAAAAAGTGAAAATGTAGAAAAGGAGGACAAATAAAATGGAAATCTTATTATGGATTCGTTTTATATTGGGAACTTTGTTTTTGCTTGCCGGCATGATGCTTTTTGTTGTGGAGATCATCAGTGTTTATAAGCTGGATTATGTATTGAACAGAATGCATGCTGCGGCGACCGGAGATACATCGGGAATCGGTTTGTCCCTGATCGGGCTAATGATCCTAAACGGTCTTAACCTGACTACATTAAAGCTGTTATTGGTGGTAGTATTTTTGTGGTTCTCTTCGCCGGTATCTTCCCATTTGATCGCAAAATTGGAAGTTGCTACCCATGAAGGGGAAGATAAGTACGGAAAGGTGGAAAAATAATGGAATACTTTATGTATATTTTGCTGTTTTTCTTGGTTGTCTGTGCATTGGCAGTCAGCTTTACCAAAAATCTGTTAAATGCGGTTTTGGTATTTATGTCATACAGCCTGATTATGTCCATTATCTGGATTTTATTGGAATCTCCGGACCTGGCTATTACAGAGGCGGCGGTAGGTGCAGGTGTGACCAGTATTCTTTTCTTTGTTACCTTAAAGAAGATTGAAGCGATCAGAAAGGAGCATAAAGATGAGCAGGCTGAAAAATGATGATGAATATGCAAAGACCGGAGCCTTTCATTTTTTCCGCTGGATGAAGGGAACCAAGGACCCCTATCTTGACGAAGTGGAAATGCAGCCGGGAGTTCCTTATAAAGACAGCCTGACTCTGGAAGAAATTCTGGCAGAGGAACATCAGGCGTTGGAGAAGGTATATAATACCAGAGCCAACAAATGGATTTGTTTCTTTAAGAAGGTGTATTCCATATGTTCTGTACTGTTTTGTCTGGCGCTTGCAGGCATTATGCTTTATATGGTATCCAATCTGCCAAAGCTGGGCACTGTGGACAGACCGGTCAACAATGAGGTTTCCCAGGTATATATCGAAAATGGTATTCAGGATACGGGAGCAGTTAATGTTGTTACAGGTATGATCTTAAATTACCGTGCTTTTGATACCTTTGGCGAGACTTGTGTGTTGTTTATTGCAACCACCTGTGTCATGGTATTGTTGATGAAAGAAGAAGAGAAGATTCGTGCCAATCAAAGCCTGAATGACAGGCGTTATGAGCCGAAAAATGATGTGATCCTGCAGAAGGTGGCATTTGTTCTTGTGCCCATTGTTTTTATTTTTGGAATTTATGTGATCTTAAACGGACATCTTTCTCCCGGCGGCGGTTTCTCAGGAGGAGCCATGATCGGTGCAGGCATGATCTTATATGTCAGTGCCTATGGTTTTGACAAGATGCAGAAATTCTTCAACGAGAATACTTATAAGGTAGTAAAAGTTGCAGCTCTCTGTACTTATTGCGTTGTGATCACTTATTATCTGTTTATGGGAGCAAATGATTTTAATAATCATATTTCACTGGGTGTGCCGGGCATGATTTTTTCAGCAGGCATCATTCTTTGGCTGAACATTTTTGTAGGAATTGAGGTTGCATGTACCATGTATGCCTTTTATGCATTATTCAGAAGAGGAGGACTGTAAGATGTTGGGCGGATTGATATCAAATTACGGGGAAGCGGTTGCAGTACTTCTTTTTGTCATCGGTTTTGCTAATCTGTTATTGCAGAAAAATCTGATCAAAAAGATCATCGGTTTGAACTTTATGGATACGGGAACTTATCTGTTTCTGGCGGAAAAAGGTTACATAGAAGGAAGGATGGCGCCTATCGTTGTAGATGGGATACAGGATGTGAATACTTATATCAACCCTATTCCAAGCGGTCTGGTTCTGACGGGTATTGTTGTATCCGTATCCGTTACGGCGCTGATGCTGTCTTTGACTATACGTTTATATCAGAGATATCATACATTAAATATGGATGAGATCTCCACTATTTTGAAAAAGGAGGAAATCTAAATGGAATTTTTGCGTAATTTTCCCTGTTTCTCCTTGATCCTGTCCATGTGTGCGTCCATTATTTCTTCGGGATTGAACGCAAAATGGGCGAGAAGGCTGAATACTTTCGTGATTTCCGCTATTGGTGTATTGTCGGCTGTCACGTTGTATTTTACCTTTGTGACAAACCAGTGTTATGTTTATAAGATGGGACGTTTCCCTGCACCCTGGGGAAATGAAATCCGTTTTGGAAATCTGGAAGCTGCAATGGCATTGTTTTTCAGCATTATCATGCTGCTTTCCATACTGGGCGGCAGAAAGCATTTGTTTGCAGAGGTTGATCCTTTTAAAGAAAATCTTTATTATGTGCTGATCAATCTTTTAATGAGCTCTTTGCTTGCATTGATCTATACCAATGACTTATTTACTGCGTATGTATTTGTGGAGATCAATACCATTTCCGCCTGCGGTCTTATTATGATCCGTGAGAACGGTCATACGCTGGAAGCTGCAACCCGTTATATGATCATGAGTCTGATCGGTTCCGGCTTATTGTTGTTTGGACTTTGCATTATTTATGATATTACAGGGCATTTGTTAATGAGCAATATCAAAGAACAGGTGCTGATCCTTGCTCAGACGGGGCAGTATCATACACCTTTGGTTGTTGCGATCATTTTTATGGGTGTCGGTCTTGCAGTTAAAAGCGCATTGTTCCCCTTCCATTCATGGCTGCCGGATGCTTATGGATACTCTACGGTATCCAGTGCGGCGATCTTATCAAGCCTTGTATCAAAGGGATATATATTCCTGCTTTTAAAGATTTTCTACCGTGTCATCGGTTTTGAAGTCATTGCTGAGAGCCGGTTATTTAACGTGATTTTTGTATTTGGTCTCTGCGGTATGATCTTTGGTTCCTTAAGTGCCATCAGGGAAAATGATATCCGCAGGATGATCGCTTTTTCATCTGTTGCACAGATCGGCTATATTTACATGGGCTTCGGCTTGGGAACAGAAGCGGGAATGGTTGCCTCCATTTTCCATATCTTTTCCCATGCAGCTACGAAGAGTATGCTGTTTATTGCAGGGGTAGGTCTTACAGATGCTTCCGGAAAGAGTAAGAAGTTTATCGACCTGACCGGAGCGGGATACCGCAATGTGATGGCAGGGATAACCTTTACTGTGGGCTCTTTGTCTATGGTAGGCGTTCCGTTGTTTTCCGGTTTTATCAGTAAGATCCTGTTTGCGCAGGCAGGCGTTTCCGTAGGGATAAATAAGATGCTGCCTACCCTGATCGTTTTGGCGATCAGCACAATTTTGAATGCGATTTACTTTATGAAGACCGTAGTGCGGATTTACACGCCGGTTAAGACAGATTATCCGTCTGTTAAATGGAAACAGGATGTGGCATATGGTGTTGTCTGCATCTTCTTTATTATCTGCAACGTAATACTTGGAATGTATTCCGAACCCATTGTTGAACTGATCCGTTCGGGACTTGCCATGTTTGCATAAGGAGGGACGAAAGATATGAATGAAAGCGTCTCATTATTAACAGCAATTTTATTTCCTGTTTTTATGGGAATCATTCTGTTGTTTCTGAAGGAAACAGAAAAGCGGAAGAATCTTTTAATTTATGTAGGTGCTGTACTCGGTCTTACGGGGCTGCTTGTAGTGAAGGCTCTGACCGTAGGCGATACGGAAATTCTGTTGTTTGAATTGATGGAGAATGTGCCCGTTGTTTTGAAGCTGGATGGCTTTGGCAAATTCTTTTTGGTTATTGTGACCATTGTGTGGATTCTGGCAGGATGTTTTTCCTTTACATACATGAAGCACGAGAAAAAGGAAAACAGATACTTCGGATTTTATCTGATCACCTTCGGCGTGTTGATCGGGCTGGGGTGTGCAGGGAATCTGATAACCATGTATGCATTTTATGAATTTATGACCCTTGCCTCTTTCCCACTGGTTATTCACAATCAGTCCAGGGAAGCCATCATGGCGGGCTTGAAATATTTGTTATATTCCTTTTTTGGAGCATATATGGCGTTGTTCGGCGTATTTTTCCTGTGCCGTTATACGGATACCCTGACCTTTACTCCGGGCGGAACGTTGAATATGGAGCTGGCAGCAGGGCATGAAAGCCTTCTTTTGGTAACTGCATGTCTGATGATCGTGGGATTTGGTGTAAAAGCAGGTATGTTTCCTTTACATGCATGGCTTCCCACCGCACATCCGGTTGCTCCTGCACCGGCATCGGCGGCATTGTCCGGCATTATTGTAAAGGCAGGTGTGCTTGCCATTGTACGTACGATATTTTATATGTTCGGAGCGGACTTTATCCGCGGCACATGGGTACAGTATCTGTTTATGACCCTGGCATTGATCACCGTATTTATGGGGTCCATGCTTGCATTCAGGGAAAAGGTGTTAAAGAAGCGGCTGGCTTATTCCACAGTCAGCCAGCTTTCCTATATCTTATTTGGGATCGCTTTGCTGAACCCTGTAGGGCTTACAGGCTCCATGATACATATGGCAGCTCACGCATTTATTAAATGTGCATTATTCTTGTGTGCCGGAGCCATTATTTTCCAGACCGGAATTACTACAGTAGATGGTCTGAAAGGTATTGGGAAAAAGATGCCTGTTACGATCTGGTGTTTTACCATTGTGTCGCTGGGACTGATCGGTATTCCACCTACGGGCGGATTTATCAGCAAATGGTATCTTGCTACAGGAGCATTGGATTCGGGAATCGGAGGCTTTCAGTATGCAGGTCCCATCATATTGCTTGTAAGTGCGCTGCTGACAGCAGGGTATTTGCTGCCAGTAACCATCCAGGGATTTTTCCCGGGAGCCGATTTTGATTATACAAACCTTAAGAAATGTGAACCGTCTAAATGGATGACGATCCCTCTTGTGATTCTGGCAGTTCTGTCAGTTGTGATCGGGATGTTCCCCAACGGACCGGTCGAATATATTTCCACTATTGTGGCAGGATTGATGTAGAAAGGAGGAATGAAAGATGAATGAAGTAATGTTACTGATAATCGTATTGTTCCCCTTTGCGGCAGGAATCCTGATTCCGCTGCTTCCGTTTAAGAACAGAAGATGGATGATGATCTTTATTGAAACGGCGGTGATCATAAACAGTATTCTGGTCTGGACACTTTTATTAAACCGTCCCGAAGAAAGCTTTACACTGTTTAAATTTACAGGAAATCTTTCCGTGACTTTTCATCTGGACGGACTGGCATGTGTGTTTGCAGGGCTTGTCTCTGCTTTGTGGCCGCTGGCTACTCTGTATTCCTTTGAATATATGAAGCATGAAGAACATGAACGGATTTTCTTTATGTTTTATACCATGACTTTTGGCGTTACGCTGGGAATTGCCACCAGTGCCAATATTTTGTCCATGTATTTCTTTTATGAATTGCTGACGCTGGTAACCACACCTCTTGTAGTGCATACATTGAAGAGGGAAGCTGTCCTGGCTGCCAGATCTTATTTGTACTACTCGCTGGGCGGTGCGGCGTTTGCTTTTATCGGTATGATCTTTGTGATCGTATATGGAAGTACCACTGATTTTGTATACGGAGGTATTCTGGATCTGGCAAATTATACAGGAAATGTCAATATCCTGTTATTTGTCTATGTTCTTGCTTTTATGGGATTCGGTGTGAAAGCAGCGGTATGTCCCTTCTGCGGCTGGCTGCCGAAGGCAGGTGTTGCGCCTACTCCCGTTACGGCTCTGCTTCATGCGGTAGCTGTGGTAAAATCAGGTGCTTTTGCCATTATGCGCCTTACCTATTATAGTTTTGGAACGGACTTTTTGAGAGGAACATGGGCACAGACGACAGTCATGGTAATTACGATCATTACCATCGTATTCGGATGTTCCATGGCAGTGAAAGAGAGGCATATTAAAAGAAGGCTGGCTTATTCCACAGTCAGCAATTTAAGCTATATTTTATTTGGGGTGACGATCATGACACCTTTGGGACTGATCGGGGCTTTGACACATATGATCTGTCATGCGGTCATGAAGATCTGTTCTTTCTTCTGTGCAGGCGCTATTATGTATAAGACCGAAAGAAGTTATGTTTATGAGTTGGATGGATTTGGAAGAAAAATGCCAAAGACCTTTGCAATATTTACGGTTTCTGCATTAGCGTTAATGGGAGTTCCGGGACTTTGCGGTTTTGTTTCCAAATTTAATCTGGCGAAGGCTGCAGTGGAAAGCGGAAATGTACTGGCGTATGTGGGAATCGGGGCGCTTTTGGTTTCAGCCATTTTAACGGCAATTTATATGCTGACGATAGTTGTCCGCGCATATTTCCCCAAACAGGATTTTGATTATGGGTCCATCAGTGATGTGGAAGATCCAAACTGGGTCATGATCCTGCCGCTGTCGTTATTTGTTGTAGGTATGGTTGTTCTGGGTCTGCATCCCCAGCCCTTTATAGAGCTGTTTACTGCCATTGCTAATGGGCTTTTTTAGGAAAGGAGAATGGAAAAATGGAAACAAATCTGATTTTGGCATTTCTGGTCTTTTATCCTATTGG
The DNA here is from genome assembly GCA_017936785.1 of Lachnospiraceae bacterium. Lineage (GTDB taxonomy): Bacteria > Bacillota > Clostridia > Lachnospirales > Lachnospiraceae > UBA2882. The sequence goes on along the minus strand of JAGBEV010000061.1, from coordinate 78,783 downwards.
GGGAGCGCTTATTTCTTATATCATCGGGCGGTTTCATAAAACAGCCAGAGACTATTTTGCGGATTTTATCGTAGTCAGTGAATTTGCAGTGGTACTGTATCTGTTCTGCAATTTTGACAGCAGCCGGCTTTTGAACTGTACCATAGACTATTTTGCGGGCTTTGGGCTGCATTTTACATTAGATGGTTTCCGCAGCGTCTACATTCTGGTAGCAGCAGTGATGTGGATGATGACGACTATATTCTCCAGGGAATATTTTAAACACTATCACAACAGAAACCGTTACTATCTGTTTATGCTGTTGACTTTTGGAGCAACTATGGGCGTATTTTTATCTGCGGATCTGTATACGACCTTTATATTCTTTGAAATGATGTCCTTTACCTCTTATGTCTGGGTGGCACATGATGAGAAAAAGGCTTCCATGCGGGCGGCAGAGACTTATCTGGCAGTTGCGGTCATAGGCGGTATGGTAATGCTCATGGGATTGTTCCTGTTATATCATACACTGGGTTCTCTGGAGATCGCATCGTTTTTGAAACTGGCAGAGGCATGTGAGGATAAGACCATGCTTTATGTGGCAGGAGCTTGTATTACAGTGGGATTCGGAGCCAAAGCAGGTGCATTTCCCCTGCATATCTGGCTGCCCAAGGCGCATCCGGTTGCGCCTGCACCTGCATCTGCATTGTTGTCCGGTATCCTGACCAAATCCGGTATTTTCGGAATGTTGGTAGTAAGCTGTAATTTATTGTATGGCGATGAAGGCTGGGGCAGAGTGATCCTGATCTTAGGAACGATCACCATGTTTGGCGGTGCGCTTCTGGCTCTGTTTTCCGTAGATTTAAAGAGAACGCTTGCATGTTCTTCTATGTCACAGATCGGTTTTATCATGGTAGGAATCGGCATGCAGGGGCTGTTAGGCGAGGAAAATGCTCTGGCAGCAAGAGGAACCATTCTCCATATGGCAAATCATTCCCTGATCAAGCTGGTGCTGTTTATGGCTGCCGGTGTGGTCTTTATGAATATTCATAAGTTGAATCTGAATGAGATCAGGGGCTTTGGCAGAAAGAAACCGTTATTGAACTTTATTTTCCTTATGGGTGCGCTGGGTATCGGCGGAATCCCTCTTTGGAACGGATATGTCAGCAAAACCCTGCTTCATGAATCCATCGTGGAATACACCAATCTTTGTGCAGAAGGAATTGCTGTAGGTGTATTCAGTGTGACAGGCATGAAGGTGATCGAATGGATATTTTTGATCAGCGGCGGATTGACGGTTGCTTATATGACCAAGCTTTATGTGGCTGTTTTTGTGGAAAAGAACGAAAACCCGCAGGAGCAGAAGCGTTTTGATGAAATGAAGCAGTACATGAATGTGCAGAGTAAGGCAGCACTGACTATCAGTGCCCTTTTGCTTCCCCTTATGGGATTTCTGCCGGGCATAGTCATGGATTTTATAGCGGACCGGGGCGTCAGCCTGATGAACGGCGGAATGCTGGAAGAATCCATACATTATTTCAGCATGACTAACCTAAAGGGTGCAGTAATTTCCATCGTCATCGGTGCAGTTCTTTATGGTCTGGTAGTGCGCCCGCTTTTGATGAAAAAGACAGAAGCAGGAAGGGAATATGTCAACAGGTGGCCTTCCAAGATGGATTTAGAGGATTATTTCTATCGTCCTCTGATCACAGTGATTTGCGCTGTGGGCGGCTTCTTCTCAAGGGTTTGCGACAGCCTTGTGGACGGTATCGTAGTGCTGCTTCGTAAGACTGTTTACCGGGACAGACCGCTTCCCTTTGAGCTGACAGAAGGAACGATGTTTACTTATCATCTGGGAACGCTGCTGAATGCTATTGAGGCTTATATTGAGCGGAAGCATCCTGATAAGAAGCATAAGCATCACGAATTTGTTCATGAACTGGCGCTGATCCATTTACAGCTTCGTGAGAACCGTATGGTAATTGCCAGAAGCCTTTCTTTCGGGCTGATGCTGTTCTGTTTTGGATTTATTCTGACTACCATTTATTTGTTGAGTGTTCATTGGTAAAATATGGGGGTCCTTTAGGGTGGCACTCATAAGAAAGTATTAAATATGTTTTCGGGAAACGGCGTAGCCTGCAGGCTGTGCCGTTTTTTCTTACTTCATACAGCGTAGAGTAAGAGAGAAATGTCAACGGTGACATTGCAGAATGGGAGCGTCAGGCGAAACAAAAGAGCAGACCGCCCGAAAGAGAGAGTATCAGAAACAGGCTCAGACAGTTGCAGGAGCAAGGCAGGCAGCAGAAGCCACACAAGAAATCCGTTGCAGAGACAGCCAATAGGCGAAGAAAAACCGCCGCTATGGTTTTAGCCATACACGGCGGCGTACATATAGAGATTAGGTTTCTTGCTTCTTTATAACGGTTATTTTCAAGTTTTCCGCTTCTATCAACGTTTCCTGCTTGCATTTCGGACAGTAGAGCGGATAGTTTTTCAATACAGTATCTTCTCGCAGCATGTCATGGGTTTTGTTGCCACAAATGGGGCATAGTATCCAATCAGTTTTCATTTATCTTTACCACAACAATCAGAATTGCTCTTCTCTTCTGAGATGTCGCAATCACAGTCGCTTTCCGTCTGCGAACATCCTGCTTCTCCACAGGTGCAAGATGGCTCTTCAATGATCTGCATATTGCAGCAGCCGCCATTTTTCTTTGTGGGCTTTTTATTGTCTGTTTTTTCTTCCTCAATGGACATACCGCAGTCGCACCCACTGCCGCCAAACAAACTTGCCCAAAAACTTTTTTTCTCAGCCATGATAAAATCCTCCTTTTAATTACAGTACAAAGTTAAAGATATAGCCGGTAATCGTAGCTACTGCGAAAATGCAGAGAACGAATGTGACGACCATTTTCTTCTTAAAAATTGAGTTCAGCAGAGATACCTCCGGGATACTTGCACCAGCCCCGCCGAGAATTAGAGAAATCATTACACCGGGGGCAACGCCTTTCGCAATCAAAATACTTGCAATAGGAATCATTGTCTCGGTTCGGATATACATCGGAATTCCAACAATCGCTGCCAGTGGAACTGCCCATAAACTGTTTGCACCGGCAAAGTTTGCCAACAGATCGGTTGGGACAAATTCGTAAATGAAAGCACCAATACCTGCACCCAACAGCAGGAAACCAAATACGCCTTTGAACAAGCCAAAGGAATCTTTCAAAGCAAGTTTGATTGCCTGACGCTGTTTCTGACAGAAAGTTCCCTGTAGATTCTCCCAAGATACACTGTCCTGATGTCCGCCCGTAACCGTGACATTTTTGACATACTTTGCAAAACCGGCTTTATCCAAAATCAATCCCATCACAACCGCAAACGCAAAAGTGAAAACTGCGTAGATGATGGTGGCTTTAACGCCGAAAAATGCCAGCATTAAAGTGATAATTGCAGGATTCAGAATAGGAGAGGTCAGCAAGAACGAGATTGCACCGCAGAAAGGCGCTCCGCTTTTGAACAGACCTACCAGTACCGGGATTGTTGAACAGGAACAAAACGGCGTAACTGCGCCTAACAAAGCGCCGAGAACGCTGTTTAGTCCCTTTTTGGGCGTTGTAAGGATTCGCTTGATACGATCCTGCGAAATGTAGATTTGCAACAGGGCAACAACAAAACTAATGCCGATGAACAATCCAAATAATTCTCCGAATAGCATCAGAAATGTTTTGCCCGCATTGATGAGTGCTTCGGTTGTAAACATATAAATACCTCACTTTCAAAATGATTGATTTCCCTTGAGCGCAACATAGTCGTTATCGAGATCGGCAATGAAACTGGCTTCCGCATATGCACATAGTGAAACCTCCTGTCCGCATATAAATTGATACATTCAAAACTATCGAACTATTTCTTGAAAGAGAAACCATCTTCTTAGATGCTTCGTATATTCGACTGCTCAGTATTCGATAATCAGAATATATCGTTAAATTGAAATATATCTATGTTTTCCTGTTTTAGTAAGCCGTGCGAAAAAGCATTTGGCTTCCTTACTTTTCACAGCACGACTTATCCGTGTAATTTATTTGGGTTAATTCCTGTAGACATCTAATTGCGGCTGACGCACCATCAGAAGAAATGGAATAGTAAATCCACTTTCCTTCCTTGCGTCCGACGACAATATCTGAATCGCAAAGTATTTTCATATGGTGGGACATTGTTGGCTGCGTAATTTTCAGGTCATCAAGTAACACACAAGCACATTTCTCACCGTTTTGAAGCAGCTTCAATATCCGTATGCGGTTTTCATCAGCCAAGGCTTTGAATACCGCCGCAGTTCTTTTTTCTTCTGTCTGCAATGATTTCACCTCCTATCGACATCCATCTATATCATATGCAACACATAGATGTTTGTCAATGGATTTGGCGAAAATTTTAAGAATATTTTCACAGGAATAGTGACAGAGAGATACTTCCCTCTGCCACCATTCATCAAGCGTAAATCAACTCCGCATTTACAATTCCAATTTGCTGATAGGCAGCCAAGAGCGCAATCGGATAATCCCGTTCAAAGCAAGATAAGGGCTTTATATTCATATCCTCAAAACATCTATTCTGTTTGTTGATACTGTTTTATAAGTAACTGCCAATAGGAATTTCCTTTTTTATTTTAGAATGAATACTTGACAGTAAGACATAGATGCAATATATTTATTAAAGTAACTTAAATAAGTTTATTTAAAAAGTGTAAGACAAAACAGTATAGAAAGCGGGAAACGAAGATGGACATAAATGCGGTTGTATTTGATATGGATGGTGTTATTTTTGATTCTGAAAGGCTGGTTATTGAATGCTGGAAGGTTATAGCGGACAAATATGGAATTGAAAATATCGAAGAGGCATGTTTTGAATGCCTTGGCATAAATGCCGCATTGACAAAAGAGCTCATGAAGAAACGGTATGGAGAGGAATTTCCTTATGATTCGTATAAGAAAGAAATGTCTGCTCTTTTCCATAGCAGGGCAGCAGGAGGAAAGCTGCCGCAGAAGAAAGGAATCGCAGAACTGCTTACTTTCCTGAGAGAAAAACATATTCCTACAGCCGTTGCTTCCTCCACAAGAAGGGAAGTTGTAATCCGGGAATTGGAAGAGGGAGGTCTGCTTCCTTATTTCGACCAGGTTATCTGCGGAGATATGGTAAAGCACAGCAAGCCGGAGCCGGATATTTTTCTTAAGGCATGTGAAAGCCTTTCAGTGGATCCGGCAGAGGCATTTGCTATTGAGGATTCCTATAATGGAATCCGTGCGGCAGCTCGTGCAGGGATGAAACCGATCATGGTTCCCGATTTGGCAGAGCCTATAGAAGAAATGGAAGAACTTGCGTGTTGTATTTTGCCGTCTTTGCTGGATGTAATGGCGTATTTTAAAGGGGAGAGCCTATGAAAAATCTAATCAAGGAAAATAATCTGAATAAACTTCGCAGAGCCTTGCGAAAGGAGAGGACGGCTACGAAATCCAGGCTGGCAGAGCTGACAGGTATCAGCGTGGTCACCATACAGTCTTTGCTGCAGACTTTGATGGAAAACGAAGAGGTCAGGGAGGATGAGATCGTGCAGCCCCAGTTAGGCAGACCGGCGGTGTCTTACCGCTTTTGTGAATGCGCCAGGCTGATGCTTGTTATTTCTATGATGGAGAGAAATCAAAAGGATACCGCAGTATTTTCCGTTATCAATCTTTATGGGGAGGTTATATGGGAGTTTGAAAAATCATATCTGCCGGTAGAGAAGGAGAGTTTTGATAAGGAAATTGAAATGGTTCTTTCAAAATATCCGGGAAGGGGCACAAAAACAGCAATATCCGTCATTGCAATAGGTTTGCCCGGAATTGAGCATAAGGGAAAGATATTATTTAGTGATTATGAAAAATTAAGAGGCATGGATCTTGCCGGATATCTGAAAGAGAAGTTTCAGGTACCGGTCATTCTTGAGAATGATATTAACGCAGCGGTATATGGTTATGCGTCTGTAAACGGGTATACAAAAGAGGCTGTGGTGGGAATCTATATGCCTTCCAAATATCCCCCAGGAGCAGGAATCTGTCTGGAAGGGAAGATTGTCAAGGGCAAAAGGGGGCTTGCCGGTGAGATATCAAATCTGCCTTTGGATATTCAGTGGGAAAACTTTGATTATAAAAAAGAGGCAGTGAACCGCTTTTTGATACAGACCATCCGTATCATTAGCTGTTTATACGATCCGGCGGTCATAGTTCTTTATGATGAGAGAAGAGAACGTGAGGAAATACCGGAAAAAGCTGCAAAGCAGATGAAAGCGGAAACGGAAAGGCTGATGCTGCCCCGGATCATAACAAAAGAAAGTATGAAGGATGATTTTAGAAACGGGATGATAAGGCTTGCCCTGAAGAAAGCTTTAGAGGAGGAATAAGAAAGATGTATTCTATTTTGTTGATCATTATTTATATTGCATTTATCAGCCTGGGACTGCCGGATTCTGTTCTTGGCTCGGCATGGCCCAGCATGCAGCCTGATCTTGCAGTGCCTGTTTCCTATGCAGGAGGAATTTCCCTGATCATTGCAGGTGGAACTATTATTTCCAGCCTGTTCAGCAATTATCTGATACACAAGCTGGGAACAGGGAAGGTAACTGCCATCAGCGTGGCAATGACGGCGGCGGCTCTTTTTGGTTTTTCTATTTCCGGTTCCTACTGGCAGCTTTGTCTGTGGGGAATCCCCTATGGACTTGGGGCAGGAAGCGTGGATGCGGCGCTGAATAATTTTGTGGCATTGCATTATAAAGCAAAACATATGAGCTGGCTTCATTGTTTTTGGGGAATCGGCGCTACGGCAGGACCTTATATTATGGGGTTTGTATTGACCAGAGGGTTTAACTGGACTATGGGCTATCGTACTATTTCCATTCTTCAGATCGTATTGACTGCCATTTTGATCTTTACACTGCCTTTGTGGAAGGAAAAGAAGGACGGCAGGGAAGAAGATAAACAACATCCCCTGTCCCTGCCCCAGGTCATAAAACTGCCCGGAGCAAAAGGTGTACTGATCGGTTTCTTTTGCTATTGTTCAGTGGAAGCAACAGCAGGATTGTGGGCTTCCAGCTATATGGTATTAAACAGGGGCATTTCTACGGAAACGGCGGCAAAGTGGGCGGCACTTTTTTATCTGGGGATTACCCTGGGACGGTTGGTCTGCGGTTTTGTGACAATGAAGGTCAATGATAAAAATATGATACGTATAGGGCAGTCATTGATGGCTCTCGGGATTCTGTTTCTGCTTCTGCCTTTTGGCAACGGTCTGGCTTTTGGAGGACTGATCCTGATCGGCCTGGGCTGTGCACCTGTTTATCCCAGTCTGATCCACGCAACACCGGACACCTTTGGAGCAGAAGTATCCCAGTCTGTGATCGGTGTACAGATGGCAAGTGCTTATGTGGGCACCACTTTTATGCCGCCTTTATTCGGAATGCTCTCGGAGGTCCTGGGAATCGGCTTTTATCCTGTTTATATAGCTGCCTTTCTGGTACTGATGGTCGTAATGCTGGAAGGAGTAAACCGGATAAAGATACAAACTTGATGTGTGATGCAATCATGGAAAATAATGATCGGAAAAACAATAATTCTTATTGACCGGATACATGTTTCGTGTTAAAATCACATAAAAGCATATATTTCTATTTTTCTTTTGCACATCGGTTGTGCATTCTAATTTCTGCCATAAGGCGTCTTGAAATTCGTGCTTTTAAATCCAATCAACTAATTTAAGAGCAGGGGTTTCATAGGCTGTCAGGCAGATGGGACTTCTGCAAAAGGAGGAGTCCCATGAAAGAAAAACAAAAGAAATACAAGGATACGGTTTTTCGTCTCCTGTATTCGGAACCGTCACGGGCATTGAGCCTGTATAACAGTATCAGTAATACCGAATATGATGATCCGGCAATGCTTCAGTTTAATACTTTGGAAAATGCCATTTATATGAATGTAAAAAATGACTTGTCATTTTTGGTGGCAAACCAGTTGAGTATTTATGAGCATCAATCAACAACCGCTCCCAATATGCCGCTGCGTGATCTGTTTTATATTGCGGATATTTTGCAGAAGATGTTTCTTAACAGAACCATTTACAGCAATAAAAAAATTATAATACCAAATCCTAATTTTGTAGTATTCTATAACGGACAAACGAAATTGCCGGAGAAGTTGGAATTGAAGTTATCGGATAATTTTGCAGTTCCCACAGATGACCCGTCCTTGGAATTAAAGGTGACTGTTTTAAATATCAATTCCGGTATGAATGAAGCCTTAAAAGAGAAATGTCCTTCTTTAAAAGAATATATGGTCTATGTGGAAAAGGTAAGAACCTATGCAAAGGAAATGGAACTGAAGAAGGCAGTAGAGCGGGCAGTAGATGAATGCATTGATCTAAACATATTGCGGGATTTTTTGATCGCACAGAGAGCTGAGGTGGTTAAGATGAGCATTTATGAATATGATGAAGAACGAGAGATGAAACTCATCAGAGAAGACGAGAGGGAATTAGGACGCGAAGAAGGAAGGATTGAAGGAAGGGCTGAGGGAAGAAATGAAGGGCGCGGAGAAATCATAATGCTTTTAAGAAAACTGTTTGCTGATCGTCGGGAGAACGATTTAATAAAAGTATTAGAAGATGAAGGGTATTGCATACAGTTGTGTGAAGAATATAATATCTCGTAAAGGCAAAAGTTTTATTGGCAATAATTGTAATAAGATTTATAATGGAAATCGGGTACATAAAGTATAAATAATAACATAGTAAGAGAGGATAAAAGTATGGGATTTTTTAAGAAAAAGGGAAAAAAAGAAACACCGGAAGAGATAGAAGCACCAGGCTGGGATGCCATTGAAGAAGCGGTAAGCAACCTGTATCATGGAGAACCGATACAAGTTGAACACTTTGGAGTACTGATATCATGGAGACTGGGCGGCAAAGATCCTTTGGACGGAATCAGCATTTATGACGGCGGAGATTACTATCACTTTGTGACATTCGGCTTGTCAGAACTATATGAAAAGGAAACCAAGGACCCGGAGTACAGCGGCTATGGCTTTGAACTTACTGTAAAGTTAAAGAAATCCTGTATAGAAGATGAAGAAGGGGAATTCAGGTGTATGGCGGGGATTCTACAGGCAGTTGCAAGAATTTCCTACGAACAGGGAGATATTTTTGCACCTGATGAATATATCTATACCGGTCAGACCGCAGGTATGGATATAAAGCAAAAATCCCAGATCACTGGTTTCATTACCAAAGAAGATGAGATGGGAGAAATCACAACCCCTAACGGTAAGGTTCAGTTTGTCCAACTGATCGGTGCCACCGACGCAGAGTTAAAAACCCTTGTGGATAAAAAGCTGACTGTTCCTGAGCTCGCTGAAAAAATAGGGACCGATTTAACAGATTATTCCCGTTCATCTGTAATCTGAAAGAGAACCTGTTTATGAAATCTGCATATTGTTTTGCCTGAAATAGAGTGCAGAACAAACTAATATAAACAGCCGGTACACAGGAGGGCGTCAAAAGAATTTCCGGGAAGGAACATTTGTCTTTGCACGGCATGGACGCCCTCTATCCCTGGCTGTTTCCCTCTTTCTACAATTCAACAATAAAGGTACTGCCTCCGCCCGGAGTATCTTCCACCCGGAGTTTCCCACCATGCTGCTTTACGATCTGCCATGCAATGGAAAGCCCCAGCCCAAAGTGCTCCTTGGCGTTATGGGAAGTGTCCCCACGGTAAAACCTTTCAAAAATCCGCTTCTTATCTTCATCGGAAATCCCAACACCCGTATCTGCAACAGAGATCAAAAAATGCTTTTTATTATGCTCAATGCCGGCAGTAATGCTGCCTCCGCTTCCCGTATAACTGACCGCATTATGTAGGAGAATGGAAAGAACCTGTTCCATTCTGTTTTTGTCACAGGAGCAGGGGGGAAGGGATTCGCCCGGAAGAAGTGTTTTCAGACGGATATGTTTTTCCCTTGCCAATGGTTCGAAGGTTTCCATACAGTTTAAGACCAGAGTATCCAGCTCTGTATCTTCTTTATGAAGTTCCATGCCGTTGTTGTCGGAGCTTGCTAACAGGAGCATCTCGGAAAGGAGCCGTTTCATCACATTTCCTTCCTGAATAATGGTATTACAGAATTGTTTCTGTTCTTCCCGGCTGACATCCGGTAACAGGGAAGCGCTGGATAAAATAACAGCCAGAGGCGTACGAAGTTCATGGGAGGCAGATGCCACAAACTGGGTCTGCTTTTTTTGATTGTTCACTACAGGGCGCAGCAGATACCGGGTAAGCCGGTAAAAGAAAAGGTAAAGTAAGAGCAGAGCCAGAAGATTGATGCCTATAAACAGAAGACGCTGATGGTCAAGCTGTTTATAAAAAGAAGATACAGGTGCCAGAATATAGAGTTTCAGATTGCCCTGAGTGCCCGGCAGGACAGCAAAGCAGGCATAATAATTTTGCCCGGTTGTGTAATCTGTTTCTCGGGAGATATATGTAAATTCCTTGTGATAGGAGGATAGGATGCCGGAAGAGGAGCCGGTATCATAATGTGTCTCATAGTAGGTCTTAACCTCATCTAAAAGCCTGAAACGCTCCTCGTTCTCAATGATATTTCCGTACAGCAGAAAAGAGCCGTTATCTTCCACAAAGGCAAGATAGCGGTTTCCTGCTTCCAGAGAGGCAAGATAATGGTCAGAAATATAGGATTGATTTTCCAGACTGCTCAAAATGTTTTTCATATCGTTCTGAAAAGCCAGAAAATGATTGCTTTTCATATTGGTTTCCGAAACATATAGGTACAGAAAGGTAATGATCATAAGGATCACACCGATCACGGCAGTACATAACAGGGTAAGGCGCAAGTGAACCTTTTTTAACATAAGAGCCTCCTTATACATCAAGACGGTAGCCTACGCCGCGTATGGTTGTCAGGGTCAGTCTGCTGCCTACGGATTTCAGCCTTCTTCTGACAAAGAAAATGTAATTGTCCAGATTGCCGTCCTCTACTTCACCTTCCGGTCCCCATACCCTGGAAAGAAGAACCGTTCTGGGCATGGTCTGATTGGGATTTTGAAGAAAAATTTCAAAAAGGCTGCATTCTCTTTTAGATAAAGTAAGGCTTGAAGATGGACCTGTCAGAGTGCTTTCCCCTAAGCAGAGGGTCAGATCGCCCACAGAAACGGTACTGATATCTTCCCATTTGGCAGGGCGTCTTTTCAGACAGCGTATCCGTGCCAGAAGTTCTTCCGGTGCAAAGGGCTTTACCAGATAATCGTCTGCACCGGTATCCAGCCCGTCTATTTTATCCTGGAGCTGTCCCAAGGCTGTGATCAGGATCACCGGTGTCATGATTTTTTCTGTACGCATCTTCTTTAATATGGTCAATCCGTCCATTACAGGAAGCATCCTGTCTAAAAGGATGATATCATGTGCCTGTTGCCTGATAAAAAATAAGGCATCTGATCCATCGTGGCAGCAGTCAGTTTCATAGCCAGCATGTTTTAACTGCAGGGCAAGGAGCTGGCAAAGTCTTTTATCGTCTTCTATAATTAAAATTCTCATATCATAATAAGCCTTTCCGATATTTGTTTTCAGTATACCAGAAATTTCTTTAAACTATCTCTAATTTTTAGAGAAAAGTTAGAGATTGATTTGGTATGCTTGTAATCAGAAATAATAGAAAAGGAGAAACAGAATTGAAAAAGTTAAAAGTAATTTTCCTGATGATGATAAGTGTGATATTTTTAATGACCGGATGTGGAAGTACTGAGAATCTTTCGGCAGTGTCCGGGGACAAATCCGGAGAGCAAAAAGAAAATGAGGAAAGCCCTGATATTACAGAAAATGCAAAGGGCAGATATCTGGAATCGGATGTGGAACTACCGGAAGAAATCAGTCAGATCCGGGCTGTGGAGAAGCTGGCAGACGGAAGGATCGCCTTATTTGACGGTGTTTATGGGATGTATATTTCAGAGGATAACGGAGAGACATTTACCCTGCAGGATCTGCCGGTTATGGAAGAATTGCAGAGGGAGGAAGCATATATAGTCAATGCAGCCATCGGAAGTGACGGAAGCCTGGTAATGGAACGCTATCGGGAGGATGGATGTCTGTATATCTATATTGATGCTGATGGAAATACATCTGAATTTACTGTTGATGGTCTGGATTTATGCTATCAATGTTTGTTTTTGGATGACGGCAGGTTATTAGGATGCGGAACGGGGGTTTATGTTATCGATCCTCAAAGCGAAAGTGCCTATAAACTATGTGATACCAAATTTGCAGTGGAATATATGAGACAGATAGGGAATCTGCTGTATCTGGTGGAAGGAAACGGAGTGGAAATTTTCAATCTTTCCACAGAAAGCTTTGAAGAAGATACGGTTTTAAATGATTTTGTCAGCAATGAGGTGGCAAAATCTGCGGATTCTGCAACAGAAGGGGCTTATCCTGTCCTGGTGTATTTCGGAGATGCAGAGGATTCCTTATATATTGCCACTTCACAGGGATTATTCCGCCATGTATTAAAAGGGAATGTCATGGAAGAGGTGATCAAAGGAAGTCTCAGCAGCATGGGCTCACCTACCAATGCCCTCAGTGCCATGATTTCAATTGATAAAGAAACCTTCCTGATCTGCTATAATTCTTCCGTTTTAAAGAGCTATCACTACGATCCCAACGTTTCCGCAGTACCGGAAAATGAACTGGTAGTTTACAGCCTGGAAGAAAATGAAGCGGTCAGAACGGCTATCAATCTATATCAGAAGGAAAATCCGGACACATATCTTTCTTATGAGACCGGTGTGTCAGGAGAAGATGGTATGACCAGAGAGGATGCGATCCGTAATCTGAATACTGCTTTGCTGAGCGGGGAAGGACCGGATATTCTGGTCTTAGATGGGCTTCCTTTAGAATCTTACATGGAAAAGGGAATCCTGATGGATTTATCTGATGAGATCAATGCAAAATGTATGGACGGGGAAATGTATGAAAATATCATCAATTCATATGGAAATGAAAAGGTGATCTGTGCAGTTCCTGCATTCTTCAGCTTTCCGGTCTGTGCGGGAAATGAAATAAGCGGTGTTACGGATTTGGAATCTCTTGCGGACAGGGTGGAAAAACTCCGTGAGGAATACCCGGAAGGAAATATCATTGGTTCTTATCGGGAAAAGGAAGTGCTGATGAGGCTGTATGTTATATCTTCTCCGGCATTTATCAAAGAGGACGGCTCTATTGACAAAGAGAAACTGCGGGAATATCTGATCCAGGCAAAGCGGATCTGGCAGGCGGAAAAAGAAGGGGTAGATGAGAATAAAGCACAGCAAAGAGAAAGTATGGACGAAGCATATATGAGATATATGGGAAGGAAAGACTGGTATGCTGACACAGGAATGCATACGCTGGAGTATGCTTCGGGAAAGGAAAGGCTCTTGTTTGGTGAACTGAGCGGAGTGGACTTTAGATATTCCGAGATCACCTCCATGTTTAAAACCATAAATCAGGAAATGGATATTGCAGTATTAAACGGGCTTGCGGAAAATGTGTTCGTACCTAATACCATTCTGGGAATCAATGCTGCAGGAGAACATAAAGAAGCAGCAAAGGATTTTGTCATGAGCATGTTAGATGCTGAATTGCAAAATCAGCCTTTGGGAATGGGATTTCCTGTAAACAGGGAAGCCATGGAAGAAGAACTGCATAAGAGAGAAGGCGATGAAGTAAACGGAATGATAAGCTGGCAGGATGAGGACGGAAATGACTCCACATTAGAAATTTCGTGGCCGGAAGAAGATCAGCTCAACAAGCTGGAAGAAATGATAGAAAGCCTGGATACGCCTGCAAGTGAGGATGAAAATGTAAGGGATGTAGTCGTTGAGCTGGGAGTATCAGCTTTAAACGGAGAAATGGAGATCGATGAGGCTGTCAATGAAATCCTTAACAGAATTCAAATATATCTTGCAGAATAAGAAAAAAAGGAAAAGAACGGCATGGAAAGAGGTTTTTATTTTCCTCTTTCCCGGTCTTGCCGGAGTGGCAGTATTTGTATTGCTGCCTTTTTCAGATGTCATAAGGCGCTCCTTTTCCATGACGGTAACAGGGGAATGGTCCGGCATCCGGAATTATGACATGGTCCTTAACAATCAGGCTTTTATGCTGGCGGCAAAAAATACCCTGCGCTTTATTGGGATATGTCTGCCCCTTTTGATCATGATTTCCCTTTTTCTGGCTTACCGGATGAGCAAAAGCAAATATATGAGGCTGTTAAAATCCACCTATCTTCTGCCTATGGCAATTCCTGCGGCGGCAGTGGTGCTGATCTGGAAGCTGCTATTTGATAAACAGGGAATCTTAAACGGTATATGGGAGCGGCTTGGAGGGCAGACCATTGACTATATGGGAACCGGGGCGGCATTCTGGGTGTTAGTCATCAGTTATATCTGGAAGAACCTGGGATATACTATTGTTCTGTGGCTTGCAGGCATTATGGGAATTCCCCGGGGGATCATTGAAGCGGCAGAGGTTGACGGAGCAGGAGAATGGACCTGCTTTTTCAGGATCATCCTGCCCAATCTGAAACCTACTCTATATGCGATCACAATTCTTTCTTTTCTGAACTCTTTTAAAGTGTTCCGGGAAGCCTATCTGGTTGCCGGTTCCTATCCTCAGGAAAGTATGTATCTGTTACAGCATTTGTTCAATAACTGGTTCCTGAATCTGGAAATGGATAAAATGGCTGCCGCTGCAGTGCTGACTGCCGGGGTATTGCTGGTATTTATCCTGTTGCTGCAGATCCTTTGGGACAGAAAGGAAGATGAGACATGAAAAAAGCAGTTTGGAAAAAATTCCGTAAGCTGGCAGTAACCATGCTTATGTTTTTGACGGCGCTTATTATTTGTATGCCGGTCATTCTTCTTGTCAGCGGATCATTAAAAGGAACAGACGAACTAAGCAGTGGGCTTGCCCCGGTGTTAGGGGATGCTAACTATATGGCAGAGTTCGGACTGCTTCCCAGGTATCCTACTTTGCGGCACTATCTGGAGCTTCTTTTTGATACACCGGAGTATTATGTGGTCTTTGGAAACTCCCTGAAAATAGTCATAGGAACCCTCGCAGGGCAGCTTCTTGTAGGTATACCTTCGGCATGGGCATTTGCACGGTTTACTTTTCCGGGAAGGAAAATATTATTTACCATTTATACGATTCTGATGATGATGCCCTTTTCCGTGACCATGTTGTCCAGCTATTTGGTGCTCCATGACCTGTCATTGTTGGATAACCTCTGGGGAATTATTTTACCGGGTGTATTTTCCACCTTTCCCGTATTTATCATGTATAGGGGATTCTGCGGAATCCCTAAGGGACTGCTGGAGGCGGCAAGGGTTGACGGGGCGGGAGAATTTCAGATTTTTATCCATATGGGACTGCCTTTAGGTTCAGCAGGAATCGGTTCTGCCCTGGTGTTGGGCTTTCTGGAATATTTCAGTCTCATTGAGCAGCCCCTTGCATTTTTGAAAAATAAGTCTCTCTGGCCTTTATCCCTTTATCTGCCCCAGATCGGGCTTTCAGATGCAGGATATGCTTTTGCGGCATCGGCAGCAGCGCTGATACCGGCAGTCTTTGTTTTCCTGCTGGGACAGGATTATCTGGAAAAGGGAATTATTGCTACAGGCATGAAAGAGTAAGGATGAAAAAGTATGAAGATGATAATGAAATTTTGGAAGGAAAAGGTGAAAAAAAAGAAAACGGCAAAAGCGGCAGTCTGGTTTTGTGTCATATTCTTTTTGTGCGGCCTGATCTCCAGGGGAATCTATGGGGCTGCCCTGCCAAGGGTGGAGACGGAAACGGCTTCTTATCTGAATCTGACCCATCAGGTAAAGGCGGAAGGGAAGCTGACCGCAGAGCGGGAAAATGCTGTTTATGGAACAGAAGGACTTCGTGTAGACCGGATTTTTGTAGAAGAGGGGGAAGCGGTGGAACAGGGACAGGCGCTTCTTCAATATGATCTGAAAGATTTAAGGGAAATCATAGAAGAAAAGGAACTGGAGCTTCAGAAATTACAAATTCAGATAGATACATATAATTATAATCAGGGGCTTTCAGATGCGGCAAGAGATAAGGCAAAGACCAGGGCGGGGGAGGATTATCAGACAACCCAGTCCGACAACCGGTCACAGGCAGGCTCGGCACAGGATGATCTGAATCGTGCCAGACATGCCTTGGACAGTTTTCCCACAAAGGAAGCCTATCTTGCGGCACAGGGAGCGGTGGAAGGGACTGTTTCGGGAAACAGTCTGGCAGAAGAGTGGCAGCAGAAGAGGGAAGCGCTGGAGCAGGCGGTCAGGGAAAGACAGAAGGCGGCGGATGATACGGCAAGGTCTAATGAAGAATCTCTCCGTCAGGCAAAACGAGCTTTAGAGGATGCCATGGAAAAGGAAGCAAAGGACAGCTCTTTGGAATTGATGAGACTGGAAAAAGAGGTTTTGGAAAAGGAAATAACTTTTTATAAGACTTTGGAAGGAGAAAGCGGATTTGTCACATCCGAGTATCAGGGAGTGGTTACCGAAATCCTCATTGGGGAAAGCGGACGGGTTCCTGACGGGGCGCTGTTTCGCATTGCCGATCAGGAAAACGGCTATGAGTTTCAGGCACAAATTTCCAAACATGACAGAAAGTATGTAACAGTGGGAGATGAGGCTTCCATAAAGATCGGTTCGGGTAAGGAAGCGGCCAGCGGACAGATCATGTCTTTAGAGGAGGACCCACAGGGAGAAACCTATACCCTTCTTGTAAAAGTAGACCAAAGTGCGGGAAATCTGGGAGATACGGGAACAGTTACCGTGAATAAACAGGGGGATACAAGAAGCCTCTGTGTTCCCTTATCGGCTCTTCATCAGGAAAACGGGATGAAATATGTGCTGGTCTATGAGGAAAGGCAGACAATCCTGGGAAGTGAGCTGACTGCAGTGAAAAGGATCGTGGAAGTAACAGACAGCAACACAAATTATGCGGCACTGGCAGAAGGAAGCCTGTCAGATTCTGAACCGGTCATTGTAAATTCCAGCAAGCCTGTAGAAGAAGGCGATGAAATACGCCTTCAGAATTTATGAGAAGGTATACGGCATGGATAATAAAAGGTGCACTTGTCATAGGAGCATTTTGGTTATTATGTCATGCCGGAAACAATTTAAAAAAGGTGCAGCGTTTGGAAAGACTGGCAGTATATGACCTGAAAGCATCCATAGATGGGGAAGATGCCAATAGAATACTGGAACAGGCAGTCTTTTGGGGCAAAGAGGACGATGAAGGGGGAGAAAGTTCCGGAGAATATTCACATAACATGATCTTCTTTACAGAACAGAAGGGGAAGATTTTGGAAAACCCGGACTGGTACCGGCAGACAGAAACTGATGTAGTGGAAATATGCGGAGACAGTACATTGCTGTTTTCTTACGGATATCCATTAGAGCCGGGAGATACAAAGGGATGTCTCATAGGCGAAGAAACTGCTTTGGTGTTGTTTGGGGGCAGGCAGGTCATAGGGGAACAGGTAGTCTATGAAGGGGTAGCTTATGAAATCAGAGGAATATTGCAGGGAAAGAATATTTTTGTTATACAGGGGAGAGAGGGGACAGGGTTATGCAATGCAGGCATTATGGGCAATACGGTCATGGAGCGAAATGAAATAGCCGGACAGCTGCAAAATGCCTATGGAATCATCATGGATGAAGTGCCCTTTCGCTTTTATGAAACTATGATCAGGACAGAAATCTTTTTGCTGTGTGCAATCCTCTATATTTTGGCAGGGTGGCATTTATGTCATGAGATTTTGTGTGGGAAAGCTGTAAAAAAAGCCCTTATTACCATGGGAGTTCTTGGAACTGCAACAGGAATTGTTTTTGTGATGTCCATTACACCATATACAATGCCTGACAAGATTTCGGATATGTCCTGGTGGGGAAATTATTTTAGCGATGAATGGGCAAAATGGAATCAGTTTTGGGGAAGAGAAGAGATGTTTCTGCAGGAAGAATTTCAGAAGTGTGTGTGGTTGTTAATAAAATAAATCGGAATGAGTACTGGTGCGGGAAGCAGTTGTAAAAAAGTGTTATTATAAATCAATCATATGCTATAATAGATCCAGTCATCCGTTATGATTGATTCTGAGGTGAAAGTATGAAATTTTTCAAATTTTTTTCCAGCCCCGGTTACAGCAGCCAATATTATAAAGAATATCTGTCTTTTACAGATAAGGCTATGACGCAGGTTGAAGCAGGGGATATGACCTGTTTAAAGACTGTTTACAGTATTTTTGCCACATCTGACTGCGTCAGGATCAGGCGTGGAGGAGAAGTGATCAGAAAGGCTTTGCAGCATGTGTCCATAACCGGAATGATGAGACTGGATGAAGCATTCAGACAATGTACTTCTATGGAATGGACCATAGACTGGAGCCGGATTTCTTTAAGCACCATAAGAGAACAGTTCGCTTGTGAACAGGATTATACATATGCGCTTATTTTAGGCACTTTTCATCCCAACGGATACTATAGGGAAAAGTGCCTTTTAGAGCTGGCGGACAGTGAAGGAAGTCTGCCTTATCTGCTTTTGCGTCTCAATGACTGGGTGGCCCCTGTCCGGAAGCGTGCGGTTCAGTGTTGTGAGATTAGGGTCCCAAAGGCCTCCATGAATGAAATCGTATCCAGCTGCGTGGTCTTGGAAAAACTCCAGAGGTCTGAACGATGTTTAGAACAGGATGTCAATACTATTATAGAAGAAATCATACAACGATTTGAAACCTTACAGCCTGAAATGGATCTGAATATTTTGTCCAAGTATGACTTTCATGAGAGAAAAGCCCTGTATAAGCTTTTTATTGCCTACCATATTCTGACCTTTGAGCAGATGAACGATCTTTTGGAAATAGAGCCTCACGGAAATTGCAAAACTCTGTTGATCTGCGCTTTAATTGCTCACAAACAATGCACTATGGAACAAATTGACTATTACATGGAAAATAAAAGTGGCTGTATCCGCAAAAAGGCATTGGAATATAAATACGAAGTTTTACATAATACCTGGAACGGACTTGAATGGAAACTTTTGGATTCAAACCGTGGCATCCGTGAAAACGTTGTGTTTATTTTGAGAAAACATACAGACCTGAATATCAGAGAATTTTATATGGAACATTTACAGGACGAAAATCCTGAAACTGCGATCATGGGTCTTTCTGAATCCGGCAAAAGTGAAGACTGGAATCTGCTTCTGCCCTTTTTAAAATCCCGAAATATACGCCTGCTGGGTGCTGTCCTCACGGCCCTCAGCAGATTCCCTGATTTTGACGGTTATGAGCTGTATTGGAATTACCTGGATCATCCAGACATTACAGTCATCAAAGCTGCCTATACAGCAATTCTTAAAAAGGATTATCACTATGGCGCGAAACAGGTCTATAACACTCTTATGCAAAAACAGGATGATCCTTCTGCAAGATACTACCTGCGCCTTCTGACAAAAGAAAAATCCTGGGACCGCCTTCCCTATGTCCTGACTTTGTATGCGCAAAACACCTACCCCAAGGAAAACTTTTTGCTGCTGCGCACTATGACTAAGCGATATATGTATGAAAAAGTATCTCCGGCTCAAGCCGAAAAAGTTCGTCAGACCCTGACTCAATATGGTTCCATACTTCCTCCGGGTTTGGTCCAAAGCGTGGAATTCGACCTGAAACTCGTCTCTTCCTAAAGAGTATAACAAATACATTTCAATATAATCTGCCAGATACTTGATGAAATTTCAATGTGATCGATTGATGTTCCGTTTGATAATTCTTTAGTAGGACAATATATACAAATTATAAAGTCTTTGAGCAGACATAAAACACATCTTGAAACTCTGAATTGAATTTGTCCATAATTTCATCGTCAGCACATTTGGCTGTTAGTTGTGCATCAACTGCAACGGTTATTTTACTTTCTTCATTACCTGTGGTTATATCATTATTATCTTCTGAAACAATTGTTTCTGTACTATTTCCAGTTGGAGTTGATGTATCAATTGACTTACCAAATAAGCCGATTGCAAGGTATATCATCCATGCAATTGCAATAATTCCATATTTTAATACTGGTTTCATATCTTTTTTATTAAGCATTAAAAAAGTCAGTGGCAATGGGAAAATATATATCCAGCCTAATACCCAAAGCCAGGTCATTTTCATTTTCTTTTTTTGTGGCTGTGTATTGCCTGTTGTGTTCCATGTATATCCACAATCCTTACACAAGCCAACAGTTGTTATTACAACAGTCGTACCATTCTTACCTTTAAATTCTCCTTGCTTTTCACGGTTAAATGTTACATTTGAACTGCCACAATTAGGACAGCCGGCTTTATTAAGCTGTTCACGTTCTTTCTGCATTTCCACTGTTATTTGAGAGCCACAGAATTCACAAAACCGGCTCTCGTCTTTTATTTCTGCTCCACAATTTGGACACTGCATCTTGTATCCCTCCTCATTTGTGTATCGATAATATTATAGCAAGTAGAAAAGCAAAAATAAAGACCGCATCAATACATAATGCTTGGAAATATCCCTTTGTATCTAAAGAGGCTGCCCTGGCTTTAATTGATTCACATTTTATACTGTTAAGAGTATCATAACTTTTTTATTCTTCTCAAATGCCTCCAAACATGGTATAGTTAGCTAAGGTTTTATACTTAAAATGTTTGAATACATTTCTTAGGAAACCCTTACGGGTGCAAAAAGGAGAGGTTATTATGAAGAAAAAGATTGTCTTATGGATGACTTTAATGATAGCGGTTTTTGCAACAGGATGTGCACAGGAAACAACACCTGTAACACCCCCGGAGGTTTCGCTGGAGACAGAGGAACCCCAACAGGAGAACGAAGAGAAAGCAGAGCCGGTGGATGCTGTTATTTATTATGGCAATGCCCAGGCGGATGGATTTGAACAAAAAGAAGTGCAGTTGGAAGAATTATCTCCCCAAAATTTAATCGATGAGCTTTCTATGGTAAATGTGGTTTCTCTGGATACGGAGGTGAATTCATTTGAGCAGACGGGAAAGAGCCTGAAGCTGGATCTGTCCAAAGAATTCTCCCAATATGTAAATATGATGGGAACCAGCGGCGAATATATTGTTATGGGCGGTCTGGTCAATACCTTTTTAACAGCATATGAGGGAGAGGATATTTTGATCACAGTTGAAGGAAAGTCCCTGGAAACAGGTCATGCTTTTTATGATAAACCATTAAATTTCTTTGAGACTGACACAAATACGGAGGAAAATGCTGCAGAAGGTGAAGAAAAAGATCCCATGTCCTACAGATTGAAGGATGAGACATATAACCGGAATTGGGCTGAAATCTATTATCCGCAGTTTACTGATATGCCGGATAAATCCATTCAGGAACAGTGGAATGAAGCAATCAGAGCAATTACTGTAGGTGCGGCGGAAAAGAGAAATTCCGACTGTGATTCCTACAAGGTGGATTATAGTATTGCTTCCTGTGATACGGAGTTTGTATCTTTTGTATTTACCAGACAGATCAAAATGGGAGAAAATGTAACAAAAGATATATACGCCATCAGCTTTGATCTGGTAGAAGGTAAAAATGTCCGTTTAAGCGATTGGGGCGAGGCGGTAGATACTGCTGCTTATAATTTATCCAACCATGGATATTACAAGATCTTAAGTGATGATGTGGACAGGGAAACCTATGATGAGTATATGAAAGCGGATATTCCCAGTGCGGATGATTATAAAAAAGAATTTACACAATATGATTTTGATCTGGAGAATATAGATAAGGCTCCTGCGGGAACAAGCTATGTAAAAGACGGTGAATTGATCCTGATCATGGATGTTCCGGCAGCTTTGGGAGACACTTTGGAAATCGGTACAGGTATCGAAGTCAGGGAATAATTTTTTTATAGAATGGCAAATCAGGAATGATATGGCAATAAGCAGCAGAAAGGAAGCGTCAACGAAGAAATGGCACAGATCAGTGAAAAAGAACAATTGATTTTTGATATTGCACAGGCGGAATGGGATTTATTTCAATTGGTGCAGAATACGGGAGGAAGAGCATCCTGTCAGAATGATTCCGATACTTTTTTCAAAATGCGCATGAGCCAGTGGATGGTCTTTTCACAGGAAACCCTGGAAAGCTATATGAAGGATCTGCAGGAAGCTGCAAAAGAAGGACGTAATCTGATATTTGAAAAATATGGCTTTATGATGGAAACAACCTATCCCCGGGAATTTGAGGAGATCAGGAAATATCTGCCAGAGGTTTTGCCAAAAGCAAAGCAGATGATCGATGAAATTGCCGGGATTCATGTAAAATGGGATAAAGAAGTGTATGAAAAATATCCCCATATTCGTGAAAACGGCAGGGTTTTTAAAAGCAGCGAGGACAGTGTGCTCAATGGTTCTTCATCGGAAAGCTACCTGAAAGGGGAATATAAAACCTATTCCCTCGATACGTTAAAACTGATTTATGAACAGGTATTGGAAGCGGATAAAAAGGGCGAAAATCTGTTAGAACAGATCGTGGAAAATGAAGTGAAGTTTTATGGATATCAGTCCTTAAAGGATGCAGATGAAAAACACAGTATAATGTAGGAGAATAAGATGCAGGATCTGGTGAATAAAGCGTATGGGTGGCAGGGAATGGACCACCGTGCAGTGGCAGGGGTAATGAAAAAAGCGGCAGCGGGACAAAACATTACGGTAGCTGCATTGGGAGGTTCCATTACAGAAGGATTTCATTCCTCCTGTCCGGAAAAGTCCTATGCAGGCATTATGAGAAAGTGGTGGGAAGACAAATTTCCCAATATAACCGTACAATATGTAAATGCCGGAATCGGCGCAACGGATTCTTACCTGGGATTACACAGGGCAAGAAGGGATGTGCTGCAGTTTCAGCCGGATTTCATAATCGTGGACTTTACTGTCAATGACCAGGCGGAAGAATTTTATGGGAAAAGCTATGAACGGCTGATACGCACCTTACTTGGAACTGAGAGCAATCCGGCTGTGGTGCTTTTGTTTATGACCATGGAGGATGGAACCAATGCCCAGGAATTCCATTCAAAAGTCGGGGAAAAATATAAGCTGCCTATGATTAGTTATGGAAATGTGGTTCTGGCAGAAATAGAAGCAGGCAAATATCAATGGAAGGATAT
This sequence comes from Lachnospiraceae bacterium, assembly GCA_017936785.1. Classification (GTDB taxonomy): domain Bacteria; phylum Bacillota; class Clostridia; order Lachnospirales; family Lachnospiraceae; genus UBA2882. Next base: position 55,527 of record JAGBEV010000061.1, on the reverse strand, counting down.
TTCTCCTGATGATATCCATCCTAATGACAGAGGACATGCCATTGCAGGAGAGCTGGTGTGCACTTATCTGGACCGTATTTATGACACTTATATCAAAAATCAAAAGGAATGTACAGTAAAGCAGGAAAAACTGGGAGCAGACTGCATTGACCCACAGGAAGAGGAAGGAAAAATCTTAGATGCAGCCGGCATGATTCCTACATCAGAAGGCGGCTGGGAGAAGGCGGACCTTCATCCTCATCTCCATGATGGATGGCTGGGCAGCTCCCGTACGGGAAGTCTGGAATTTGAGTTAGAATTTGCTAACTTAGGAATGACATATTTTAAATCCATAGATGGTACTTTTGGAAAAGCAGAAATTTATATTGATGGTAAATGCCGGGCTGTTCTTGACGGCAATTTTCCCGGCGGCTGGGGAGATTATGGACAGAGTGATGAGGTCTATACATCCCACGAGAGAAAAAAACATCATGTGGAGATCAAAGTAGCAGAGACAGACGAAGAAGTAAAATTCGGAGTGTTGGCACTGCTTGTTTCCTGAGAATGACAGGAATCAAAGGATAAATTGTAATTTGATTCCTGTCCCTAAAAATAAGATCATATTTTTATAATATCCTTTCATCTATATTTCATTTTCTAAGGACACATCAGTCCGAAATTTCAAAAAAATTAAAAAAATACTTAAAAAAGTTATCGTATGTGATAACATAAGGAAAGAAGGTGGATCACATCTATCATGTAGAGTTTTATCAAAAAGAAAACGGTGAAAACACCCATAAATGAAATAGAACGTGCAAGGAAGTATATGGAAGATTATAAAGAAAGGCTGATCTGGCAAAAAAAGCAGGTACTCAGAAATCAAACATTTCCCGGCTGGAAAGCGGAAATTATAATCCCAGTCTGGACTTATTGATCAAAGTGGCAAGATGTCTGGGAAAAGAACTGAAAATTCAGATGCAGTAATTGATCCGGAAGCAGTAAATGGAGTGGGTGGCGCATGAAAGAAGCATTTCATAATGTGTCACCCATATTTGCGCAAATCATAAATTGGATGAAATTAAAAAAATTATGAACCTTTTCCTATGATATGACAATAATCAGGTGAAGGGCAAAACCTTTAAGACGTCTTACAGGCAGGGAACAACAATGACAATGAACGAACTGGAAAAATGGATCGAAACCTATGGAAAAGAAATCTATTCCTTTTGCAGATATCTGACAGGAAGTAAGCAGGAAGCTGATGATCTATATCAGGATACTTTTGTAAAGGCAGTGGAACAGTGTAAAAGGATGGATGCAGGACAAAATCCCAAAAGCTTTCTGCTGACGGTTGCCATGAATCTATGGAAAAACAAAAAAAGAAAGTATGCGTGGAGAAACCGGATCGCAGCAATGGAAAGTCTGGGAAATGAAAAGATCGATATGCTGGAAAGCCAGGCAGAAACGCCGGAAGAGACCTTTGTTTCCAAAGTGGAAAAGGAAATGGTCTATGAGGCGGTATCAGTCCTTGATGAAAAGTATAAAAGCGTCATACTTTTATATTACATGGAGGATATGAATCTTTCGGAAATTGCAGGAATCCTGGATTTACCCATAGGAACAGTGAAAAGCAGGCTTCACAAAGCCAGAATGATCTTGAAAGAAGAACTGGAGGTTGTTTTAGATGAATAATATAGATGAACTTTTAAAACAGGCCCTTTCTCCGGTAGAACAACCCGGAGCCCGGTTAAATGAGCGGACTCTGAAGAAAGTAAAGGAGATGGAGCGTATGACAGAAAAAAAAGGAAAAATAGGACGGCTGCCCATGGCGGCAGCAATTGCTGCGGCAGTATTTGTTCTGGGATCGGGAACGGCATTTGCGGCATGGAAATATCTGACTCCGGCGCAGGTGGCTTCAGAAAATGAAATGGGAAAGCTGGCTGCGGCATTTGAAGGCGATGATGCGGTTTTAGTCAATGAAAAGCAGACCATAGGCGGCTATACCATTACACTGCTTGGTGTAACAAGCGGTGAAAATCTATCGGAATGTGTAGAAGAAAATGGTGTAAAAGACGACAAGACTTATGTGGTAGCGGCAGTAGAGAAGGAAGATGGAAGCCCTATGCCAAAGACCAGTGATGAAGCTTATATCAATGAAGTGTTTTTTATGTCTCCCCTGATCAGGGGACTTGATCCTAATCAGTACAGTGCCATGTCCATGGGCGGAGGATATCATGAATTTGAACAGGATGGTATTTTGTATCGTTTGGTAGAATGTGATAATGTTGAGATCTTTGCTGACAGAGGCTTATACTTTTGCGTAAATTCCGGTGCTTTTTATGATCAGCAGGCTTATAGCTATGATGCTGGGACAGGTGAAATTACAAGAAGAGAAGGCTATGACGGTGTCAACGCATTGTTTGATCTTCCCATAGATCCGGTTAAGGGAGACAGGGAAGCAGCTAGGGCATATTTGGAGCAATGGGCTGAATCAATGGAAAGTACAGAGGATGAAGTTGAGGAAATCCCCATGGAAGTTCAGGAATTTATGGATCATCTTACCGCTGAAAATCTGGACGACTACGCTGAAAGGATTGAATCTACAGTACAGACTTTAACACCGGATCAGGAAGGATATGTTAAATATTCTTATGAACTGGAGAACGGAAGCGGCGGTGAAGGAGAAAAACCTGTGTGGGATATGTTCCCGGATAAAAAGTGCGGTGTGCCCTTTATCGGGGGATATTCACTTAGTGATGATTTATTGGAGAGCATGCTCATTGAGGTGTTTACATTAAATGAAGACGGTTCGGTAACCTTTGCAATTTATGTACCAAAGCAGGCGGAATAAAAGTCTGTTCACTAATTTGTAATCGAATGAACAAATTAAAAGGCGGTCATAAAACCGCCTTTTTCAATGTCACTTTTTGACACACTCAGGTGTGTTTATTATAAAAGGCGGTGAAAGAAGTGGAAGTAGAAGAGGTTTTTGAGACCTTTGGCAACATGCTCTATCGGGTAGGGGTAGTGATGCTGAAAAGCAGGCATGATGCGGAAGATGCAGTTCAGGACACTTTGATCAAATATATGGAGCATCAGAAGGAATTTCAGGACAGGGAACATATCAAGGCGTGGCTTTTGCGGGTAAATATCAATATTTGCAAAAATAAGCTGCGGTTTTACCAAAAGCATCCTTCTATTCCCCTGGAACAATTGGGAATGATCTATGAAAAAGAGGAAGATTGCCGGCTCATGGAAGCCCTCATGGGGTTGCCCCCAAAATATAAAGAGGTTTTTCTGCTCTATTATGTAGAGGGATATAAAATACGGGAAGCAGCCAGAATATTAAAGGTTTCAGAGGCGGCTGTGAAGAAACGCCTGGAACGGGGCCGTGAAAAATTGAATGAATTGCTGGGAGGGCATGAAAATGGATGAAAAGACATGGAATGAAATGAAAGAACTGGTCCAACAGATAGAGCCGGATGAAGAAGCCAAAGAACGGATATTGGGCAATCTTCATAGTGAAAAATACAAAAAGTCGAGGGCGGGAATGCGGTATATGCTGGTGGCAGCCGCCGCAGCTGTTATATGTATCATAGCTGCAGGTGTTCTGGCAGGCATTTTTCAAAAAAATCAAAACGGTCTTACAGTGTATGCTGCAAGTCTGGGAGAAGATGAATGGATGGTGCTTTCTGTGGGAGAAAAGAAACAACTGCAGAAATCCAATGAGACAGCATGGGGATATGTATTTCGGCTGGAAACGTCTGATGAAAGCGAGTATTATTGCATAAAATCAGGGGCAACTGTAGGAGTGGATTTTATATACAATGATGAAAATACCATTAAATGGTATGTCCATGACGATGAGGAATATGATTTTCCGGAGCATATGGAAACGGATATGATCGTTTATATTACCGGAGAAAATGGGGAACAAAAGGGGAAATATATTCTGACTCTCATGAAAGAAGGAAAAGAGTGCTATGTGGAATTGAAAAATGAATAGAGGTGGTTTTATTTATGATACAAAGGGCGCTGGAAAATGGCATACGGCATAAAAAGAAAACGATCTTAAATCTGTTGATCTGCTGCCTGACAGTGATTCTTTTGAATGCTTATATGGGAAATATCGCCGGGATAAAGCAGCAGCTTTTAGAGCTCCCCAAAGTCGTAAAGGTAGATGGGGTTATCAGCAATTTAAATGGTACATTATCTTCGGGCTTGAAGATCAAAGAACAATACATAGACGGCGTGATGAATTCGGAATATATCACCGATCCGGTTTTTTCCATGCAGCTTAAGATGGGTTTTGGATCATTTGCCTGGGAGGATTATCCGGATAAATTAAACTATTATGCGGCAGGGATAACTGCCGTGGACGGTATTCCGGGATTTTTGGAAGAGGAGATCATCTTTGGGGGAATAGAAGAGGGAATGGAAAAGGATTTAGATGCCCGTGAGTTTTTTTCTTCTTCGGAAAGATTATGTATAGTGGATGAGGCTGTTGCAAAAGAACAGGGAGTAAAGCTGGGGGAGAAGATTCCCCTTACCATTGCCTATTACCGGTACGGGAACGGACATGAGATTTTTATTGAACCTCTGGAAACGGAAGATTATGTGGTGGCAGGCTTTATGAATATGGAAAATTACAAGGGGACCGGAGACAAGCCTGATGTGATCTTTCCCTTTGAAACTGTCCGGATGGTCTTTCATGAAGCAGAATTGGAATTTTTTGCAGATACAGGGGCTTTTTTGGTCAAAGATCCATATAAACTCAATGAATTGAAACAGGAAATGCATGATCTGCAGTTTATGGAGGTGATACCGGCGGCAGAATACCAGTATGACGGAAATGCTCTGATCGTCCGGGATGAAACCTTTATTCAGGCAGCAGAACAACTATTGAGGAATGAAGCGCTGTTTACGGGCATGCTGCCTTTTATGGGAATCGCAATTTTGTGTATCGGCTATGTGACAGCCAGTCTTTTGATGAGGGGAAGAAGGGCGGAATATGCCATTATGAGGTCTCTGGGGCAAAGCTATGGGAGTTGTTTTTTAACTCTTTGTCTGGAATACGGTTTTACAGCTTTGGCAGGGTGTTTTGCGGGCAGTCTGTGCAGCCTGGTTTTTCTGAAAGCAGGCTGGCAGCTTATGGTTTCTGTTACCGGTGCATTTATGTGCTGTTATGTATTGGGAGAAGGGGCGGCGCTATTGCCTTTAAGGAGATTGAGCGTTATGACAGTACTTTCAAAAAATGATTAATGGAGGGAAAATGATGGAAATCATAAAGGTGGAAAATGTCAATTATTCTTATAAGACAAAATACCAGACCGTTCATGCGGTAAAGAATGTATCCTGTTCCTTTGAAAAAGGGCTGATCTATGCCATTGTAGGGGAATCGGGCAGCGGTAAGAGCACTTTGTTATCCCTTCTGGCGGGACTGGATGTAGCGGATGATGGCTGTATTACTGTAGAAGGAAAGGATTTAAGCAAAATAAACAGAGATCATTACCGAAGGGATACTGCTTCTGTGGTTTATCAGTCCTTTCAGCTTTTTCCTCTGCTGACGGCAAAAGAAAATGTCATGTATCCGATGGAAATGAAAAAGATAAAAAGAAAAGAAGCGGCAAAGAAAGCGGAAGAATTGCTGATTTCCGTAGGGCTTACGGAAAAGATATTCCGTCAGTTCCCTTTGATGATGAGCGGCGGAGAGCAGCAGAGGGTAGCTATTGCAAGAGCCCTTTCCGCAGGCGGGAAAATCCTGCTGGCGGATGAGCCTACGGGTAATCTGGATACGGAAAATGAACAGCATATTGTGGAACTGTTAAAAAAACTGGCACATGAAAAAGGGTATACAGTGATCGTCATTACCCATAATCCGGAAGTGGCAAAAGAGGCGGACGCAACCTATAGAATGAGGGACGGCTGCCTGACTGCGGAAAGTAAGACAGGTGAAGCCTATGATTAAGAACAGCATCCGGCAGCTTTTCAGGACAAAGGTAAAAACGGTCTTGTTTTTATTATTGATCTGTCTGTGCGCTCTGCTCCTTTGTATGGGCTGTAATCTGGAATATTTGTGTAAACAGAATATAAAGAGGTTTGAAGAAGCATTTATGACCATGGGTACGGTGGAACAGACACCTGTTTCCGTAACAAGACAGGGACAGTGGGACGCAGAAAAACAGGATTACAGATACTTTAATTCTGCGGAATATGGTGAGACAGTACCGCTTTCTGCTCTGGACATGGAAGGGGTTTCTTATATCAGCAAACCGGAGCAAAGAGCCTTTTATAATGTATATCTGCCGGAATATAAAATACTGGATGATAAGTCGGGATGGCATCATGAAGCGATTGTCATCGCCTCTCCCGTTGAGGATTGTGTTCCCGACCATCCGGTGAAAATGGAAGTAAAGGAAGTGCTCTTTGAGGTTTATGATCTGAACATGGGGGAATTCTATTTCTGTGATCACTATCATGAAAACCCGGAGATGATGTATGCGGATAAAACCTACATCATGAATGTATATAACGGAATACCTCACGGATGGGAAATGGGAAATCCGGACAATAATCCTTATGAATGGTATCCTGCAGGCGGACCTTCCTCCAGTCAGGCAAATGCGGACGGAACGCTTATGGAAAACAGTTTGCCGGAGCTTGATGTTGAAATAGTTGATGCTGCTTTTTATGAAAACGGACATGACAGGATTTGGGAGGCATGGGTCAGGGAAAAGGAAATGATCTATCATACCATACCTGTAACAGCTACTGCTGATCTAAACCTGATCATGGCATTTTATACAGGAGATGCATATGTGGGAGATGGCAATACTTTTTTGGCAGAGGATTATGAAAACGGAAATAAAGTCTGTCTGGTCCCATTTGCTTTTGCCAGAAGAAACGGTATTAAAGTAGGTGACACCCTGCATCTGGGATTTTCCTATGCCAATTATGCACAGCCTGCCGCAATCGGATGGGGACGCTGTTCTTTAACTGCTGATGGGCAGCAGTTTGAAAATTTCTTTGAGGCGGATTATACTGTGGCGGGAATATATAATTCACTGCCATCAGGAAATCTTGATACGGGATACGAGCTTCATGAAAATGAGATCATCATTCCTGCCGGCTCCATTGAAAACAGCGATGAAAATAACATTGGTTTTGCAGGACCCATGAAACCTTATAATACCTCTTTCCGTATTCCCAACGGAACCATAGATGAATTTATGACAGCCTGGGAGGCAAAGGGAATTGATGATGTGGAAATCCATTTTTATGACAAAGGATATTCCAGGCTGGAAGCGGGCATTAAGCAGATGGAACGGATGGCTTTGATCCTGGTGGGAGCGGGAATTGTCATGGCAGTGCTGGTCATGGTGTTCTTCTGTCATTTAATGATCACCAGACAAAAAAAGAGAACCGCCGTAGAGCGGTCGCTTGGAGCGTCCAAAGGACAAAGCGGAGTGTCGTTGATGTCGGGTATTCTTTTGATCGCAGTCGTAGGCTGCATCATAGGCTGTATTGCCGGCTGGTATCTGACCGGCAAAATTGCAGGCGGTATGGAAGGAAAGGAAACCTTTGATACTGCCTACAGTGCGGGAATTGTCTATGAAGAGCCTGATGAAGAAGAAGTAAGCCGGGGGTCCGACAGCAACATGGCGGTAACGATTCTGTCAGGCACAGCTCTTTTTGCTTTTGCGGTTTTAGTGTCAGGCATTTTTACATGGGGCAATCTGAAAGAAGAGCCGCTGCAGCTTTTGAGCGGGAGAGGGGAAGAATAGGAAACCTTTGAAAAAGATTGGAAATATCATTGGATCTGCAATTCAATAATAATAAATAATGAAATTACATGAAAAACAATTGTAGCGTTATCCGGCATTTTGTATTATAGTCAGGACAGCGATATGATTGTTTTTTATATATGATAATTATTATACTGTCGGGAGGGAATTTTTTGGAGCATACAGCAATTGAAACGAATATATCCTTTGCCTGCCTGTCAGAGGATGAATACTTTCTGGATAATTACATAAAAAAAGTGGAATTTGCCAGATATCAGGTAGCCGGACAGATGGAAAGCGCCATAAGCAGACAAAAGGACCATGCTTTTGAGGTGAAACTTTTTGCCGGCATTCTGGCTGCCGTCATATTGATCTGCAACATGACCCTTGCCATGACAGAAACAGGAGTTGCTCTCTTATGGGCAATGGGAGCAATATCTGTCATACTGTGTTATATTGCATACATATTTGTAATGCCCGTTTGTCTTTTTAAAATCATAAAAGGAACGGTCATTCTTTGCATCAACAAACAAAATGCCATAGGTATATGGGCAGCCAGGCGTTTTTCCCTGCCTTTATACAGCACTGAGATACAAAGCTGTCAGGCTTATCTTGAAAAATACAGAATTCTCCTGGAAAATCTGGAAACCTGTCAGGAATCCCTTGCAGCAGGAAATCCTCTTAATAGAGAACTTCTTGAAGATCAAATAAACAACACAGACTTAGAACCTCAAATCAAGGTTGTCTATCCCAATTACGGAAAACTCCACGGTTTTGCCGTTACAATTTCCGTTATCATCACGATCATCATTTGTCTATTCATATTATAAATTTTTTTTCGTGGAATTTCCTGATTATAAAACTGATTTCGGGGGGCTTTTGGCCCTGCCCTTTTTCTTCATTGCTTTTTTCTTACCCGGACTGTAATTTACTGTAATAAGTTTTTTTAAAAATAAATTATTTTTTCAGGATAGAAATGATATGAAAAGAGTTTTATAAGTATAAGCACTTATAAAAAGGAGGAATGGAGTGGAAGAGCACAGATTAAAACAAATCTATGAGCAATATTTTGATACGGTATACAGGGTATGTTTTTTGTATATGAAAAATCAGTCAGATGCCCAGGATATGACCCAGGAAACATTTTGCCGTCTGTTAAGCAGTCGTTTTGTCTTTGAAACAGAAGAAAGGACAAAGGCGTGGCTTGTGGTAACGGCATCTAATTGCTGCAAAAGCCAGTTGAAAAAGTGGTGGTTTAAGAAAAGAGTGGAATATGATGACGGTCTTTGGGGAAAACAGGCAGTGCAGGAGAACCGGGATGTATATGATGCGGTCATGAGTCTTACGGCGAAGTACAGTATTCCTACATATTTATATTATTATGAAGGGTACAGCACCGGAGAAATCGCAAAGATGCTTGATATAAATCAATCGACCATTCAGACCAGGCTTTCCAAGGCAAGAGAGCTTTTGAAAATGGAATTATCCCAAGGGGAAGAATAGGAGCAGGTTATGAAACAGGAAGAATATAGAAAGATCATGGAACAGATCAAGCCGGATTTACAGACAAAAGAGGAAATATGGGAGCAATTAAGTTTGGAAAACAAAGTAAATAAGAAGAAAAGAAGTGCTTTGTGCTGGGCAGCGGCAGCGTTGGTGGCATGTGTATCCTGCTTTGCTGTACCGGTTGTTGCAGCAGAACTTCAATCGTGGATATTAAAAATAAATCCCGAATACAATTCCGTTTCTGAAAAAATTGAGACCGGTGTTTATGAGAAAAGTGATGAACATGTGAGAATGTCCGTAGAGGAAATGCTTTCTGATGAGCAGAATGTTTATATAACTGTGAAATATGAAGCGTTAGATGACATGGGTAAAGAGTGGCTTGCAGAAAAAGACTTCACGAAACAAGTGGGAGAACAGGGACTATATATCTGGCCCCGTACAGAAGCGGAAGATGGAGGGGACTACCGCGTAAATTGGTGTCATGATTGTCGGGAGTTAGAGGAACTTAAAACAGATACAGAAAGGTGGTTTTATCTGTATTACAATGCATCCAGCCGCGATTATGCTCTGGGAGAAGGAAAATTCGTATACCCCATGACCATGGGATATGAGACGGATTATCTTGATACCACAGGTAATGTAGATGTGTACCTGTATGAGTTGGAAGGAGAAACTGTCCCTGGTGGATATTTTGAACCTACATGTATTCAGCTTTCAAAATTATCCTTTACGATTTATGCAATGCAGAATGGTGTTTACACTATAACCAGAGGCGAGAATTATCTGTCGGAAAAGCTGCTGCTGTCGGATGAGGAGGCGATAGAAATCAATTCCTCTATTTATCTTGTGATGGAGGATGGCACAAGAGTTCAATTGACAGATGGATCGATGACCGGCACAACACCCAAAGCGGAAAACGGATATTCGGATCTGGTGCTTTCCAGCGCTCCATTTGAGCGGGAAGAAATGGCGGAGATTGATCTCCAAAAAGCTGTGGGGGTAGAAATACAGGGAATATACTATGAAATAAAGAAGTGATTTTCAAAACCCCATAAATATCCGAATTCTATAAATGATCAGGAACCTGGGACACTACAAAATCTGTGTCCCGGGTTTTTGTACATATTTTACAAAATTTAAAAAATTGTAAATATATGATTGCTTTTTGTATGTAGACGTTTATAATCAAAAATACGTATATACGTAATTCGCTTCATTTTTAAAAATGGTCTAAAATTCTTAGTGGGCAGGTCTGTCCGGAATAAAATTCAAAAACGTAAATAAGAATAAAAAGTAATATTTTATTGACAATAGGAAAGGAGAAAACATATAATACGCTTAAGAGACGGACTGCAGTGTGGTTGCGGTGTCTGGCAAAGGAGTGTATGGGTATGGAAGACAGCATGAAGGAATTTGTTGCATATTTGCGTAAATTGAAAAGAAATATTGAAGATATTGAAAAATTGTTGGACTCAGGCGATGTCGAAAAAGCAAAAGAATTATTAAAACAATTAAAAGAAGATACGCAAAAAGATATTGAAGCATAAAAATCTGAAGTTCTTGTGGGGCAGGTCTGCCCCGGACAAATCCCAAACGGAAAAATAAAAAAAGGAAATAAAAGGAATGCGCAGAATATGTAAAGTAGGCGTATGAAAATCGGAATTTTTTGTCCTACAAGGTCCAAAAAGGAAGAATGAAACATGACGATCAGAGAAAATTTAGAAAAGTGGGAAAGTGAATATTTAAGCCCCTATGCCTGTCTGTCCAAAGACAGCAAAGGTCGTTCCAGACAGGAAGAGCAATGTGATATCCGCCCTGTGTTCCAAAGAGACAGGGACAGGATCATTCACAGCAAGTCTTTTAGGAGATTAAAGGATAAAACACAGGTTTTCCTGACTCCTGACGGTGACCATTACCGAACCAGGCTGACGCACACTCTGGAAGTGTCCCAAAATGCCCGGACGATTGCAAAGGCATTGCAGTTAAATGAAGATCTGGTAGAAGCCATCGCCTTAGGCCACGATCTGGGACATACCCCATTCGGACATGCGGGGGAGCGTGCCTTGAACAGAATCTGCCCTTTCGGTTTTGAACACAGTGAACAAAGTGTGCGGACTGTGGAGGTATTGGAAAAACATGGACAGGGTTTGAATCTTACATATGAGGTAAAAGACGGCATCAGAAACCACCAGACCTCCAAAATGCCCTGTACTCTGGAAGGGAAAATTGTAAGGCTTTCCGACAAAATTGCATATATCCACCATGATATGGATGATGCCATCAGGGCAAACATCCTGAAAGATGAGGACGTGCCAAAGAGCATCGGAGCCGTGATCGGCTACACTCTTTCAGAGCGTCTTGACAGCTTTATTCATGATATTGTCACAAGCAGCAGGGGAAAAAATGACATTGTCATGTCAGAACCGGTTGCAAAAGCCATGAAGGAAATGCGGTCCTTTATGTTTGAAAATGTGTATCAGAATCCCATTGCAAAGGGAGAAGAGGGTAAGGCGGAAATGCTCATGGAAGCACTCTATGAATATTATCTGGCACATTTAGATAAAATACCACGGGAGACCATGGAACTAATGGATCGGGACGGCACGCCCAAAGAGCAGATCGTTTGTGATTATGTAGGTGCCATGACCGACAGGTTTGCCATTGCCAAGTATGAGGAGCTGTTTATTCCCAAGACCTGGCATGGCTGATGGAGAAAAAGATGTATTACCCGGAAGAGATAATAGAAGAAGTCAGACAAAAAAATGATATAGTAGATGTGATTTCGGGATATGTCCGGATCAAGAAAAAAGGCAGTAATTATGTGGGATTGTGTCCCTTTCATAATGAAAAGACAGGTTCCTTTATGGTCAGCCGCAACAAGCAGATTTATAAGTGTTTTGGCTGCGGAGCCGGGGGAAATGTATTTACCTTTGTGATGGAATATGAGAATTTCACCTTTCCGGAGGCTTTAAAGCAGCTTGCGGAACAGGCAGGGGTAAGCTTCCCGAAGCGGAATATGACGAGGCGGCAAAGCGGCAGATGAGCAGGCGTACCAGGATGCTGGCACTTAATAAGGATGCCGCTACTTATTTCTACTACCAGCTTCGTGCACCCCAGGGAGGAACGGGACTGAAATATTTTCAGGACAGACAGTTGTCGGAAGAGACCATGAAGAAGTTCGGGCTGGGGTTTGCAAATGTTAAGAGCAACGACCTGACCCGGTATTTAAAGAGTAAAGGCTATTCAGATACAGAAATCAGAGATGCAGGACTTGCTACTTACCATGAAAAATATGGTATGAGCGATAAATTCTGGAACAGGGTCATGTTTCCCATTCAGGACATCAACCACCGGGTCATCGGATTCGGGGGAAGGGTCATTGGAGAAGGAGAACCCAAATATCTCAATTCACCGGAAACGGAAGTGTTTGATAAGAGCCGGAATCTCTATGGTTTGAATTTTGCAAGAACCTCCAGAAAGGATCATCTGATCCTCTGTGAAGGATATATGGATGTGATCGCCATGCATCAGGCAGGTTTTACGGAAGCGGTGGCTTCCTTAGGAACTGCTTTTACCAGCGGACAGGCAAGTTTATTGCGGCGGTATACGGAAAATGTCATTCTTGCCTATGACAGTGACGGAGCCGGTATCAAGGCAGCACTTCGTGCCATCGGTATTTTGCGGGATGCGGGGCTGACAGGAAAAATACTTCATCTGGAGCCTTATAAGGACCCGGACGAATTTATGAAGAATCTGGGCAGGGAAGCATTTGAGGAGCGCCTTGCTTCTGCCGAGGACAGTTTCAGCTTTGAACTGCGGATGCTGGAGCGGGACTACGATATGAAGGTTCCGGAAAGCAAAATGAAATTTCGCCGTGCAGTGGTGGAAAAGCTCTATCAGGTGGCGGACCAGTTTGAGGATGCCAAGCCTTTTATTGAAATGGCATGTGACAAATATCATTTTGGATATGAGGAAATGTGCAAAAGTGTAGCGGCTTTTGCCAATAAGCAGGAAATGAATGCGGGGCTGGTAAGGAGAAGAGAGCCGGAAACTGTTCAAAAACAGGAGAAGCGGGACGAGCCTTTGTTAAAGAACCAGAAAATCCTCTTAACCTGGCTGGTGGATGAGCCGGGGGTTTATGGAAAGCTGAAAAAATATATTTCTCCTGATGACTTTACGGAAGGAATTTACCAAAAAGCGGCAGAAAAGCTTTTTGAATCTTTAGAGGGGGGACATGCCCCCAGCCCTTCGGCGATCATGGCTGCTTTGCAGGCAGATGAGAACGCAGCGGAGGATGAGCAGAAGGAAATTGCATCTCTTTTCTGCACCAAGATATCCGATCATCTCCGTCAGGTCATGGGCATCAGGGAAGCGGATATGGAGGGAGAAACCTCTGAATTTGATACAAAAGCAGAAAAGGAAAAGGCATTACATGATATTATTGTGAGCATTAAGCGTGCCAGCCTTCAGAAATACATGGAAAAGGGCGGCAGCGATAAAAATGCCTTCAGCCATATATTAGAAGCCAAGAAAGCCTTACAGGAACTGCAAAAAACGCATATTTCTCTGGATTAAGGTTAAAATATGTAATCAGAAATGGAAGGATGGACCAGTAAAATGGATGAAAACACACAGGCAAAGTTTGATGAGAAGTTAAAATCTCTCATGGCGATTGCAAAAAAGAAGAAAAATGTTCTGGATTATCAGGAGATCATTGATCATTTTGCGGAGCTGGGTTTGGAAGAGGAGCAATATGACAAGATTTTGGAGATGCTGGAACACAGTGGTGTTGATGTACTGAGGATTACCGATGATGATGAGCCCGATGAGGAGATCATCCTGGCAGAGGCAGAGGAAGTGGATGTTGAGAACATCGATCTTTCCGTGCCCGACGGCGTCAGCATTGAAGATCCGGTTCGTATGTATTTAAAGGAAATCGGTAAAGTACCTCTTTTGACTGCAGAAGAAGAAATTGAACTGGCGAAAAGGATGGAAGAAGGCGACGAAAGTGCAAAGAAAAGACTGGCGGAAGCCAATCTGCGTCTGGTTGTTTCCATTGCCAAGAGATATGTAGGAAGAGGTATGCTTTTCTTAGATCTGATCCAGGAAGGAAATCTGGGTCTGATTAAGGCTGTAGAAAAATTCGATTACAGAAAAGGATATAAATTTTCCACTTATGCTACATGGTGGATCAGACAGGCGATCACAAGGGCAATTGCGGACCAGGCAAGAACGATCCGTATTCCTGTCCATATGGTAGAGACCATCAACAAGCTGATCCGTGTCAGCAGACAATTGCTGCAGGAATTAGGTCGTGAACCTACTCCGGAAGAAATCGCTAAAGAAATGAATATGCCCGTAGACCGTGTAAGAGAAATTTTAAAGATTTCCCAGGAGCCGGTTTCTTTGGAAACCCCTATCGGTGAGGAAGAGGATTCCCATCTGGGCGACTTCATTCAGGACGATAATGTACCTGTACCTGCGGATGCGGCAGCTTTTACCCTTTTAAGAGAACAATTGGGCGAGGTTTTGGATACTTTAACGGAAAGAGAGCAGAAGGTTTTGAAGCTCCGTTTTGGTCTGGATGACGGAAGGGCACGTACGCTGGAAGAAGTGGGGAAGGAATTTAACGTTACCCGTGAGCGTATCCGCCAGATCGAAGCGAAAGCGCTGCGAAAGCTCCGTCACCCCAGCAGAAGCCGTAAGTTAAAGGATTATCTGGACTAATATGGAATTATCATTGAGATTGCAGGCTGTTGCGGATATGGTAACAGAGGGCAGGCGGGTTGCGGATATCGGCTGTGACCATGGGTATGTATCCATTTACCTCTGCAAAGAAAAACGTTGTCCCAAAGTCATTGCCATGGATGTGAAAAAAGGACCTTTGGAGAGAGCCAGAGTCAATATAGACAGATATGGCCTGTCGGATTACATAGAAACAAGGCTTTCTGACGGTACAGGCGCCCTTCAAAAGGGAGAGGTGGATACCCTGCTCTTATCGGGCATGGGAGGAAGGCTTACCATCAGAATCTTAGAACAGGGATTAAAACAGCTGGGGCAGTTTTCGGAACTCATACTGCAGCCCCAATCGGAAATCTTTCTGGTACGGGCATTTTTGCGGCAGCAGGGCATAGAAATAGTAGATGAAACGATAGTGCTGGAGGACGGGAAATTTTATCCTGTCATCAAGGCACAGCCTGCAGCTATGGAGAATGTGAAAGAAAGAACGCCGATGCCGGACGCAGAAAGGATATCCCTGTGGGAGTACAGCACGGTGGAAGACTATTTCGGTCCGGTCCTGCTCAGAAAGCGCCCTGAAGTATTTGAAGCCTTCTTAAGAAAAGAAAAGGAAAAGACGGAAGCCTTGCTCTTGCAGGTTTCCAAACAGGAGCGTTTAAAGGAATTGCAGGAATATTTGTCCTATGTGAAAGCAGCGATGGAGATGGAAAAAACGTAAACAAATGGACTGAGGCGGCAAAGCCGCCTGATGAAACCGTGAAGCTTCATGGAGGGAAAGCTATGAGATGTCAGGATGTCATGTTGAAATTGGAAGAACTTTCACCGGTTCATTTTGCACAGGATTGGGATAATGTGGGGCTGCTGGTAGGCAGACCTGAAAAAGAGATCCGGTCAGCTTATATTGCACTGGATGCCACGGATGAAGCCATCGATGAGGCAGTTAAGCTGGGAGTGGATATGGTCATTACCCATCACCCCATGATATTTAAGGGAATAAAGCAGGTAAGAGGCGATCATTTCATCGGCAGGAGGATTATCAGACTGGTGCAGAATGATATGTGTTATTTTGCCATGCATACCAACTTTGATATTATGGGAATGGCGGATGCGGCAGCTGATGAATTAAAGCTGAGAGGCAGACAGGTATTGGAAACAACCTATGAAGATGAGATTTCCACAGAAGGCTTCGGACGATTCGGAACACTGCCTGAGATCATGACCTTGCGGGAATGCGCTTCCTTTGTGAAGGAGTGCTTTGGCATTTCCAAGGTAAGAGTATTCGGTGATGGGGATATGGAAGTGGAAAAGGCTGCCATTTGTCCCGGTTCCGGCGGAAGCATGATCGATGCTGCACTGGCTCTCAATGCAGATGTATATATTACAGGAGACATTGACCATCATGAAGGCATTGATGCGGTGGCAAGAGGACTTGCTGTTATCGATGCAGGACATTATGGCATAGAGCATATATTTGTGCCCTATATGAAGGAATATCTGAAAAGAGAAATTCCGGGACTTCTGGTTTATACTAAAGAACCCCGGGAGCCTTTCTTTTATGTATAGTCCCATATAAGAAAAGGAATATTTTCTATATAGCAGGAAGTGAGAGGGAATATGGCAATAGTAACAATCGGAAGTGAAAAACGGGAGTTTGAAAACGGCACTGCCTATGAAGAAATTGCAGAACAGTATCAATCGGCTTATGACGATATGATCGCTTTGGTAATGGTAGATGGTAAGATCCGGGAATTGAATAAATGTGTGGAAAAAGATTGTGAGATTCAGTTTTTAACCTATTGTGATGATGCAGGACACAAGGCTTACGTCAGGACAGCAACATTGATTCTGATGAAAGCTGTCAGGGATATACCAGAGTTTAAAGAAATTCAAAAGGCAAAGGTAGAGTTTACCATCGGTTGCGGTTATTATATTGATGTACAGGGCGAAATAACGGTGGATAAGGCTTTGGCGGAAAAGATTGAAAAGCGGATGCGCCAGATCGTGGAAAGTGACCAGGAAATCAAAAAGATGGTTTACCAGACACCGGATGCCATTAAGATCTTTGAGATGCAGGGTATGGAAGATAAGGTCAAGCTGTTTAAATACAGGAAGAGTTCTACCATCAATGTCTATGAACTGGACGGATTCTATGATTATTATTATGGCTATATGCTTCCCAGGACCGGGTATATACAATATTTCGAGGTGCTGCCTTATGAAAACGGTCTGATCCTGAATCTGCCGGAGAAACATGCACCTAAGCAGCTGCAAAAATTTGTCCCTCGTACCAAATTGTTTAAAACTTTAAAACAGGCAGATGACTGGGGACAGAAACTGGGCGTGGATACAGTAGGAGATCTGAATGACCGGATCTGTAAGGGAGATTTAAATGACCTGATTTTAGTCCAGGAAGCCCTTCAGGAACGGAGGATCGGTGAAATTGCCAGGGAAATCTCTGAAAAGCCGGGAGTGAAGTTCGTTATGATAGCGGGACCTTCCTCCAGCGGAAAGACTACCTTTTCCCACAGGCTGTCCGTACAGCTTCGGACCTATGGTCTGACCCCTCATCCCATTGCTTTGGATGATTACTTTGTGAATCGGGAAAAAACGCCCAGAGATGCTAATGGTGATTATAATTTTGAGTGTCTGGAAGCATTGGATGTGGAGCAGTTTAATAAGGATATGGTGGCATTGCTGGAAGGAAAAGAAGTGGAACTGCCTACTTTTAATTTCCTGACCGGGCAGAGGGAATACAAGGGAAATATAAAAAAGCTGGGACCGGAAGATATTCTGGTACTGGAAGGTATTCATGGGTTAAATGATAAGATGTCCTATGCGCTTCCGGTTGAAAGCAAATATAAAATCTATATCAGTGCCCTTACGACTTTAAATATCGATGACCATAACAGGATTCCCACCACCGATGGCAGACTTTTGCGCCGCATGGTCAGGGATGCCCGTACAAGGGGAGCAAGCGCTAAGAGGACCATTCAGATGTGGGGCTCTGTACGCAGAGGAGAAGAAGAAAATATTTTCCCTTATCAGGAAGGGGCGGATGCGTTTTTCAATTCTGCCTCCATTTATGAGCTGGCTGCATTAAAGCAATATGCGGAACCGCTTCTTTATGAGATCGGAGAAGAGGAACCGGAATATCATGAGGCAAAGCGGCTTCTGAAATTTTTGGAATATTTTCTGGGCGTCAGTACGGAAAGCCTTCCTAACAATTCTATTGTCAGGGAGTTTGTAGGAGGAAGCTGTTTTCCTGTCTGATCTTTACTTTGAAAATCAAATATAGTGAGTGAAACAGATGATCGCACCTGTCCGGACGAAAGGGGGCAGGTGAGGAAAGTCCGGGCTTCACAGGGCAGGCTGCCGGATAACGTCCGGTGGAGGTGACTCCAAGGCAAGTGCAACAGAAATATACCGCCGGGGATTCCCGGTAAGGGTGGAAGGGCAGCTTAAGAGACTACCGCCCTCCCGGTAACGGGAGGGGCACATGTAAACCCCAGCCGAAGCAAGACCGAATAGAAAGCCATACAGTTGCCCGCTGTGCTTTCAGGTGGGTCGCTAGAGACTGTTGGTAACAGCAGTTCCAGATAGATGATCATCCAACGACATAACCCGGCTTACCGTTTCGCTCACTTTAAAATGTTTTGCGTATACGGGGATATAAAAAGGGGCTGCAGAATGATCTCTTGTGTACCAGCAAGGTCATTTTGGTGCATTTTTTATAAGATTTGAGGTATTTGTCATGTTGTTTAATTCATTGGCATTTGCTGTTTTTCTGCCCATTGTGTTTTTAGTTTACTGGGCATTGCCGCAGAAGTACCGCTGGATCGTGCTGTTGGTATCCAGCTATTATTTTTATATGAGCTGGAATGTGAAATATGTGGTTTTGATTCTGTTCACCACAGGGGTTTCCTATGCCGGCGCTGTTTTGATAGAAAAATTTAAAAGAAAAAGCGTGAAAAGGATTTTGCTGATTGGTGCCGTAGGTGCCAGTCTTTTGGTCCTTTTCTTTTTTAAGTATTTCGACTTTGCCCAGAATACGCTGATCCGGGTTTTACAGTCTTTTGCCATAGAGCTGCATCCTGTTACCTTAGCATTGATGCTGCCTGTGGGCATTTCATTTTATACGTTTCAGACCTTAAGCTATGTTATCGATGTTTATAAGGGAGAGGTGAAAGCGGAGCGCAATTTCTTTAAATATGCTGCTTTTATTTCTTTCTTTCCCCAGCTTGTGGCAGGACCCATTGAAAGAACGAAAAATCTGCTTCCACAGATTGACTGTGAGCATCAGTTTACTTATGAAAAGGGGTCTTATGGCATGAAGCTCATGGCATGGGGATTTTTTAAGAAGCTGGTCATTGCAGATAATCTGGCTGTTTTTGTAGATACTGTCTTTGAGGATGTGGCAGAATACCATGGATTTGCCCTTGTACTGGCAGTATTGTTTTTTACCCTGCAGATTTATTGCGACTTTTCGGGGTATTCTGATATTGCCATCGGCACGGCAAAGCTCTTTGATATTGATCTGATGACCAATTTTAAAAGCCCTTATTTTTCTACATCCGTTAAGGAGTTTTGGAGAAGGTGGCATATTTCCCTTTCTTCCTGGTTCCGGGATTATATTTACATTCCCATGGGCGGAAACAGAGTTTCCAGGCTGCGCAATATGTTCAATGTGCTGGTGACCTTTACCTTAAGCGGTTTATGGCATGGGGCGGCATTTACTTATATTGTCTGGGGCGGTTTGCACGGTTTGATGCAGTGTATTGAAAATCTGCTGTTTCCCAAGAAGAAAAAAGTCCCGGTACAGGAGGCATCCGGTAGAAGAAATTTAGGATCAGACAGTCAAAAAGCAAAAGCGGAAGGGACAATAAAAGGGGAAACAGAAGTCAAAATAAAAGTTAAAACGGAAGATGAAATGATAGAGTCGAGAGGATTGATATGGTGGCTCAAAGTGGCGGTTGTGTTCTGTCTTGTGGCGGGAGCGTGGTGCTTTTTCAGAGCCGGGTCCTGCGGACAGGCTCTTTATATATTTGCCCATATGACTGATGGGCTGAGGCAGCCTTTGGCTTATTTGTCGGCAGGCATTCATGCCTTTGATACGAGAGCCTTAAAACAGATGATCTTCCCGGTGCTGCTGCTGGCTGTTTATGATTATGCGGCATTGGACAATGATCCTATTCTTGTCATAGGTAGGCTGCCGGCACCGGCAAGAAAAGCTGTTTATTACGGATTTCTGCTGATGGTCTTATTGCTGGCAAGCTTTAATTCCCAGGAGTTTGTTTATTTTCAATTTTGATCATGTCAATAAAAGGTTTCCGGAAACCGGACTGTGAAATCAGCATCCGGTTTGGGAAAAACAGAAAGAAAGGAGTACAAAAGGATGTGGCAGCAGATTTGGAAGCTGGTTCAAAAGTTCATAGGCATTGTTCTGCCGCTTTTTATTGTTCTGCCTCTTTATTGTGCCCTTTTTCCCATGTGGTATATGGATGAAGAATATGCCATGTACAGACAGCAGAAGGATTATGTGACAAAAAATCAGGATACTAACAGAGTGCTGATCATTGGAGATTCCCGTACTAAGGCGGGCTTTATACCTGATGAGCTTTCAGACAGCTGTTATAATCTGGCTTTAGGGGGCACAACTCCCATAGAGGGATATTATACCCTGAAGGAATATCTGGAGCATCACCCGGCGTCGGAATGTGTGGTAATCGCCTATGCGCCCATGCATTACATGGATGTAGATGCTCTTTGGACCAGAAATATTTATTTCCATGTGATGAACAGGGAGGATACTGCAGAACTGTTTCAGATTGCGGCAGGCTGCCAAAACAATGAGAATATACTGATTGAAAATTACAGGCTGGAATATGCCATGTACCGGTTTTACATGCCCAATAAATATTGTACGGCATTAAAAAATGCTGCTTTTATCGGCAGACACGGAGCAAACGTTTCCAAATACCAGCAGATGACTTTAGAACGGGGACACAATTTTTTCGGTCTTGCCAATGGAAGCGGAGATGTAAACGGGGAGGCAAAAGAAGCGGATTTTATTTCTTCAGATGTGATCACCATTTATATGCAGAAAATCTTTGACCTTTGCAGTGAACAGGGAATCCGTGTTGTGGTGGAGCAGCTTCCCATGAATGAAACCTCACGGTCCATTTTGACAGAGGATTTTAAGAGCCATTACCGTCAATACATGGATGAGTTAGCGATTGCTAATCCAACTGTGCAGATATTTGGGGATTTTTATATGTATCCCAATGATTATTTTGGGGATGCAGATCATTTGAACCAGGCGGGAGCTTCGGCGTACTGTCAGTTTATGAAGGAGCGTTATCCTGATCTGTTTTACTGACCGTGCCCCCAATAAGGGGATTTGAAAGACTTCCGGTTTAATATTGAAAGGTAAAAGCATGAAAGAAAAACTTACAACACTTTGTTATATTGAGAAAGATGACTGCTATCTGATGCTGCACCGTGTCAGCAAGCAGAATGATGTCAATAAGGATAAATGGATCGGTGTGGGAGGGCATTTTGAAAAAGGCGAAAGTCCTGAGGAATGTCTGCTCAGGGAAGTGAAAGAGGAAACCGGACTGACCCTGACAGCCTTTCGTTTCAGGGGGATCATCACCTTTTCCACGGATACATTTGAAACGGAATATATGTGCCTGTATACGGCAGATGGTTATGAAGGAGATATGATTCCCTGTGATGAAGGTACTCTGGAATGGGTAAAAAAGGACAGGTTATGGGATCTGAACCTTTGGGAAGGGGACAGGATATTTCTGAAAATGCTTTTAGAGGATGCGCCGTTCTTTTCCATGAAACTGCACTATATGGGAGAAAGGCTCAGTGAGGTAATGATAAATGGCAGAGCAGAAGACGCAGGAAAGATGCTGGAAGCATCGGAAAAATAGCAGGCAGTTGGCACAGAAAAAGGGAAGCAGACCGATGCAGTGGAAAATGCCGCCAATTGGTCTGCGCATTATGAAATCGGCAGTAGGCGTACTATTATGTTTTCTTGTGTCCTATTTAAGACCGGATGGGATCGTGTTCTATTCCCAACTGGCAGTGCTGTGGTGCATTATGCCTTATGTGTCCAATTCTCTGGAAATGGGCATTCAAAGAACCATTGGCACTATGATAGGAGCTGCATTTGGGCTGATTGTGCTCATAGGGGAGCAGACTGCCGGTATAGGAAATTTTCAGGACAATCCTGTTTGGGCGCTGATCATTTCCCTGTGTATTATTCCTGTTATTTATGTAACGGTCCTGATCAACAGGAAGAATGCTTCCTACTTTTCCTGTGTGGTATTTTTATCCATTGTAGTAAATCACGGTATGGACGAAAATCCATATCTGTTTGTATTAAACAGAGTACTGGACACCATGATCGGCATTATCCTGGGTGTGGCGATCAATTCCTTCAGACTTCCCAGGAAAAAGCATAAGGAAATTCTGTTTATATCGGATCTGGATGATACGCTTGTGACCGTAAAAGAATCCCTGACTCCTTACAGCAAGGTGGAGCTGAACAGACTGCTGGATGACGGAGCCAGGCTGGTAATCTCCACCATGCGTACCCCCGGTTCCATGGTGGAAGTGCTTTCAGATATCAGGCTGAATATGCCGGTCATTGCCATGGACGGTGCGGCATTATATGATATAGGGGAAAAGCGTTTTGAGTATGTATATGTCATTTCCCATGAAACGGCAGAAACGGTTATGGAATTTATCAGTGAAAATCATTTCCATACATTTATTACTTCTATTTTGGAGGATATGGTAGTGATCTATTATGGAGAGTTTCAAAATCATGCGGAAGAAGATATTTTTGCAACCATGCGCAAGTCTCCGTACCGCAATTATCTTAAGAGAAAACTGCCAAAAGGAGATACGCCGGTATACTTTATGCTGATCGGTGAAATGGAAGAGATGAGGGGATTTTATGAGAAGCTGCTTTGTCAGGATTTTGCAAAGCGGTTGAAAATTCTGTTTTACCCTTCTTCAGATTACAAAGGATATGCCTATATTAAGATTTACAATAAAAATGCCAGCAAAGAAAATATGGCTCACTATCTGAAAGATACTTATTCCTTTGAAAAAGTGATCACCATCGGAAGTGAAAAAGGAAAATGCGATGTGCTCATTGATAAAGCCGACCATAACAGAATGGTCAAGGAAATGCGCAGAATATATGAGCCTGTGATCTGGAGTAAAAACTGAAAAAGAACATATCCAATAAGAATTGGAAAGGAGGACAGCAGTCATGGTATTTAGTACGATCATCTTTTTGTGCGCTTTTTTGCCCATTACGATCATCGGTTATTATCTGATGCCCGGGCGGGGAAAGAATATTTTCCTGCTTCTTTGCAGTCTCCTTTTTTATGCTTGGGGCGAACCGGTATATGTATTTGTGATGCTGGGCTCCATTATCTGCAACTATGCCTTTGGCATGGCTATTTATTCTTTTGAAGCAAAAAGAAAGCTGTGGCTTACGCTGGCAGTCATTACCAATCTGGGAATTTTGGGCATTTTCAAATATACAGGATTTGTAGTGGCTAACTTAAGCCGTATCCTGCCGGGGCTTTTAAAAGTGCCGGAGATCGCACTGCCCATCGGCATTTCCTTTTACACCTTTCAGGGGCTTTCCTATTGTATCGACGTATACAGGGACAGGGAGATCGTGCAGAAAAATCCCCTGAATCTGGCTTTGTATATTTCCATGTTTCCCCAGTTGATCGCAGGACCCATTGTGCGTTATGGGGATGTGAGCAGGTCCCTGACCAAACGGACTCATTCACCTGAGCTGTTTGCAGCCGGTGCGGAGCGGTTTATCATCGGACTTTCCAAGAAAGCCATTCTGGCAAATTCCATGGGTGAGCTGGCGGACCGGATCATGGGAAGCAATATAGACTATATGAGCAGTTCTGTGGCATGGATCGGTGCTGTTGCTTATACGCTGCAGATATATTTTGATTTTTCGGGCTATTCAGACATGGCAATCGGATTGGGCAAGATATTCGGCTTTCATTTCCCGGAAAACTTTAACTACCCTTATATATCCAAATCCATCCGGGAGTTCTGGCGCAGATGGCATATTTCCCTTTCCACATGGTTTAAGGATTATCTGTACATTCCTCTGGGCGGCAACCGAAGAGGAAATGTATATGTGCATCTGTTCATTGTATTTCTTGCTACGGGGCTTTGGCACGGAGCAGCATGGGGCTTTGTGCTGTGGGGATTGTGGCACGGAATGTTTTCCATATTGGAAAGAATCCTGGAAAATCTGAAAAAGAAGAGAAGAGCAGAAAGGGAATTAAAAGCTGAAGCAGAAAAAGGCAAAATAGAAAATCCTTTAAGGAAGCTGTTAAAAGTATTAAAGGCTGTATGGTGCCATATTTACACCATGCTGGTGGTAATCGTTGGATGGGTTTTGTTTAAAATCGTGGATGTAGGCGAAACCCTGAGGTATCTGAAGGTGATGTTTGGCATTACCGGAAATGCTTTTGTTGCATATCATCAATACTATTATCTGGACAGCCGTATGATGTGCCTGTTTATGGTTGCGTTGATCGCATGTATTCCGTGGATGAAGGCACTGTCTTTGGATGATCAGAATGGGGAGAATATGATCCGGATAAAGAACAGTATACCTTTTATTCTATGTAAAAGAGCGGTATTGCTTTTGCTGCTGGCTCTCAGTTTTATGTTTGTGATTACCAGCACTTACAATCCTTTTATTTATTTCCGATTTTAGGAGGAGCCATGAAAAAAATAAAGAAAGTACTGGATATTTTGTTTGCAGTCTGTTTTGTAGCTGTCATTTTCATTCCGTTTCTGATGCTGGATACAGAAACAGAAGATTCCGAACTGGAAAACAGGGCGCTTACCAAATGGCCGGGACTGCATTTTGATAAACTTCATACAGAGTGGTATGGGCATTACGTGGAAGACAGAGTGGGTTTTAGAAATACGGCGATTGTTTTAAACGCAGACATTACCTATGAAGTGTTCGGGCAATTTTCAGAAGACCTCCATATGTTTGGAAAAAAGGAATATATTTTTCCCGCTGACGAAGGCTATGTGCAGAATTACCAGAGACTGAATATTGATGAGGATCTCATGGATGACCTGATGACCTATCTTTCCCGGACTAATGCTTATGTAAAGGAAAATGACGGCTTGTTTGTCTTTATGATCTGTCCGGATAAAGCCTCGGTTTATGGTGAATATATGCCGGATACCATTTATGTGGATGAAAGCCGGGAAAGCACTCTGGATATGGCAGAAAGAAAACTGGACCGGCTGCAGATTCCTCATGTAGTTCCCCATGAAGAGTTTAGACAGATCAAAGAGGATGTGCAGATTTACAATCAGAAATATGATTGCGCCCATTGGAATGCTCTGGGAGCTTTTTATGGTCTCTCCATGGTTGATGAGATCATCCATGAAACCTATCCGGATATTCCCGTAATGAAGGAAGAAGATTTTGGAGGCGGAGCATATGGAGGGGAAGAATTTGGGAAATCCTGGGGAATAACCTGGGGACTTGAGTTTTTTGCCACCAGTGAGCCGATCCTTGACTGTATACCAAACCTGGAGTGCAGGGAGATTTCAGCTTATACTGCTGCCACTGACAGCCCTTACCGTGTAGATGTTCCTGTGGAACCGGGAAACAATATGGCATATTTTTATAATGAAGAGGCGCCCAATGACAAAACAGTGCTGATTCTTCATGACAGTTTTATGGATAACAGGGAGACATGGTATACCTATCGTTACAGGGAAGTATATTTTACTTCCAGAGTCAATTATACCCATATGAAGGATTATATCGATCTGATCCGGCCCGATGTGGTCATATTTGAACTGGCGGAACGCTCTTTTGCCGATGATCTGGCAGCCTATACCCAACTGGGAGAAATCAGTTATCATTAGATCAATCCGTCTGTCCGTATTCCGAATCCTGTTTCATGGAAAGCGCTTTCAGAATCCGCTCAAAAGGAATTGCCAAAATCACATTTTTGCATGATCTGAACAGAAACTGCCGCAGCAGATCCACACAAGCCCCTATGGTAAATATCAAAAGAACACGGGAAGGAATGAACAATATGAGCTGGCGGGAATAGGTAAAACGTGTGCTGTCCAATAGTACCTGCCACATATAAAAGTTCAACTGTCCGTCATGGAGAAGGTAAATACCAAAAGTAGTGGAAGCCAGCAGATTGACAGGCTTAAGAGGTTTTACGGCAATGAAACGGAAACATAGAAAAAGGCTGACGCTCAAAGCAATCATCAGTATGGTATTGGGGCGCCAGAAATAGTTGCCGCCTATGATGCCGACCTTATTGAAAAAGGGCTGAAATTTTTCCAGAATATAGATGGCGCATTCCATCAGAAAGAAAATGAATATGGAAATGCCCAGCCATTTTACCGGATCAGTGATCTTCTGAGGCGGATAAAGACGAATATATGCGCCGATCATGTAGACGATCAGCAGCCAGATAAAACGGTTGTAGTAAAACAGCGTTTCCGTATCGTTTTTCAGCGCACCATACAGGGTAGGGAAGATACAGAAAATACCCAGACAGATCATAAGTAAACGTTGAAAATCCTTCTGAGACAGGCTCAAAAGCAATTTGTTAATATAAGGTGATAAGATATACAGAAGGATATAGACTGTTGCAAACCAGTACTTGTATTCCGCAATTGGAAAGAAATTGGTCAGAATGGTTCTTTTATCCAGAGTCAGCGTGCCGAAATGAACGCATAAGAATACACAGATCCAGTTATAAAACTGCACCTCTAAAAGAAGGGCGATCAATTTTGACGGTTTAAATTTGCCATAAAGCATATGATAGCCGGAAATCAGGATAAAAAGATTTACCCCTAATTCTCCCAGCATATGAAATGATTCAATCAAAAATTTGTTAAAACAAAATTCAGGATATTCAAATCCGCCTTCCCATGCACAATGAAAAGAAATAATGCAGAGAATGGAAAGCACGCGAAGCAATTCAAAGTTGGAATCCCGCATCATGGAAGGATTCCTCTCTGAAAGTCCTCTGGTATCTTCAATTGTTTTCCCCATAATAAGAACTCACTTTCGTCATATTGTATTGCAAACAGATGAAAATTTAAGTAAAGTATAATACGAATGGATTTTTTTGACAATATTTAAGAGAGAAGGAAAGTCTTTTTGGCATCAGAAAGGAAAAATGTCATATGAGAGGGCAGGTGCAAAAGGGAAAAAGTGAAAATCTTCAATTCCGGTATCTATACGGATTTGGCATATTATTTGTGGTTTTGAGCCATTGTGACGGCGGAGGAATTGAAATGTTATCCAACTGGATACATTTCGGCGCTTTTCATCTTGCCATATTTGTATTTGGTTCCGGATATTTTTTTCAAAGGGAGAAATTAGAAAAGCCCTTTTCTTATTTGTGGTATAAAATAAAAACTTTATTGATTCCTTTATGGGGGTGGAATCTGTTTTATGGACTGGTCATATTGGTCCTGCATAAATGCGGGTTTACCTTTGGGGAGCCTTTTACTTTCCGCAGCCTGCTTTTATTTCCCATAAACAGCGAAAATCTGTATGTTTTAAATATGGGAAGCTGGTTTATTTTCCCGTTTTTTATGGTGCAGTTTATATACGGCTTGTGCAAAGTGCTTTTGGATCTTATTAGTAAGCCAAAGGTAACTGACAGGATACTGCAGGCGGCATTTGTGGCAGCAGGCTTTGCAGGTGTGTATCTTTCCGGACATGGATATCATGAGGCAGGATTGTATCCGGTTTTCAGGATTCTTTATTTTATGCCCTTTTATGCTTTTGGTATGATTTATAAGGACTTTCTGGAGGAAAGCTTTAAAAAAGTTCCTGTCTGGACAGGTTTAGGAAGCTGTCTTTTGATAGCGCTTCTGTTAAATACATGGTATGGAAGGACTGTTTATGCCATTCCTGCTTCCTGCGATTATCCTTTTGGCGTATTGGCGACTTATTTGTCAGGAGTGATTGGTATTCTTTTCTGGCTGAAAGTTTCACAAATACTGGAACAAAGTTTTAGTCCATGTAAATCCCTTGCTGTTTTGGGAAGAAACACATGGGAGATCATGATCCACCAGTTTGCAGGCATTATGGTGGTAAAGAGTTTTTTTGCCGGTTGTAACAGGCTGTTGGGAATTTTTACGGATTTTGATATGACGGCATTTTTGGGAGATATCTGGTATTTGTACGGACCAAAGGGAATTCAGGAATATACATTTTTGTATGTGCTGGGAGCATTGGGAATCCCCCTTTTGATCGGGGGGCTGAAATCAAAGATCAGGATTGGGAAGGAAAAGGAGTAAGAAGATTCATATGAACAGAACCGGTGTATTGGTAGGAGCGGCACCTTTGGGAGCAGAGAGGACTTTTCTGGATAAGGTTTTAGAGACGGATGCAGTCTATAGCATTGCGGTGGATGGAGGCATCAGTTTCTTTTTGGAAAGAGGAATTGTGCCGGACTACTGGATCGGAGATATGGACTCCGTCTCCAAAAAGGATCTGGAGCGTGGAATGGGAGGAATGAGCCTGAAAGAAAACTTCTGTCAGGTGCCGGTCATGAAAGATGATACGGACATGGCATTGGCAGCAGCAAAAGCATATGGGCAGAGCTGTGAAGAAATCCTGATCTTCGGAGGGACTGGCGGCAGCAGGCTGTCCCATACCCTGGCGAATATCCAGCTGATGCTGTGCTACGAGAAAAAGGGATGCCATATCAGAATGATCCGGGAACAGAGCCAAATGGAGGTCTTGTATTGCGGGGCAAAGAAATTTTCAAAGGAAATGCAGGGGCTCATTTCCGTTTTTTCTTTGACGGACCGGGCGGAACATGTGGAGATCAAAGGCTTGAAATATGAATATGAGGGAGCCTTGTCTAATGAATGTGCCTTGGGTGTCAGCAACGCATTTATAGGCAGGGACGGTTGGATTTCCGTAGAAGAGGGCGCCCTGCTTCTTGTATATGAGGAAACTTTGTTTTTCTAAATGGCTTCCAAACAAAGCATAAAATCTTCCTTAAATCATAAAAGAGTGGGTTTTTATTTCCGTTTTCCGGATATATAATACACGTATATGACTGTTCGGAGTGATGAAAATGAAAGAGAAACTTTATCGTTTTATGCAGGGAAGATATGGTATGGACGGGCTGTCGGTTTTTTTGATCGGAACGGCTTTTGTCCTGGCGGTGTTTGATACTTTTACCAGGACACATATCCTGAATCTTTTTTCATGGGCTCTGCTGATCTTTGCATATACAAGGATTTTTTCCAGAAACCACAGCCGCTGTATGGGGCAGAATATGTGGTTTTATGAGCATACAAAAGGGATCAGGGCATTCTTTCAAAAAGAAAAATCCAGAATGAAGATCAGAAAGACCCATCATATATATACCTGTAGAAACTGTGGACAGAAGATCAGGATTCCAAAGGGAAAAGGAAAGATCATAGTGACCTGTCCCAAATGCAGAAGTGAATTTACCAAAAGGAGCTGACCATGTTTGGTTATATCATCATCAATAAACCGGAACTGAAGGTAAGGGAATACAATGAATATATGGCTTACTACTGCGGTTTATGCAGGGCATTAAAAGAAAAGTATGGTATAAAAGGGCAGATTTCTTTAAGCTATGATCTGACCTTTCTGGCTCTTTTTTTAACAGGGCTGTATGAAACGGAGACAAAAGAGGTTCCATGTAAATGTGTTTTGCATCCCTTTGAAAAGCGGTGCAGAAAAGAAAATGCTCTTTTGGAATATACGGCTGATATGAATATCCTGCTGACGTATTTTAAATGCAGGGATGATTGGAAGGATGAGAAGAAGGCGGCAAGAGCAGCTTATGGTGCGTCTCTGGGCAGGGCTTTTAAGAAATTGGAAAAAAAGTATCCCGGGAAAATCAAACGGATTCATTCCCAATTTGAAATATTGGATCAGGCGGAAAAAAACGGAATTGATGACATAAATTTTCTGTCAGGAAGTTTTGGAAAGATATTGGCGGAGATTTTTCTCTACAGGGAAGATGAATGGAAGGATTCCGTCAAAAGAATGGGCATTATGCTGGGCAGATTTATTTATATTCTGGATGCCTATGAGGATTTGGAGAAAGATTTAAAAAAAGGCAGTTTTAATCCTTTTTGGAAAAAATATGAAAATCCCGGATTTGATGAATGGATCAGGGACATTCTGACTTTGGCGGCAGCTTCCTGTGCAGAGGAATTTGAAAAGCTGCCTATCTTAGAAAATGCGGATATTATGCGGAACATTCTTTATTCAGGTATCTGGACCAGATATGAAATGGTGATATCCCATAGGGAAAAGAAAAAATGATTCTCTGTTCTTTTGAAACCAAATGTGCTATAGTATCTATTAGATAAAATTTGTGCAGCTGTTACAGTGCGCGGTAAGAGGTGACAAGGGGATATGAAAAAGAGAACAAAAGAAGCAGAGAAACAAAAGGGGATTTCTCTGGGTAAGAGACTGTTTAGTATGTCCATAGGACCTACACTGGTATTGGCAGTCATCGTTACGCTGTATGCCACCGTCAGTATAGTTGACGGTATGCATCAGGAATTTCTGGAAGGGCTGAGGAATACGGCAAATTGTATGCAGGCGGCATATAATGCGCTGGACCCGGGAGATTACAGTTTAAATGAAGCCGGAGAACTGGTAAAGGGAGATTTAAATGTCAGTGCAGATGAAGAACTGATCGATTCCTTTGTGGAAGGAACAGATGTAGCGGTAACGATTTTTTATGGCGATACCCGGATGGCAACATCCCTGATCAGTACAGAAAACGGAAAAAGAATTGTAGGAACCCAGGCTTCTCCGGAAGTGGTAGAAAAGGTTATCAATCAGGGTGAGGAATATGAGGCAACAGATCTGACGATCAACGGTGAACCTTATTTAGCCTACTATATTCCCATGAAAAGCAGCAGCGGGAAAGTTATCGGAATGTTTTTCGCCGGAGCACCCAGTGCGGATGTTAACAGCTTTATTTTGGAAAAAGCAAGGAATATCGTACTGCTGTGCCTGCTGATTACCATAATCGTCATCGTTATTGTGGCATGGGCATCAAAAAGAATTACCGGTGCCATTGTGGATACGGAAGAAATTCTGATACAGGTTTCAGAAGGAAATCTGACGGCAGAAATAAAGCCGGCATCTTTGAAGCGGACTGATGAAATCGGTGTCATGGCAAGGGCTTTGAGCACTACCATCAGTGAGTTAAGCGAAGTTATTGCGCATATATCCAATTCTTCTGCAGTTCTTATGAAGGAAGGAACTCAACTGGAAGAGATGGCAAGCCAGACAAGTCATACTACGGATGAAGTGAGCAGGGCAGTGGAAGAGATTTCCAAAGGCGCCATTACTCAGGCTGAAGAGGTTGAAGGTGCGACCCATCTGGTTTCAGATATGGGACAACAGATTGAACATATTGCAGAAAACATCAGCGAATTGTATAAGGTTTCCGAAAGAATGCAGCATGCAGGTCAGGATGCGCAGAACAATATGAGCCAGTTAAAGGAATCTAACGAACTGACCACCACAGCAATTGAAAAAGTTGCTGAAAATGTGGAGAAGACCGACAAATCTGTTGCTGTGATCTCAGAAGCCCTGGGATTGATCACGGATATTGCAGATGAAACCAATCTGCTTTCTCTAAATGCATCCATTGAGGCGGCAAGAGCGGGAGAGGCAGGAAGAGGTTTTGCGGTTGTTGCGGCACAGATTCAGAAATTAGCAGAGGAATCCAATGCCAGTGCGGCACAGATCGCAGAAATCATCAGTACTTTATCGGAGGATTCTGCCAATACACTTGCTGTTATGGGCAAGCTCAAAGAAAATGTTGCAATTCAGCAGGAAAAGATGATTGATACCATTGAGAAGTTCAATGCTGTCAGCGGAGGAATCGTTGCTTCCAATGAAGGTACGGAGCATATACATAAACAGGCATCGGATTGTGATGCATCCAGAGTTTCTGTTGTTGATATCATTCAGAACCTTTCTGCCCTGTCAGAAGAAAATGCTGCAGCAACGGAAGAGACTACAGCTTCCATGGAGGAACTGAATGCCACCATCAATTTACTGGCGGAGTCAGCCAAGGGATTACAAAGTCTTGCGGCTTCTTTGGAAGACGATATCCGGTTCTTTAAAATATAGACCAAAACGGATAATTTATAAAAGATGTATTCAGCAGGTATCGGTAAGGAGTAAATATGAAGAATCCTTATGAAGTCCTCGGTGTTTCCCGAGACGCATCGGATGATGAGATCAAAAAGGCATATCGGGGACTGAGCCGTAAATACCACCCTGATGCAAATGTTAATAATCCCAATAAGGAACAGGCGGAGGAGCGTTTTAAAGAAGTGCAGGCTGCTTATGAGGAAATCATGAATTCCGACAGAAACAGTTATAAGACAGCTTCTTCCGGTAATGCAGGATACGGAAATAAAAATGGTTTTAGGGGTTACGGAAATCAAACTGACACAAAGGGAGCTGCCGATCAGGATGAGTTGTATATCAATGCGGCATTTCGTTTTGTGGAAAATGGCTTATATCGAGAAGCTATAACAGTACTGTATCATGTGAAAAATAAAAGCGCCAGGTATTATTATGCTGCCTCTCTTGCCGATATGGGACTGGGCAATCAGGTAGAAGCCCTGGAACATATCAGAATAGCCATCAGCATGGAACCTGATAATATGGTGTATCAGCAGTATTTGCAGCAATTGCAGAGAGGAAGACAATGGTATACTGCAAGGGGCATGGAATACGGAAACTTTTCGGATATGGGAAATGATGTTTGTATGAGAAGGGGAGCAATAGATCTTGCATTTTTTCTTTGCTGTGGAATGCGTTTCTGCTGCCGTCCTGTGATTTAAAAAAATAAAAAACCAAAAAATATTGACCTTCCACTATGTGGAAGGTGTATTTTTTGTATAAACATTTGGCAAATGTGGCATCCATGGAAAAAAGGGCGAAAAGAAAATAAGAGAAAGGACCCGGTAAAATATGAAAATCAACGAAGTGGAAAAAAGGGTACAGATCACCAAGAAAAATATTCGCTTTTATGAGCAGGAAGGCCTGCTCCATCCGGAAAGGAATAAGGAAAACGGATATCGGGAATATTCAGAGGAAGATGTGGATGTTTTGTTGAAGATCAAATTTCTGCGGAAGCTTTCACTGCCTATAGAAGAAATCCGGATGATCCAGAGCAAAAAACTGTCTCTTCATGATGCTTTGAGGAGGCATCTGATCACTTTGGAGCATGAAGAAAGAAATTTGCAGGAAATTTGTGAGCTGTGCCGTATTATTTCAAAGGAAGAGATTTTTTATGAGACCCTGGATGCTTCTTTCTATCTGGAAAGAATAGGGAAAATGGAAGAGAAAGGAGTCAGGTTTATGGATGTAAACGAGCTGGATAAGAGGAAAAAGAGAAATTCCATCGGAGCCGGGCTGTTCTTTATAGCTCTGATGGTTTTGCTGGAAGCCATGTTTGTCTGGGGATTTGCGGCGGACCCCATGGAAGCACCGCCGATTCCCATCATGATAGTACTATGGCTGATTCCGCTGGCTGTGATCGGCGGGATCATTGTGGTAATGAAAGAGAGAATGAAGGAAATTGAAGGAGGAGAAGAAAATGAAGCTGCTAAATATTGATTATATTCCGGGTAAGGAACTGGAAGTGCTGGAAATTGTAAAGGGTAATGTGGTAATGTCCAAAAATGTAGGGCGTGATATTATGGCAGGGCTAAAGACTCTGGTGGGAGGCGAAATTGTCGGCTACACGGAAATGCTCAATTCAGCAAGACAGATCGCCGTCAAGCGCATGGTGGATGAAGCTGAAAAGCTGGGGGCTGATGCTGTTATCAATGTCCGTTATGCATCTGCTGCTGTTATGCAGGGGGCTGCGGAAATCATAGCTTATGGAACTGCGGTAAAATATGCAAAGAACTAAAAAATAATAGAAATCATATGATAGTCCCTTCGCAGGGAACCGGAGATAACAATCCGGTCCTCAGCGGAGGGATTTTTTTATAAGATATCTGTTGACATTACATTTGATTAGTGATATGGTTAATTACATAAGTAATGAACCGAATAACAAAGCGGAAAGAACAGGAAAATGCAAAATAGAAGGATATCATCAATTGACTGCCGGCAGAAAGGAGGACTGAAAACCAAATGAAAGAAATTTTAAATCAGGAAAAATCTATTTATATACAGATCGCAGAGATGATTGAAAACGATATTTTAAGAGATATTATCCTGGAAGAAGAAAGAGTACCAAGTACCAACGAACTGGCAAAGTTGTATACCATCAATCCGGCTACGGCTGCAAAGGGAATCAATTTACTGGTTGACAGGGAGATTCTGTATAAGAAAAGAGGAGTAGGAATGTTTGTGAAAAGCGGAGCAAAAGAAAAAATAAAAGAGGGACGTAAGGCAGAGTTTTACGAGAAGTTTATAAAGAGCCTGCTGCAGGAGGCGGGAAGCCTGGGTATCAGCAGGCAGGAACTGGTCCATATGATAGAAACAGGGGAGGATAAATAAATGAGTCTGGAATTAAAAGGAATCGTAAAGAAATATGGAAAAAAGACAGTGTTAAGCGGATTGGACTTAACCATAGAAGAAGGAAAGATCTACGGATTGGTAGGCAGAAACGGCGCCGGAAAGACAACAATGCTGTCCATTGCCTCAGCGCAGAATCCGGTTACGGGGGGAGAAGTGCTGTTAGACGGAGAAAAAGTCTGGGAAAATCAAAAAGCGCTGGATCAGATCTGCTTTTCCAGAGAAGTGGGCAATATGGTAAACGGCGTGCAGAATACCATGAAGGTCAGGGAGTATTTGAGGGTTGCCCAAATGCTTTTTCCTCATTGGGATAAAGAAATGGCAGAAAGACTGGTGGATGAGTTTGAATTGGATAAAAAGCAGAGAATCTTTAAATTGTCTAAAGGAATGCAGTCCATGGTGACCATTATCATAGCTCTTGCCAGTAAGGCAAAATATACATTTCTGGATGAGCCGGCAGCAGGACTGGATGTGGTGGCAAGAGAAAACTTTTATAGGATTTTGCTGGATGAATACAGCGAAAGCGGCAGAACTTTTGTGGTTTCCACCCATATTATCGAAGAAGCGGCAGAGGTTTTTGAAGAGGTTATATTTCTGGACAAAGGAAAAATCCTGTTAAAGGAAAATACGGATGATCTGCTGGAGAGGTGTATTCATGTCAGCGGAAAGGCAGAGGATGTGGATGCAGTTTCCGAAGGGAAAAAGATGTATCATCCGGAAAAACTGGGAAGAAGCAAGGGGGTAACCCTGCTGCTTGAACAGGGAGAAAGCTTTGATAAGTCGGGGAAGGATATTGATGTGAGTCCGGTAAGTCTGCAGGATGTGTTTGTGGCACTTTGCGGCGGAGAGGAGACAGTATGAATGATGGGATGAAACGTCTGATGGGCTATGAAGGGAGCAAAACCATACATGATATGGGGGGAATAGTCCTTGAAAGTGCAGGTATCATACTCTGGTTTTTACTGTTGTATGGGAAGGTTATCAATTTAATGTTTGCTGTGACCGCTTTGATCAGCCTGTTGATCCTAAACTGTAGTGCAAGGGACTGGCAGTTAAACATTTCCACATATATCAGTATGAGTATTACAAGAAAGAGTACCTTTGCGGTAATTGTGATCAGAGGTGTTTTACAGGTGGCATCAGGTCTGTTGCTGGAAATTATCATCGGAGGCATAGGATACCCGAAATATGTGAAAAGGGAAGTTATATTGGGGAGTTTGTTTTTATTTCTTCTTTTCCATGGATGGGGACTGGTTTGCGGTGCACTCACCTGCACTCATAAAAAAACAGGGAAAGTTATGCAGGTCATCAGTCTTATGATCATAGGCGGTATGATAGGAGGAGGCAGTGTGGCAGCATTAGATGAACACAACATGCTGACGTCCATGGTAAATCTGATCACCATAGAAGGAGTACTATGCTTCGGTATCGCGGCATTGCTCATCTGGATTTTGGGAATCTGTGCTGCCTATAAACAGTCAAAGAATTTTATGGTGTCTTGAGGGGAGGTAAGAAGAATGTTGATAAAAATAATGAAAATGAGGCTGGATGAACTGGCAGGTTATGTAAGTATCGGATCATTAGGATTTATATTTGGTATTCTATTGATGGCACTGATCACTTATTGTGACGGAGATGATCCGGAGTATACAGTATTCCGCATGGGAACAATGATTGCACTGGTTGTCAATTTCTTTATACCAACCATAGTGGGAATGTTCTATATGGGACAGCTGTTTAATTGTCAGGTATCTTTCGGCATGACCAGAAAAAAATTTATTTTCTATGATCTGGCAGTGAGCTTTTTATGGTATCTGGCAGAACTGCTGTTTATAGGCGTATTATATTTTATAGAAGGCTTTTATTTAAAAGCGATGTATTCAGCATATCCGGAAGAAACTATGAAAGAAATCTTTCCGGGTCTGAACTTATGGATGTTTTTGTTAATGACAGTTATCCTGACAGCTGTCAGAGAATTGCTGGGAACTCTGGTTTTGCGTTTTGGCAATAAGGCATTCTGGATCATCTGGATAGTATGGATTGCCATCTGTACTTTACCTGCCAGGATTGCGGATCTCATACAGGATGGAGCGGCGGCAAATATGTGGAAAAGTGTGGCCGGATGGGCAGCAGGCATATCTTTCATGGGATGGAGTGTTATAGGAGCTGTTTTTATCATAATGGCTTTGATCATTTCCTGGCTTATTGTCAGAAAGCAGGCGGTGGCTGCATAAAATTTGGATTGCACCGGGCATATTCCCATTGTAAAATAGATACGGAGTAAAATTATTACGATGGGGAGAACGGTCATGGCGAGATATATTATTGAGGAGCAGTTGAATAAACCTGCTGATTTTGTGGATTATATCATTCGGGATTTTGCGGATCGCTACGGGATGAAAGTAGTGGAAAGAAAAGGTGAAAGATATCTGGAGTGTAAAGACTATATTATAGGCGGGGTAATGCGTTTTAAGCATACTTATTATAACGGCTTTATTCACATCGAAGCATGGTTGAAAGGCTCATTTGGTATGGAAGTAGGATTGGATGGTTTCTGGGGATGGGGGATTAAAGCTATGTATAAGAGCAGAATTGATGAGCTGATGGCTGCATTAAGGCAGCCCCTTCCTTCAGATGGAATGCTTTATCAGAATCCGCAGATGTCTAATATGGCAATGGGAAATACAGGACAGCCCATTGCTGTAAGAGGAACAGGAAATCCGGCGCATGCTACCACAGCGTTGATATTCAGTGGATTCGCTGTTGCTATTGGATTTTGTATTCCTATTATAGCCATAATACTGGCAGGATCTGGAGTTTATTATGCAAAGTCAGCTATGGGAACTGCAGAAGATAAAAAAGCACAGCTGGCATACCGGTTATCCATATGGGCAATAGTAATTGTTGGGGTCATGTTTATAATTAATTTATTATTGATAGTAATGTGATAAAGACGGAGCGGATATGGAAAAAGTGATCTTA
This sequence comes from Lachnospiraceae bacterium, assembly GCA_017936785.1. GTDB lineage: Bacteria > Bacillota > Clostridia > Lachnospirales > Lachnospiraceae > UBA2882. The sequence continues at coordinate 17,901 of JAGBEV010000061.1, read as the reverse complement.
GTAGGGCTGGATCTGGATGATCATGCTGATTTTGACCATTCCATGGAGGAATTGGAGGAGCTGGCAGCAGCCTGTGATATGGAAGTAGCAGGTGTGACTACACAGAAAATGCCATCAGTAAATAAAGCGTTTTATATTGGAACAGGAAAGGTAGAACAGGTGCGGCAGCTGGCGGAAGAGTCGGGTGCCGGACTTGTTATTTTTGATAATGCCCTTTCTCCCATGCAGCTTAGGAACCTGCAGCAGGAGCTGGGCATGGCGGTCATGGACAGGACAACGTTGATCCTGGAGATATTCTCCAAAAGGGCGCGCACAAGAGAAGCAAAGCTGCAGGTGGAAACAGCTTCTCTGCAATATATGCTTCCCAGACTGGTGGGACTTCATGATGCTTTGAGCAGACAGGGCGGCGCCAGCGGTTCCATGAGCAACAAAGGAGCAGGCGAGAAGAAGCTGGAGCTGGACAGAAGACATATTGAAGCAAGGCTTGCAACTCTTAGAAGAGAACTGGCACAGGTGGAAAAGGACAAGGAGACCCAGCGCAAGCACCGGCTGAAAAGCGCCATTCCCCTGGTCAGCCTGGTGGGATATACCAACGCAGGTAAATCTTCTGTTATGAATGCTTTGATAGAGCATTATGCAGGTGTAGAGGAAAAGAAAGTGCTGGAAAAGGACATGCTTTTTGCAACCCTGGAAACCACTGTGCGCAAGATGGAAGGTGAAGGGGGAAAAGACTTTTTGCTGTCGGATACAGTAGGTTTTATCAACCAACTGCCCCACAACCTGGTAAAAGCCTTCCGGTCCACTTTGGAAGAAGTTAAAAATGCGGATCTGCTGCTGCAGGTCATCGATTATTCGGACCCTTATTACAGGGAGCATATGGAAGTGACAAAACAGACACTGGAGGAATTGGGCGCAGGACAGATTCCGGTGATCCGGGTATTTAATAAGATGGATCTGAAAGCGGAAGAAAATCCCGAGGCAGAATATCCCCGGATCATAGAAGGCAATATTTTTATGGCGGCGGGGAAAGGCATCGGCATTGAAGAACTGGCGGCTCTGATAGAAAATGCCTTATTTGGAAGCCGTAAGGAATATGAACTGATGATCCCTTATGAAGCAGGGGGCATTTTTTCAAGACTGCAGGAGCAGACGGAGGTCATAGCTTATGAATACAGGGAAAATGGTATTTATGTAAAAGCTGCGCTCAATGATGAACTGGCGGGAAGATATACAGGCTTCAAAATATAAAGGGATAAATATGGATATAACAAAGTTAGATCAAAAAAATAAATGTACGTTGGCTATCAGGTTAGCAGAAAAGGCATCTTCATATTTACAAGAAAGGAATGCCAAGCGTTTAATAAATGAAGCTATAGAAATCGGTTGGAGATGGGTACACACAGAAGAAATTTCGGGAGAAGTATTATATGATTTCCTGGATAATGAAGAGAATGGATTTACATTATTTCAGGAAACGGAGAAAGACGAAAGAATTGTAAGGGCGTGGGACTGCATTATAGATGCTGTTGCATATGTCTCAAGAGCGGCATATGAAAAAGAAGGAATAAAATATTTGCCGGAGCCTGTTGAAATCGTTGATGATAATATTTTTACACATATGATACAAAGTCTGATCTTATGTGATAATATGGAACGTGAATATATTGAAAATGAATACCAAAAGTGTTTGGAAGAAGTTGAATGAATTATTTCTCACAAAAGAGTATAATGGAACCGTGGAAAGGAAATCGTCATTATGAAATTAATCTCATGGAATGTAAACGGGCTGCGTGCCTGTGTGGAAAAAGGATTTTTGGATGTTTTCAATGAACTGGATGCAGATATATTCTGCGTACAGGAGACCAAAATGCAGGAGGGACAGCTGGAACTGGAGCTGCCGGGATATTATCAGTATTTTAATTATGCGGAGAAAAAAGGATATTCAGGAACAGCAGTCTTTACCAGAAAACAACCGTTAAATGTTGCTTATGGCATCGGAATTGAAGAACATGATAAAGAAGGACGCGTTATTACCCTGGAGTTTGAGGAGTTCTATTTTGTAACGGTCTATACGCCCAATTCCCAGAATGAATTAAAACGTCTTGATTACCGTATGGAGTGGGAAAAAGCATTTTTGACCTATTTAAAAGATCTGGAAGAAAAGAAACCCGTTATTTTTGCGGGAGATCTCAATGTGGCGCACGCAGAAATTGACCTGAAGAATCCTAAGACTAACCGCCATAATGCAGGATTTACCGATGAGGAAAGGGCGGCTTTTGGCAGGGTATTGGAAAACGGATTTGTGGATACGTTCCGTTATTTTTATCCGGATATGACAGATATTTATTCCTGGTGGTCTTACAGATTCCGTGCCAGAGAAAAGAATGCAGGCTGGCGTATTGATTATTTTGTAGTATCCGGCTGCCTGAGAGATAAGCTGAAGGATGCAGCGATCCATACAGAAATCATGGGATCGGATCATTGCCCGGTAGAGCTGGTCATTGAAGAAGAATAGAAGCAGGAGCGGCTGATCAGAAATATTAAAAAATAATTAAATTCCCAAATCCTTCTACTTTTCCGTGTTTTTGTGCTATACTATATGAAGCCGAATTGGCGTATTGTTCAAAGAAAGGTGATTAAAATGACAAAAATTGATATTGTATCCGGATTTTTAGGCGCCGGTAAGACAACATTGATTAAAAAGTTATTAAAAGAGGCACTGGGCGGTGAGCAGGTAGTGCTGATTGAAAATGAATTTGGGGAAATCGGTATTGACGGAGGCTTTTTAAAGGATTCCGGCATTGAAATTACGGAAATGAATTCCGGATGTATCTGCTGTTCTCTGGTCGGAGACTTTGGAACAGCTTTAAAGGAAGTTTTGGATAAATATCATCCTGACCGCATCCTGATCGAGCCTTCAGGTGTAGGTAAATTATCTGATGTTATGCGTGCCGTTGAAGGAGCAACTGCTTCTGAGGGCGTGCATTTAAACAGTGCAGTGGCTGTTGTAGATGCAAAGAAATGCAAGACCTATTTAAAGAATTTTGGTGAATTTTTTGCAAATCAGATTGAGCATGCGGGAACTATTATTTTAAGCCGTACCGGAGAAATGAGCGATGACAAGATCAATGCTGCGGTTGCATTGATCCGTGAGCATAATGCAAAGGCTGCTATTATTACGACCCCTTGGGACAAACTGGAAGGAACGAAGATTTTAGAGACCATAGAGGACGCAAAGGATCTGGAAGCGGAGCTGATGAAGGAAGTTCTGGAAGCACATGAGCATGAACACGATCACGAGCATCATCACGACTACGAGCATCATCACGACCACGATCATCATCATGATCATCATCACGACCACGATCACGAGCATGATCACGACCATGAGCATGACCATCATCATGAACACGGCGAGGACTGCACCTGTGGCTGCCATGATCATGATCATCACCATCATCATGCTGATGAAGTGTTTACCAGTGTGGGAATCGAAACTTCCTCTAAATTTACCAAAGAGAAGGTTCAGGCATGCCTGGATGCGTTGGAGGATCAGGACAAGTATGGGATTGTTCTGCGTGCCAAGGGAATGCTTCCCACAGAAGGAGATTTGTTTATTCACTTTGATCATGTACCGGGAGAGAGCGAGATCAGAGACGGAAGTGCGGAGTATATCGGCAAGATCTGTGTGATCGGTTCCCGGTTAAATGAAGAAAATATCAAGGCTTTATTTGAAGTATAGGAGGGCAGACCATGATTCCTGTTTATATTATTAACGGATTTCTGGACAGCGGCAAAACAGAATTTATTACCTATACATTGAGCCAGCCTTATTTCCAGACAAGATCAACCACTTTACTGATCGTCTGTGAAGAAGGGGAAAATGAATATGATGAGAAGCTCTTGAAGAAAAGCCGCACTGTGATGGAAGTCATTGAGGATGAGGAAGATTTTACCTCACAGAATCTGATCAATCTGGAGAAAAAACATAAGCCTTCCAGGATCGTTATTGAATATAACGGTATGTGGAATGTAAAGGATATGAAATTCCCGTGGCATTGGAAGATGGAACAACAGATTACCATGATCAACGGCGCAACATTTGCCACTTATTTTACCAACATGAAATCTTTAGTAGCGGAGCATATCAGGAAATCGGAGCTGATCATTATGAACCGCTGTGACGGCATGGAGGATAAGATCGCAGGTTATAAAAGAAATATTATGGCATTAAATCAAAATGCGGAGATCATCTTTGAAGATTCCAAAGGGGAAATGAATGTTACCCTGGAAGAGGATCTTCCCTATGACCTGAATGGAGATCCTATTGTATTAGATGATATGGGATATGGATTCTGGTATCTGGATGCATTAGATAATATGGCACGTTATAATGGAAAGACCATAGAATATACGGCGATGGTGCTTCATCCCCCTAAATTCCCTAAAGGGTATTTTGTACCGGGGCGCATGGCGATGACCTGCTGTGCAGATGATATGGCATTTTTAGGATATGCGTGTAAATACGAACAGGAAGAGGAGTTAAAACAAAAGGCGTGGGTTAAAGTTACTGCTAAAGTGGCAATTGAGTATTTTGAGGACTATGGAAAAGAAGGACCGGTTCTTCATGCGGTAAAAGTTGAGCCTGCAGCAAAGCCCAAAAATGAGGTCATTTCCTTCGTTTAATACTGAAAAATAAAATCCTTAACCGGTTTGTGTAATGCATCAGATCAATTGGTTAAGGATTTATTTTTAAGTAATTCAAATATTGTATAATTTGCAAAATATACAATAAAATGCTGTGCGCATAAAAGAAGGGAGAATACGATATTTTCAAATGCGCAAATAAAGGGTAAAATAGTAACAGATGTTGATGAATGAGAATGGGTGATACCAATGGATAAAACTTGTCTGATCGTAGAGGATAATTGTACACAAAGAGAAAGCATGAAAAGGCTTGTGGAGGAAGTTTCTCCGGAAGTCAGAGTATTTACTGCGGACAATCCGCAGGATGCTTATGGAATATTGCTGTCAAACAGCATAGATGTATTTATTGTAGATATTGTATTGGATACAGAGAAAAAAGGAGATATTTCAGGTGTAAAAATGGTCAATGTGATCCGGGATATTCCTCAGTATATGTTTACGCCTGTTATTTTTGTGACTTCTTTGGAAGATCCCAAGCTGTTTGCTTATAGCAGTCTGCATTGTTTCAGCTATATGGAAAAGCCTTATAATCGTGAAGATGCAAAAGATACGATAAAAAAAGCGCTGGCATATACTACGCCCAAGAAAGAGCAGGAAGTGCTTTGTCTGCGGAAAGAAGGAATTCTTTATCCTTTTAAGATTGATCAGATTGTCTATATGGAGAGTCTGAACAGAAGTATTACGGTCCATAAAAAAGGAGGAGAAATCGAAAAGATGCCGTATATGACATGCAGGCAGATTTTACAGGAAGCAGGTAATCCGGCGCTGCTGCAGTGCGCAAGGGGTGTGCTGGTAAATCGCAATTATGTCAAATCTATTGACAAGGCAAATCGTTTTATTACATTAAAAAACAGTGAGGAGAGATTAGATATCGGCGGTACATTTCTTAAGAGCATAACTGACGAATTGTGTAAATAATTGTAAGATAAAGGCGAAAAATAAAGAAGAAAGGCTGTTTAATTCAAAATTCACTTAATTCAGTTTCCCAAAGGACAGATTTCACTAAAGAATGATATAAAAAGTAGAGGAAATATCGTTTGGAAGTGAAAATATGGCTAACTTGCGCTATGGAGAGAAAAAGGAAGGTGATCAAGGTGCTTAGGATTGCCATTTGTGATGATGATCAGGATTTTCTTCATTATTTGAAACAAAAAATTATAGGAATGGTTGCAAAGCAGACAGAGCTGGAGTTTTTTGAATATCAAAGTGGCAAGGATCTTTTAAGAGGATTACAGAATAAAAAAGAGATGGATGCTTTATTTCTGGATGTTCAGCTGCCTGAGATGGACGGATATATGGTTGCCAGAGAATTTCGGCAAAAATACAATTCTACAGTATTGGTTTTCTGCTCCGGAGTATGTCCTCCAACGCCGGAGTCTTTTAAAGTGACACCATACAGGTATTTGTTAAAACAATATTCTGACAGGCGGTTTGAAAGTGAACTGCATGAAGTATTTGACTATGTGTTTCAAAATCAGAAAAAGCCTTTTATCTGGGGAATCTTTGAAAAAGCAATGTACAAGCTGACATTAGATGATGTTTTGTACATTTCCATTGCCAAAAGAGGCTGTACGATTCATCTAATGCCCAATTCCTTTTTAGGCAAGAAAACTGAGGTAATGTCAAGTCCAATGAAATTGGCTGAAATATATCCTTCCATTCAGGACTGTGGATTTTCATATGCCCATAACAGTTATGTGGTAAATATGAAATACATAATGAGACGAAATGTGGCGGAATTGGAGATGATGGGTGGAAATAAACTGACGATCTCCAGATCCAAAATAAAGAATTTTGATACTGATTTTGTGAAGTTTCTGGCAAGCAAGTATTAGGGAGCGATGATATGGAAGGGAAAATTTATATTATCAACTACCTGGTATGCGTGTTTGATGTTTACCTGATGTATGATTTTGTCAGTTATTATGAAGGGGTAAAATCAAATTTTGAGAAACGGTACAGCAGGATCTGTATTATTTTGCTAACGGCATTGGCGGTTTTTGGAGTTAATCTGCTGAATAATACGGTCATAAATCTGTGTTTTACTTTGATCATGAATTTACTGTTTATCTGTTTGGTGATGAATGGTTCTTCATTGCAAAAATTTACTCATTTTCTAATTGTACTGGCTGTACAGTATGGAGGTGAGTTTTTAACAACTATTATATTTGGGAGCAGTTTGGAAACAGGATTATTGCATCCGGAGTATAATGGATTATTTGCAGTAATCATAATGAAATTAGTAATGTTTGTCCTTTTTACTATAATCAAACAAATTGTTCCCAAAGAAGAAAATAAATTAGATGCAGGAACTTTTATCATGTTTATGACAGTGCCTGTTGCCAGCCTGGGAATTATGTTTTCTATTGGGTGTCTGGACATTGATTTTGCTATAATGCCTTTAAAAAGGGGCATTTTACTTGCTTTTTATATCATGCTGATGGGTGGAAATGCATTGGTTTATTATGCATTTCAGAGATATGGGATTACACAGCAGAAAATCCATCTTCAAAAGAAAATGATCGCTGAACAGAAAATAGAATTACGACATTATCAGCAGGTGGAAAACATTAACCGTAGAAATGCGGAGTTTCATCATGATATGTGCCATTACCTGAAGGTGATCGGAAATCTGGCAGAGGCAGATCAAAATAAGGAAATCCTATCTATTCTCAATCAGCTTCAGGTTGAATTTTCTGAAGCACAGAAAAATTTCTATTGTTCTAATGCCATAATCAATACCATATTAAATGAAGAGAGTGAAGAAGCAAAGGCGAAAAAATTATCTTTTGATATCTATGTGGAACCCGGATTTCATACAGGAAATGTGTTGGAGGCAGATCTTGTTTCTATTCTGGGCAACTTATATAAAAATGCAGAAGAAGCGGCAGTAAAATGTGACCGGGGATTTATCCGTATCCAAATGTTTATGCAAAATGAAGGAAAGTTTGCAGTCATTAAATTTGAAAATTCCTTTACAGGAGAGTTGTTACAGGAAGGAGATCATTTTTTGACTACCAAGGAGGAAAAATCTGACCATGGAATCGGTGTGGAAAGAGTGAAAGAGCTTGCAGAACGATATCATGGGAGACTGATCCAGACAATAGATGGAAGGGTATTTCAGTCTGTTTTGGTCCTTGCAATATGATTTTTTTGCAAAAATTGCCTCATATTCTACAAAATTTGCCATTTTGTGGAAATTTTTCTCAAGATGTTGTATCTTGAATTCATCAAGAGGAAAGGAGGGTAGAGAGATGAAAAAGTTGTTCAGCCAGAAACTGTTCGGTGTGCTGAATGCATTTGCATTGCTGCTTGTAGCATCTACAGCAAATTCAGCCTGCCTTTGGTTATGTAATCAACCGGATTATCCGGAGGCAGCCGACAGATTTAAACTGGTTAAATAGGTGAAGAGAATGGGACATATTTTAGAAAACCTGATAACAAAGCAGATCCGTATGGGAATGATCAAAGAAGAAGATCGGGAATTGTACGAATATGGATATTTAATAATGTGTGAATGGGGCTTCAATATAGTCATAGCAGCCCTGGTGGCTCTTATAACAGGTGCTGTGCAGACGACAGTTATCTTTTTGTTATCCATCATTCCCCTCAGAAGCTTTGCCGGTGGCTATCATGCATCAACGCCGGGGCGGTGTGCAGTCATATCAAACGGTGCTCTGTTGGCTGTTATTCTGTTTTCGGAGATTTTGTTTCGTTACAATTTGCCTGTATGGAGCCTGTTCTTATGTGAATGCCTTTTAACGGTTTGGTTCTTTTGCCGCGGTATAGCGGACACCCCTACAAAGCCATTAAATGACCGTGAAAAAAAGGTGTATGGAAACGTCGCTAAAGGCTGTTATCTTGCCGAGCTCGTGATCATGGCGGCGTTAGTGGGAGCAGGAAAATCCAAAGGAGCTATCACAATGCTGTTGGTACATGTTTGTGTCGTATGCTCAATAGAAATAGCGTTCAGAAAATACGCGGACAAGGAAAAGGTGTGAAATCATTTGAAAACGTGATGTAAAGCCTTTTCAGAAAAAAGGAAATGGTCTGCAGATTCCTCGGAATCTGTGGGCTGTTTTCAATTTATGGAACTTTTATTTTATTTTCTGCGTAACTTGTGTATAATAATAGATGGTCCAAAACAGCCGGGCAACTGGTCCGAATAAGAGATTTGACCGGATTGGGCTAATGATACATGGAGGAAAAACAGATGTTGGAATTGAAAAATATTTCTTATCTGGTAGAGGATGGAAATAAAGAGATTATAAAAGATATCAGTTTAACCATAAATGAACGGTTTGTGGCGTTGACCGGGCCTAACGGGGGCGGCAAATCCACATTGGCAAAGATCATTGCAGGAATTATTACCCCTACCTCAGGCAGCATTTATTTTGACGGACAGGATATTACGGGGATGAATATTACAGAAAGAGCCAATGCGGGCATCAGCTTTGCTTTTCAGCAGCCGGTCCGTTTCAAGGGGATTACCGTAAAGGATCTAATCATGCTTGCCTCAGGAAAGAAAATTTCCATGAGTGAAGCCTGTGAGGTTTTATCGGAAGTAGGCTTGTGCGCAAGGGATTATATTAACCGTGAGGTCAATGATTCTTTATCCGGCGGAGAACTGAAGCGAATTGAAATTGCCATGATTCTTGCCAGAGGTACAAAGCTTTCCATATTTGACGAGCCGGAAGCAGGAATTGATCTGTGGAGCTTTAACAGCCTGATCAAAGTATTTGAAAAGATGTATGAAAAAATAAACGGTTCCATTATGATCATTTCCCATCAGGAGAGAATCCTGGATATTGCGGACAGAATTTTACTGATCGCAGACGGACAGGTAAAGGCAGAAGGAACCAAGGAAGAGATCATGCCGATGATACTGGGGACGGGCGGAAGCGGACCCTGTACCATTTTGAAGGATAAAATGTAGGACGGAAGGAGAGGGACAATGGATCAGATTCAGCAGACATTATTAGAAGAAATTGCCGGACTCCATGAGGTGCCTCAGGGAGCCTATAACATCAGGGCAAACGGTGCCATGGCAGGCAGAAATACTACAGAACATATAGATATCGTGACGAAAACGGATGTATCCGGAATCGATATTATCATTAAGCCGGGAACGAAAAAGGAAAGTGTGCATATTCCGGTGGTGTTGAGCCAGTCAGGATTAAAGGAAAGTGTATATAATGATTTTCACATCGGAGAGGATTGTGATGTGACCATCGTGGCGGGCTGCGGAATTCATAACGGAGGAGATGCAGCCAGTGAACATAGCGGCATCCATCGTTTCTTTATCGGCAAAAATTCCAAGGTGCGCTATGTGGAGAAGCATTACGGACAGGGAGACGGCAGGGGTGAGCGGATCATGAATCCTGTTACGGAAATGACCCTGGAGGAAGGCGCTTCCATGGATATGGAAACGGTTCAGATCAGGGGAATTGATTCCACAAAGAGGGTGACCAGCGCCAAATTGGGAAAAGGAGCATCCCTGACCATTCATGAAAAGCTCATGACACACGGAAACCAGTATGCGGAGACGGATTTTACAGTGGATATGGATGGAGAGGACTCCAGTGCCAATGTGGTTTCCCGTTCTGTGGCAAAGGAAGAATCCCATCAGATCTTCCGCAGCAGGATCAACGGAAATAACCGGTGCAGCGGACATACAGAGTGCGATGCCATTATTATGGATCATGCAAGTGTCAGCGCCATACCGGAACTGACGGCAAATGATATTGATGCGGCGTTGATCCATGAGGCGGCAATCGGAAAGATCGCGGGAGAGCAGCTTATTAAACTGATGACCCTGGGATTGACCGAGGCAGAGGCGGAAGAACAAATCATCAATGGATTTTTGAAATAAATTTTAAATTTATGAAAATTTTTTTATAAAAACACCTGATTCATACCATATATGGAAATAAAAGGAGAAATAAATCAGCTATACTAAAACCGACAGTCAAAAGACTGCCGGTTTTTTTGTGCAGAACATGAAAGACAGAGGGGAGAATACAAAAGATGAAACCACAAAAGAAAAACATAAAGACCACCTATGCCCTTGCAGCACCATGCCTTGTGCTGTTGACGGGCTTAACTGCCATGCTCTTAGGCATGGCAGACCTCTTTTCGGAAGAAACCGGTAAATACCTGACAGAAGCCCTCAGTACCCTTCTGGGAAGCATTTATCTGACATTCCTATTGGGAAGATTCCGCCGGAAAGACTGGGAAACCAAAAGAACCGGAAAAGAACGGCTCCTCTATGCAGCCATGGGAACCGGACTTGCCGCTGCCAGATACTTGAGCCGCCTGCTATGGATACTCATAAAACAAAAAGGCAGCCTCCATGGGGCATACATAAGCACCATCCTTTTTGACATCCTGGCGCTGGGAACACTCTGGTTCCTGATGCCGGGCACCGGAAAGGAGGCGCCTGAAAATGAGTAAGAAATCCCGAAATCTCAAAAGATACATAAGCCTCCTCCTTGCCATCCTCCTTTTGTTCATCCAGGAAGTCCCTGCCTATGCAGAAGAACTCCCTGCCCTGAATGACAGACTGGTACAGGAAAAAGAACAACAGAAAGCAGAAGAAGAACGCCTGTTAAGGGAAGAAGAGTTCTTTGCCCCGAAAGAAGCCATCAGTCTGTCAGAAAACACCCCGGACAAAGATGCCTCCCTGTCCGGACCATCCCGGACAGAAGACGACATACTGACAGAAGAAATAGATACCATCCTGCGCATGCCCGACCTCCCTGACCGTGACAACCCTGACATGCTCTATGGCGAGCCTGTGGAGACCGGCAGAAACTATAAAACCTACGAACTGCCGGACGGGACCTGTAAAACCATCTTTACCTCTTACCCCAACACCTACATGGACGGGACACAGGAAAAACCCATCGACAACACCCTGGTCTCCGAAAACAGCCTGGAAGGGGAAACCTATACCAACAAAGAAAACGACATAAAGATCACCCTGTCTGCCGGCGGAAATGAAAAAAGCGCCGTGACCATCAGCACGGAAGAAATGAAAGCCGTGCTGGAGCCGGAAGACGGGGACTACACCAAGGCCGCAGTCTCGGAAAATGCCCTCCGTTACAATGACGTTTATGAAAACGTGGACATCCAGTACACCATACAGCCTGACGGCTTTAAACAGGATATCATCCTGACAGCGCCCCAGGAAAAGAACACCTTTACCTATCATCTGGCAAAAAACGGCATCAGGGCAGAACTAAGGGATAACTGTGTCTGTCTGTATGAAGAAAAAGAAAATACTGCCAGCGGAAATGACCTGGACATTGCTGTCAGCGCCAATGCCCTGGATCAGGATGATGAGACGCCCCTCATGATCATCAGTGCACCCCGGATGGAAGACGCCGCAGGAACATCATCAGAAGCCATCACCCTAAAACTGCTGGAAAAAGAAAACAGTTATGAGATCATCCTCACAGCAGACAGGGACTGGATATCGGATGAGACAAGGACCTATCCCATAAAGATCGATCCCAGCGCCATCGTTCTCCAGAGCCAGATCAGAAACTACACCATCTCAAGCCTTGCAGGAGCCATGCCAAACCAGCAGACCAGCCATACAGGCTATTTTGAAGACCTTGGAAAGACCAGAAGCTACGTGATCACAGACTACCTCTACCAGTCCATCCTCTTCGGACAAAAAGACGTGGAAATCCTGTCAGCAAGTTTAAATATCTACCAGCTCAATGACAATACAGGTTTTTATATCGGCTGCTACCGTTTAAAAGAAAACCTCCCCCGCTTTGGGCAGGACTGGAACAACACCATAAATATCGACCGCTACATGGCAGGGGAAAACAGCATTTCCGCTGCCGGGACCGGCTGGCACAGTTTTGACATCAGGGACTCCGTCAACGGCTGGATGCGCGCCTCCTATGAAAGCCACGGCATGGTGCTCATCGTTGACAATGAAACCGTCCCCGGAGCCATGTTTGCCACCCAGAACTATCCCGACACCTCTCTGACCCCCACAGTGGAGATCATCTGGCAGCCTGCGGGAGACATCCCTTTCGACTACCCTTTAGATGACACCACCATAAACCTCCGCCCCATGACACTGACCACAACCGACGGAAAAATGCAGTGTTACGGCGTGTTTGCAGACGGCATTTCCACCCCCGGGGCATACGTGGCATACACCCTGTCTGATACCTCCAAAAACTACAGCGGAGCCATGTACACCGGAAATGAAAAACTCTACCCCGACAGCAGCAGTTTCCAGGCAGCATTTCCGGCAGGAACCCTGCCCTATAAAGACAGACTCTCCAACTGGCAGACCCCATACCCCTTTACTGCCTATGACCAAAACACCATATACACTATCAGCGCCCAGGCGGCAACAGCCGAAAAACTGGGCAAAAAGGTCACCAGTGATGAATTCCTCATCTACCAGGTCACCAGATACGATACCATGCAGAAGATCGCCGACTACTACGGCGTTCCCCTTGCCACCCTCCTCTTTGACAACAAGGCGGCGGATACTCTGTTAGTGGAAAACAACACCCTCTTTATCCGTAACCCCCAGAGGAACAAAAACACCCCCTACCAGCCCTCTGAGCTGACCGATGAAGAAAAAGCAGCCATTGACAGCGCCCTCCTTGGCAGGGCACTCCACTGCGAATACGGCTTTGAGCCCATCAACTTAAACACCGGAAACTTTTACCTTGCACAGGAGGACTTTTCCTATACGGACAGCCTTGGGACCTTTGCCCTTCAGCGATCCTACAACGGACTGGGTGCAGGACGCATGGGCAGCTTCGGAAGAGGATTTACCTCCCTTTTTGACGAAAGCATCAGCGCCCTTTCTGACGGCACAATTATCTACAACCGCCAGGACGGGAGCAGCCTCTCCTTCAGACCTGACGGAAAAGGAAACTATGAAAGCCCCGAAGGCTGCCAGGTCAGTCTGAAACGCATAAAGACAGGAGAACGCATTGGTACATTTTCCACTGGAGACTGTGCCTATGACATCTGCTGCTATGATGTCACCAGAGAAGACAACAGCATCTGCTCCTTTGATGAATGTGGAAACCTCATCCAGATCAGGGGAGAAAAAGGAGACATCCTCACTTTTGACCGCAACAGCAAAGGAAACCTCATAAGCATCACAAGGGAAGGCACTACCATGCCCGTCACGACCACCCCCGAAGGCTGCATCTTATCCATCACCATGCCAAACGGCGGCACATACCGCTACACCTATGATGCAGCCCAAAACCTGACCGGAGTCACAGACCCCCTGGGAGCTGCCAAACACTTTACTTATGACAGCAGACACAGAATGACTGCATGGTACGATGAAAACGGCACCAGGGTCGTACAGAATACCTATGATGCCAATGACAGGGTAATAAAGCAGACCAACGAACTGGGCGGAAACATTACCCTCTCCTATGAAAACGGAAAAACCACAGCTACCGATCCAAAAGGAAACACCACAGTCTATGAATATGACAGCCTTTACCGCACCACCGCCATCCATTACCCTGACGGCACCACAGAAACCAGAGAATACCAAAATAACCAGCTGGTCAGGCAGACCGACCGTCTGGGAACAGTGACAACATTTCAATATGATACAAAAGGAAACATCACAGAAAAGAACCTGGGAGAACTCCACAATGAATACACCTATGACGAAGCAGGCAGACTGACAGGGTGCATGGATGCCCTTGGCAATACCACCACAGCAGAATACGATACAAATGGCAACCTCATAAAAACCACCGAAGCAGACGGCTGCGAAAAAACCTACTGCTATGACAACAGAAACCACCTGACAGAAGAAACAGACGGAAACGGAAATAAGACCCGTTACACCTATAACGGTAACTTCCTTTCCGGGATATCTGTGGACGGAACTGCCGCCGGGCCCTATACCTACAGCCCCATGGGACAGCTTTTAAGCCATACGGACCCGGAAGGCAGCACCACCACCTATACCTACGACCTGAAAGGAAGGATGACAGCCGTAAAATACCCCACGGGAGCCGGGGAGACCATTACTTATGACAAAAAAGGACTGGTACTCTCCACGGCTGACGCATACGGAGAAGGTACATCATACACCTACGACGGGTGCGCCAACATCCTCACCATCACCGATGCAGCAGGAAACCGCTATGAATACACCTATGATGCCGTTGGAAACCGTACCAGTGAGACAGACCCAAAGGGTAACATAACCACCAATGAATACGATGAAATGAACCGACTCATAAAAGTGACCGACAAACTGGGCGGCATATACACCTATGCCTATGATGCAGGCGGCAGGATGACCTGTGCCACTGACCCCGAAGGCGGAAAAATGACCATTACCTATGACCCTTACTACGACCTGCCTTTAACCGTCACTGACCCGGAAGGGACCATAACAGAATACACCTATGACCTGACCGGCAACGTACTCTCCATGACACAGGCAGGAGAAGTGGTGGCATCCTATGAATACGATACAAAAGGACAGCTTACAAAGACCACCTACGCAAGCGGACTGGAAGAGAGCAGACATTATGACGGCAACGGCAACTGCACCCTCATAACAGACCAAAACGGCAGAAACCTGTCCATGGAATACGATGCCATGAACCGCCTGACCCGGCAGACCACCCCTTCGGGGCGGACCTATACCTACACCTATGACGGGGCGGGAAACCTGACCGGACAGACAGACCCCTTAGGTAACAGGATATCCTATACTTATGACGGAAACGGAAATATACTTGCCCGGACTGATGGAGAAGGCAATACCACCACCTATGCCTATGACCTCAATGACCGCCTGATCCTGGAGAAAACTCCTGAGGCGGGGGAATACCGTTATGCCTATGATGTCCTTGGCAGGATCATAACCTCTGCAGACACCCTGGGTTATGCTTCCACCTATGAATACGACCCCCTTGGAAACCTGACAGGATTTACCGATGCCCTGGGAAACAAAACAGCCTATGAATACGACCCCCTTGACAGAATGACATCGGAAACCGATCCCCTGGGAAGAAAGACCATCTATGCCTATGATAAAAATGACAACCTCATATCCGTTACCGACGCCCTGGGCAGTGTGACCACTTATAACTATGATAAAAATAACAGGCTCACCGCCGCCACAGACCCCATGGGCAGGACTGCCGCCTACGAATATGACTCCTTTTCACGCCTGACAAAAGAAACCGATGCCCTGGGCGGCGTACGCCTCTATGAATACGATGCTGCAGGCAGCCTCACAGCATATACCGGCGAAAACGGAGCAAAAACACAATACACCCATGACATTTACGGAAACATCACCAGCCGGATTGATGCAAATGAAAACAAAACAGAGTATACTTATAATGATGAAAATGAACTGATCCTTATCAAAGATGCTGCAGGCGGAACATGGGAGAATGCCTATGACGGGGCGGGCAACATCACCGCAGCCACGGACCCGCTGGGGAACCGGACCACCTACGCCTATGATAAGGAAAACCGCCTGAAGACAGAAACAGCAGCTGACGGCGGAAAGACTGCCTACACTTATGACGGCAGCGGAAACCTCCTGACAGTGACCGATTCCCTGTCACGGACTACAGCCTATGCCTATGACAAAAACGGCAGCCTGACAGAAATAACAGACCCTGCAGGTGGTAAAACTACCTATGAATACGACCCTTTGGGAAGAATGACCGCCGTTACCCATGCAGATGGGACAAGGACACTTGCAGCCTACGACGTGGCAGGAAACATGACCTTTACCAGGGAGGGAGAAGAAAAATTAACAGAATATACCTATGACGCCCTAAACCGCTGCACCATGAAAAAAGATGCACTGGGCAATGAAACAAAGTATACTTATGATGCCATGGGAAACCTCACATCGGAAAAGGCACCGGACAACACTGTTACAGAATACACTTACGATGCCTTAAACCGCCTGATATCCATGACACTGCCAAATGACGGCACCTATGCTTATGCTTATGACAAAACAGGAAACGTGGAAAAAGTGACAGGACCTACAGGGACTGCTATAGCATATACCTATGATCCTGCAGGCAACCTGCTGACCCTTTATACAGCCGGAAGCACCACAACATACACCTATGATGCCTTAAACCGCGTGACACAGACTACCGATGCCCTGGGCGGCAGGACCACCTATACCTATGACAAAGCCGGCAACATGACCGCTGCCACCTATGCAGACGGGGCTTCTTATACCTATGAATACGATGCCATGGGCAGAAATACCGGCATACAGACCCCGGAAGGACTAAAAATAAACAACACATACGACACGGAAGGACAGCTTTTAAAACAGACCCTGTCAGCTATGACGGCAGCAAAAACCCCGTCAGCCGCCATGGGGAACAACACAACGGGCAATGCCCTGCATGTGACTGCTGCTACAGCGACAGAACCATCCGCACTAAATGCAGATGAAATCCATGCCACAGCCTATGAATATGACCCTCTGGGCAATGTAAAAACCATCACCGATGCCCTTGGCGGAAAGACAGCCTATGAATACGATGCCCTAAGCCGCGTGACAAACACAGTTTCCCCCGGTGGGACTGCCACAGCCTATGCCTACGACAGCCTGGGGAACCTGACATCCCTTACAGACGGGGAAGGCAATACCACAACCTATACCTATGACGCCAAAGGAAGACTCACCGAAAAGACCACCGCAGAAAGTACCGGCGACCTGACCCCGAGGGAGCAGACCACCACCTATACCTATGACAGCCGTGACCGCCTGACCGGTGTGGCAGAAGAAAACTCCCTTGTGACCTATACCTACAACACAGTGGGAAACCTGACCTCTGCCACCGACGCAAACGGAAACACAACACACTACGACTACGACCGGGCAGGAAACCTGACACAGACCCTGGACCCCCTGGGAAACCGGAAACAGTACGGCTACGACGAAGCCGGCAGACTGACAGAAAGCACAGATGAAAACGGAAACACGACACGATACGACTACGACGCCTTAAACCGCCTGGTAAAAAAAGACACCGGGGAGACCCTCTCCACCGCTTCCTATGCTTATGATGCCATGGGAAGGCTCACCCTCATGGACGACGTGACCGGGGAAAGCCTCTACACCTATGACCATGCCGGAAGACTCTTAACAGCCACCGACGGAAACGGGAAACAGAT
>JAGBEV010000006.1 GCA_017936785.1 Lachnospiraceae bacterium | reverse complement strand
TGTGCCCGAAGGGATTCGAACCCCCGACCCACGGCTTAGAAGGCCGTTGCTCTATCCAGCTGAGCTACGGACACACAACATATTTATCATATGAAGTTGTCGCAGAAATCTGCGAAGCGGGTGATGGGAATCGAACCCACGTATCCAGCTTGGAAGGCTGGTGTTCTACCATTGAACTACACCCGCACATACTCGGGGTGACAGGATTCGAACCTGCGACCTCCTGGTCCCAAACCAGGCGCTCTAGCCAAGCTGAGCCACACCCCGTCAACCACCATAAATACAGCGTTTTGTCACAACGCAAGTCATATTATATTATACGGAAATTTAGTTGTCAACCACTTTTCCGGCAAATTCCCTCTTTTTTTCTGAAAAATACTTGAAACCCAATTTCCATATCTTCCTTACAGATACTCCAGACTAAATCCGATTTCTCCTTTTTTACTTACTTCCATTATAATATAAGAAGGTCTTTTCCCTTCCTGTCTGGGATATGTAAGGCTTCCGGGGTTTAAAACCACCATGCCGCCGTCATAATCAATGACAGGCCGGTGGGTATGCCCATACATAACGATATCATATCCCCTTGCCTTTCCCTCGTCCTTTAGGACCTCATGTCCACTGCTTACATAATAATAGTGTCCATGGGTAATTAAAACTTTTCTGCCTTCAATTTCCAGCTCCAGTTCCCGGGGCAGGTTGGAAAAGAAATCATTATTTCCCATCACAATATGAAGCGGACATTTTGCAGCCTCCTGCAATAAATATTCGCTTCCTTCTGCATCACCGCAGTGGATAACCATATCGATTTGTCCTACTCTCTCCAATACCCTGAAATAATTTTCATTATGTCTGTGGGTATCGCTGACGATTAAGATTCTCATAAAATCATCCCTGGATTCGTTTTTTTAATTCTTCCTGCATCATGCGGAGCGCTTTTCCCCTATGGCTTACTGCATTTTTCTGCTCCGGCGTGATCTGGGCACTGCTTGCCTCAAATTCAGGCAGATAAAAGATCGGATCATAGCCAAATCCGTTCTCACCTGCAATTTCGTAACCGATCATCCCTTCCATAATACCTTCTGTTTCAATCACTTCCCCATTTGGCATAACCGCTGCCATGGCACAGACAAACCGTGCACTTCTCTCATTCTCAGGTACATTTTCCATACGTTTCAGAATATTGGCATTTTTAATATCATAAGATGTATCTTCGCCCATATATCTTGCTGAATAAATACCCGGCTCGCCGTTTAAATAATCAATAACAAGCCCTGAATCATCTGCAAGTACGATCTTATCCGTATATTTTGCTATGGTTTCCGCCTTGATTCTAGCATTTTCCATAAAAGTCCTGCCATCCTCTATAATATCCGCCTGAATATCCGCTTCCTTTAAAGTCTTTACACAGACATCCATGTCCGCAAACATCATTGCCACCTCTCTGGCTTTTCCCCCATTACCTGTTGCAAATATAATTTCTGTCATTGTTTCTCTTCCATCTCCTGATATCTCTTGATCAATGCCTCTGCAATCAGCATTCCGTTTTCCTGATTAAAGCTTTCTATTGCTTCATCCCGGGGTACTCCTTCATCAGGAGCGCTCATTCTGCATACAATCCTTACTGCAGGCATCATAGCTTCTCCAAGCCGCCCTTCTTCCGTCTTTTCTACAGTAACATTCTGTTCACCGTACCGCTCTGCAAATTCTGCTTCCAGCAATTCCGCCAGGTTTCTGCTGTCAAACTCAGGAATAAAATAATCATCATTATAATAAATGGTAATATGCTCTTTTTCTGCTGCAGTTTCTACGGACATAAACAGATAAAAATCTGTCCTCAGCTCATTTGCTGTATGAACATCTCCGGACACAAGTCCCATGATTTTCTGTTTCTCCAATTGGTCAGTCACAGCCTCTTCCCAGCAGTCACCTTCCAGCACTACCAGCCTGTCCCATTGACGTGCTGGCTCTTCAAAGGTTATATATAATGTTTCTCCTTTGACCTGTACATCCGTTATATAAATATCCTTTAATGTAAACTTCAGGCTGCTTTCCTTATTACCTTGCTGATACCGCACCTGGGAAATCTTTCTCTCATTTCCCTGAACTTTATGCTGATAATAGTAGTCTTCCTCTGCATCCTGCAAAAAGATTTCCAGTGTCTTATCCTTCAGACTCTCTTCAATCCGAAAAGGTTCATCAGCCCCACTGTCAGGCAAAGGAATCATAATGTCTGCTTCCTTACCTTCAATTGCCACAAAATACTCTTCCTGAATACTTTCAACTGCCAAATCCGCTTCATCCTTTTCATCCGGGCTTTCATTTTCAAAAGATTTTCTTGCATAAAACATAGTGACTAAAGCTAATGCCAGAAAAACAACAGCCCCAAAGACCAGTACTTTTTCTCCCTTTTCTGTCATAATCTTTTATCCCTTATCTCTCTTAGGAGGCTTCGGTCCTAAATATTGATAAAAATAGGTTTTCAACATTCCGTTATATAATTTCCGGTTTTTGTCCGCATCCCTTCCTATATCCCTTTGGGCATTTTCATAAGAAGTGATCAGATACATAGACCAGGAATCCAGGTTTCTGTAACGCTCTCCTATCATATGATAAAGAGCAGGTAAATTTTTCTTTTCCTCGATTCTTTCTCCATAAGGCGGATTGGTAATGATAAAACCATATTTTTTGCTATGGCTTAACTGATCCAGGGGTCTGGTCTGAAAATGTATCAATTCTTCCACCCCGGCAAGTCTGGCATTTGCTCTGGCTATTTTGATCATTTCCGGGTCAATATCATAGCCCTGGATATCGGTTTCCACATTCATATCCGTTTCTTCTGCCGCCTCATCCAGACAATCATACCACATTTTGGAAGGGATCAGATGTTTCCAATCAAAAGCCCTGAAACTCCGGTTCATCCCCGGTGCAATATTTGCCGCCATCATAGCTGCTTCAATGGGAAAAGTACCGCTTCCGCAAAAAGGATCTACCAGAATGCGATCTTTGTTCCAAGGAGTAAGCATAATCAATGCCGCTGCAAGATTTTCAGCAATCGGCGCTTTTGCAGTCAATTTACGGTATCCTCTTTTATGTAAAGATTCTCCTGTAGTATCAAGTCCTACCGTAACTTCATCTTTATATAAAAACACTCTTACGGGGAAGCTCTCGCCATCTTCATCAAACCAGCCGATCCCATATGCTTCACCCAGACGCTTAACCATTGCCTTTTTCATAATGGACTGAATATCCGAAGGACTGAACAATTTGCTCTTTACGCTTGCCGCCTTCGTGACCCAGAATTTCCCATCACGGGGAATATATTCCTCCCATGGCAGGCTCTTCGTCCCTTCAAACAGTTCATCAAAAGTCTCCGCATGAAAGCTTCCCACTTTGATCAAAATTCTTTCTGCGGTCCTCAAAAAAATATTAGCCCTGCAGACAGCATCCTCATCTCCCAAAAAGGTAACTCGTCCATCCTCAACTTTGCTAATATCATATCCCAAATCTGTAATTTCTCTCTTTAATACTGCTTCCAGCCCAAAATGACAGGGAACAATCAATTCCATTTTTCTCATAGTCTTATATTAAATTCAAAGGCTTTTACTGTCAATGAACTTTTTTGGAAACAAAAACCGATGTACGCCTTTGCACATCGGTTTTTGCATCATTCAAACAGTATTTTTGCCTTAACTGTTACTTAGTAGCAGTTGTTGGAATCCTTAGAGCTGTTCTGCTCGTTGTTCTGCTGTTTGTTTTGATTGTTCTGTTTGTTCTGCTGATTGTTCTGGCTGTTGTTATAGCCGTCTTTTGCGTTGTTCTGATTGGACTGATTTAATTCATTGTAATCGTTTTTTGCCATTTTCGATTCCTCCTAAAAATTTTTGGTTACATTTGTAGTATTCCAAAAGAGAAAAGGAATATTCAGCTTTATATGAGAAAAAAGTACTAATTTTTTTTAATTTTCTTTGTTTTTTCTCCTGAAATCTATTGAAAAAAAAACTCTTATGCAATATAATTTAGGTACGGCAGAGCAAATCCCCAATTTTTCTGCCGGTAAACTGATATATTTATTTATACTCCCCGTAAAATAGGCTATCACCCCTGATAGCCTATTTTTCATTTCTTTAATAGCTGTATGATCATATAAATAATAAAAAACGGAATGGCAACAGGCAATACATAGGTAAAGAATATGTTAAATGCCAATCCGATGATTCCGAAAAGGACATAAAAGATCAGGCAAAGTATTAAGACCACCAGCAGAAGGAAAATCCAGTTCTTCATATTGATCCGGAATCTTCTCCCCTTGCTGCTTTTCCCGCCGCTCTCTTCTTCATAAACCGTCTGAAAATTATTTCCATAGCCGTCGTTTCCTTCTGTTTCCACAATAGTCTTTGCCAAAAGCCTGGGATCACCCAGTTTAGACAGCACTTCTTCCTCGCTCTTTCCCTTACGTATCTCGGAATCAATATAGTCACTATAATATGCTGTGATTTCCTGCAGCTTCTGCGCAGAAACCTTTCCGGTTAAATGTCGTTGCAGATTTGTAATAAATTCATATTTGTCCATAAGCGCTCCATATTTTTCATTATTTTCATTTCTGTTTTTCATACTTATTTTATACCATATTCATGTACTTTTTGTGAAACTTCATTTTATGTTTTCCTAATTTCCTGTGTAAGCAACCTGTAAGAAACTGACAGGTATTATGATATACTTTTGAAGATAAATTAAGTGTTGATAAGTAAATACCAGAAAGGATGTGCTGATTCATTATGAAATTACCCAACGGATATGGTTCCGTTTACAAATTGTCCGGCAACAGAAGAAAACCCTGGGCGGTCAGGATCACTCTCTCATGCCAAAAAGATGGGCTGGGAAATTACCATTGGAAATACAAATATTTGGGATATTATGAAACTCAGGTAGAAGCTCTTGGTGCATTAGCCCGTTTTAACGCTTCTCCCCGCAGCTACACTGTCAATTTTTCCAATATCACTTTTGCAGAAGTTTTTGAACAATGGTCCATGGAACATTATCCCAAAATTTCCTCTTCCAATATCAGAGGATATAACGCATCATTCGCCTTGTGCGCTTCCCTAAAACCCATGCGGTTTTGCGACATCAGAAAAACGCATCTTCAGGCAGTTGTTGATACCTGTGAAAAAAATTATCCGACCTTAAAAAAACTGAAAATACTTTTTACAGTGTTGTTCAAATATGCTTTGGAAAATGATATCTGTAACAAGGATTATTCACAGTATATCGATATACAGCAATATAAAAACAGAAATCCAAACTCTGTGGTCAGACAGCCTTTTAACCAGGAAGAAATTCAGATTCTTTGGCAAAATAGAAACAAATCCCCTTATGTTTCCGTTATGCTAATGTTGATTTACAGCGGCTGCCGTATCAGCGAACTGCTGAATTTAAAAAAGAAGGATGTGAACCTGGCCGAAAAATGCTTTGATATCACCGCTTCAAAAACCGAAGCAGGCATCAGGAAAGTCCCTATTGCCACAAAGGTCTTTCCGTTTTTTGAATATTGGATGCACAAAAATGACTGCAAATATCTGCTTTCAACTCCTGATGGCAGTCATTTGACATATTCCAATTATTATACTTATTATTGGAAACCCATAATAGAGCATCTGGGGCTTTCTCCCCATCGCCCTCATGATACCCGGCACACCTGCATTTCTTTATTGACCGCTGCAGGTGTAGATGACAAGATCATCCACCGGATCGTAGGACACAAGGGTCAGTCCATAACTGACATTGTCTATACACATTTTGAAATCTCCCAGCTTCTTGATGCCATAAACAAGATCTAAAAGATTTTCCATTTATATTACCTGCGAAACCTATTCGCAGGTATTTTTTGTAAGCAACCTGTGTATTTCTCTTTTTATTTTTCCCAGCCAAATAACTCCGGGCATTGGATTTTATCAATACTTTTCATTGCTCAATCTACGCAAAATTATCTCATGGATAACATCATATAAATGCAAACTATCAACACTTATTTTCAAACAATCTTTAGAGGAGGAACAAAAAGAATGAAAAAGAAATTATTAAGTGTTTTACTTTCTACTGCAATGGTAGCATCTTTGTTAGTAGGCTGTGGTGACACAGAAGAACCTGCTGCAGAACCCGCTGCAGAAGAAACAGAAGAGCCTGCAGAAGAACCCGCTGCAGAAGAAGAAACAGAAGAGCCTGCAGAAGAAGCATCTGCAGAATGGACTGCTGATCTTTCCGCTGATACCGGTAAAGTATTAAACATCTACTGCTGGAATGATGAGTTCCAGAGACGTGTAAGGGATCACTATCCGGGATACACAGATAACGGAGACGGAGCAACAGGTTCCATTGGTGATGTTCAGGTTAACTGGGTTATCGTACCTTCTGATGACATGGCTTATCAGAACAACTTAGATGAAACATTATTAAAACAGGCTGACGCCGCAGATGATGACAAGATCGATATCTTCCTGATCGAAGCTGATTACGCATTAAAATATGTTAATGCTGAAGGCGTATGTATGTCCATGGATGAATTAGGATTAACAGATTACATGGCAGATCAGTATCAGTACGTAAAAGACGTTGTAACTGATGGAAACGGCAATGTAAACGGTACTTCCTGGCAGGCATGTCCCGGTCTTTACATCTACAGACGTTCTGCTGCAAAAGAAGTATTCGGAACAGATGATCCCACAGAAGTTCAGACACACTTCTCTGATTGGGACAAATTTGCTGAATCCGCTCAGACTTTAGCAGATGCAGGCTGGAAAGTAGTTTCCGGTTATGATGATGCATATCGTGTATTCTCCCAGAACGTATCCACTCCCTGGGTAGTTGATGGCAAGATCACAATTGATGACAACATCATGAACTGGGTTGATCAGACAAAAGACTTCACAGACAAAGGATTCAACAACAAAACATCCTTATGGTCTGATGACTGGACAAAAGGTATGGGATCTTCAGGTGATGTATTTGGTTACTTCGGACCCGCTTGGTTCATCGACTTTACAATGTCCGGACCTACAGGCGCTACTTTAGATGATACTGAAGCTCCTCAGGAAATCGGCAACGGTACATGGGGTGACTGGGCAGCAATCGAAGGACCTCAGGGCTTCTTCTGGGGTGGTACATGGGTATGTGCAGCTCAGGGAACAGACAATGCCGGCTTAGTAGCTGACATTATGTATCAGTTAACATGTAATCCTGACATTATGAAAGAAATCGTAACAGATGATAACGACTTCTGTAACAACCAGCCTCTGATGGAGGAAATGGCTGCTGCTGGTACAACATCCGGCTTCTTAGGCGGTGAGAATGTACTTGAGAAATTCTGCGCCGGTGTTTCCACAATCAGCATGGAAAACAGCACAATCTATGATCAGGGTATGACAGAGCAGTTCCAGGGCGCTATGAAAGACTACTTCGACGGCAACGTTGACTTAGACACAGCTCTTGAGAACTTCTATACAAACATCGAAGTTAAATATCCTGAATTAACACACTAATTAAAAACTTAAGTTTATGAAGTGATTGTTAGTACCATATACAGGGTGGGGCGCAGTAAGCGTCTCATCCTGTATATACTATAAAGACCCTTTGAGAGGTCAGATAATGAGGTGATTGAATGGCAAAAAAGAAAAAGAGTTGTGTCAGCTACACGAAATGGGGATACATCTTCCTGATTCCTTTCTTCCTCGTGTACACCATTTTCAACTTGGTTCCGTTGGTTCAAACTTTTTACTACAGTTTTTTTGAAAACTATAGATCCGGTCTGACAACGATCGGACCTAATTTCGTAGGTTTTGGCAACTTTGTCAAAATCTTCTCCGGCAGCAGCGATTTATTTAAATATGCTGGAAACACTGCAATCATGTGGATACTCGGTTTCATTCCCCAGATTGTCATTTCCCTTCTTTTGGCTGCATGGTTTACAGATCTGAACTTAAAATTAAAAGGACAGAGATTCTTCAAGACAGTAATTTATCTGCCTAACCTGATCATGGCATCCGCTTTCTCCATGTTGTTCTTTACGATCTTCGCAGATGGCGGTCCTGTCAATGGTATTTTACAGACAGCAGGCATTTTAGATGAGCCTTTCCGTTTCTTCTCCAGCGTGGGAGGAACCAGAGGACTGGTAGGTCTCATGAACTTCCTGATGTGGTTTGGTAACACGACCATCCTTCTCATGGCTGGTATGATGGGTATCGATCCATCCTTATTTGAGGCAGCAGAAGTTGACGGCGCTAAGCCCATGCAGATTTTCAGATATATTACAATGCCTTTGTTGAAGCCTATTCTGGTTTACGTAGTCATCACTTCCCTGATCGGTGGTATTCAGATGTTCGATGTACCGCAGATCTTGACAGCAGGTGATGGTTCACCTAACCGCTCCACTAAGACACTGATCATGTTCTTAAATGACCATCTGTTCAGTAAGAACTATGGTATGGCTGGTGCCCTTTCCGTAATCCTGTTCATTATCACAGCAATCTTGAGCGTCTGCGTATATTACGCATTGACCAAACAGAACGATTAGGAGGTGCCCGCAGATGGAAAAAAGTAAAAAGAAATCAGGTACAAACAGTGCTCTTACAGCACGTCGTGTATTTGCATATATAGTTTTAATCCTTTTAACATTACTGTGCTTGTTCTCCTTCTACATATTGATCATCAATTCAACGAGATTACACAGTGAAATCAGTAAAGGTTTCTCAGCTCTTCCGGGACGCTACTTTGGCAGAAATCTAAAGAACCTGATGAGCGATGCTCAGCTTCCGGTACTCAGAGGTTTGCTTAACAGCTTGGTCATAGCAGGATGTTCCGCAGCTTTATCTGTATACTTCTCAGCGCTGACCGCTTATGCCATCCACTGTTATGATTTCAAAGGCAGAAATGTGGTATTTACATTTATCCTGATGATCATGACAGTGCCTACACAGGTAACAGCTTTAGGTTTCATCAGATTGATGGATAAATTCCACATGATGAACACCTTCTGGCCGCTGATCATTCCCAGTGTAGCAGCACCGGCAGTATTTTTCTTTATGAAGCAGTACATGGACAGTGCGCTGCCTATCGAGATCGTAGAGGCTGCCCGTATTGACGGTTCCAACGAGTTTGGTACTTTCAATAAGATCGTATTACCGATCATGAAACCTGCATTTGCAGTACAGGCAATCTTTACTTTCGTAACTTCCTGGAATAACTACTTTACTCCG
>JAGBEV010000060.1 GCA_017936785.1 Lachnospiraceae bacterium | reverse complement strand
AATGCGGCATCCTTGCCGCAGAGACGGCTGAAATTGCCGTCCGGGCAATTTCACCCTGGGTTGTGGAGGCATTCTGTAAGAAAAATCCCCCTTTCCTGCAGAAGCTTTGAAAAACCAAATCCCCCTTCCCCTCACCCGTCCGACACCAATACCCCATAAATATTATCCCATAAAAAAGAAGCCCGGAACCAGCGTCCAGACCTCTTTTTCTCTGATATAAATATGTATCAGCCAACAGCAGCGGCAAAAATTTGTACGGTACCATCCGCCATTGATCTATAAGTAAAACAAATTACTTCTCTGCTAATGCAGCTTTGATCGCCTCTGTCAACTGAGGAACGATCTTATTCAAATCTCCGACTACGCCATAATCAGCTACATCAAAGATAGGAGCATCTTCATCTTTGTTGATCGCAACAATGATATCAGATTCTTCCATACCTGCTACGTGCTGGATCGCACCGGAAATACCGATTGCGAAGTATACATTAGGACGAACAGTCTTACCTGTCTGACCAACCTGCAAATCTTTGGGTTTCCAGCCGGAATCTACAACTGCACGGGAGCAGGATACTGTACCGCCAAGTACTTCTGCAAGATCCTCTAATAATTTGAAGTTCTCAGGAGAACCAACTCCACGGCCTCCGGAAACCAGAATCTTAGCAGCCATAATATCTACTGTATCGGAAACTGCTTTTACAACTTCTTTGATATTTACATACTTGTTGTTAGGTGTAAAACCGGGATTGAATTCAACAACTTCAGCTTTCGCACCTTTTACGGGCTCGATCTTCTGCATAACGCCGGGACGAACGGTAGCCATCTGAGGACGGTTGTCAGGGCAGGCGATGGTAGCGATTGTGTTGCCACCGAATGCAGGACGGGTCATTAATAACTGATTGTGTTTCTGATCAGCTTCTTTACCAGGAATTGCCACTAAGGGGAAATCACCGATCTCAAGTACTGTACAGTCAGCTGTCAGACCGGTCTCTACTCTTGCAGAAACTGTAGGACCAAGGTCACGGCCGATTGCTGTAGCGCCTACTAACATAATTTCAGGTTTGTACTCATTGATGACAGATGCTAATGCATGTGCATAAGGCTCTGTTCTGTACTCTTTTAATTCAGGATCGTCAACAACGATGACACGGTCTGCACCATACTCTGCTAACTGATCAACAAGATTTTTAACACCGGAACCGATCAAAACTGCGGTTACCTCTTTTGTTTCTAAAGAAGCAGCTAATTCTTTTGCTTTTCCAAGTAATTCAAAAGCAATGCCGCTGATTTCATTATCAACCTGCTGCGCAAATACAAAGACGCCTTTGTACTGTGCGATCTCTTCTGGACTCATTTTCATAATTGTTCACCACTTTTCCTTATTATAAATTAAATAACGTGTTTCTCTTTTAATTTTCCTACAATATAAGATACTGCCTCATCAGGAGAATCGGGAGTAACTTTCTCTCCGGCACCTTTACGAACCTTATCGGATGCTTTTGCGATCTTTGTAGGAGATCCATTCAGACCTAAGTTGCCGTCTTCAACATCTTTTAAGTCTGCGCGACCCCATGTTGTGATCTCAGCTTTACAAGCGTCGAAGATTCCGCCGGGAGTCATATAACGAGGATCATTTAACTCAGAAAGTGCTGTTACCAATGCGGGCATCTGTACCTCTAATACATGATATCTGTCATCATACTGACGCTGAACGATTACCTTATCTCCTTCAACCTTGATATCCTGTGCATAAGAGATAACAGGTAAACCTAAATGCTCAGCGATCTGAGGACCAACCTGAGCAGTATCTCCATCGATAGCCTGACGGCCTGTGATGATCAGGTCATACTCTAAGTTTCTCAGCGCACCTGCGATTGTTGTAGATGTTGCCCAGGTATCGGCACCACCTAATACTCTATCTGTTACTAATACGCCCTTGTCAGCACCCATAGCGATTGCTTCACGAAGAACGTCTGTAGCTTTGGGAAGACCCATTGTCAGAACAGTTACTTCTGCACCATACTGATCTTTTAATCTTAAAGCTGCCTCTAAACCAGCCTTGTCATCAGGGTTCATGATTGCAAGCATTGCGCCTCTGTCCAAAGTTCCGTCCGGATTGAATTTAACGCCGCCCTTTGTATCAGGAACCTGTTTAATACAAACTACGATTTTCACGATAACGTACCTCCTACTTTAATAAACTTCCAGAAATAACCATACGCTGAACTTCAGAAGTTCCTTCGTAGATCTCTGTAATCTTAGCATCACGCATCATGCGCTCAACATTGTACTCTTTGATATAACCATATCCGCCGTGTAACTGAACGCATTTGGTTGTTACTTCCATAGCAACTTCTGCAGCATATAATTTAGCCATAGCAGCTTCTACAGAATAAGAAACCTTAGCTCCTGCCTGGAACTCGTCTTTTTTCCGTGCTGCTTTGTAAACCAGCAGTTTAGCAGCTTCTACTTTTGTAGCCATATCTGCTAACTGGAACTGTGTATTCTGGAACTGAGCGATAGATCTGCCGAACTGTTTTCTTTCTTTTACATATTCGATAGTTGTCTCTAATGCGCCTTCAGCAATACCAAGTGCCTGTGCAGCGATACCGATACGTCCGCCGTCCAGTGTATGCATTGCGATAGCAAAGCCCTTACCCTTCTGTCCTAATAAGTTTTCCTTAGGAATACGGCAGTCTGTGAAGATCAGCTCGTATGTAGAGGAAGCGCAGATACCCATTTTGTTTTCTTTGGTTCCGAATGAGAAACCGGGTGTTCCTTTTTCAACGATGAATGCGGAAATTTCTTTCTGCATACGTCCGCGTTTTTCGATCTTGCCTGTTACAGCAATGATCACATATACGTCAGCTTCTTTACCGTTTGTGATGAAGCATTTGGAACCATTTAATACCCATTCCCCTGTCTCTTCATCTAAAACAGCTTTTGTCTGCTGACCCTGTGCGTCTGTACCTGCACCGGGCTCTGTTAAACCGAAAGCACCAAGTTTCTTACCGGATGCTAAATCCGGAACATATTTTTCTTTCTGCTCAGGTGTACCATATGTGAGAATCGGATCCACACATAAAGATGTATGTGCAGAAACAATAACGCCTGTAGTACCACAAACCTTGGATAACTCCTCAACACACATAGCATATGTTAAGATGTCACATCCCTGACCACCCATTTCCTTGGGTACAGGAATTCCTAAGAAGCCATATTTAGCCATTTTTTCAACTGTCTCTCTAGGGAATCTGTGTTCCTCATCGATTTCCTGAGCGAGAGGCTTTACTTCATTTTCAGCGAAATCTTTGAATAACTGTCTCGCCATTTCATGTTCTTTGCTTAAAGTAAAATCCATTTCTTTTATTTCCTCCTAATTTTTTTAACACTCTGAATTACTGAGCATCAACCGGGGTCTTTGTGCGGTCAGCATTGTATACATAGAAGCCTTTACCGCTCTTGCATCCAAGGTTGCCGCCACGAACCATCTTGCGGATCAACGGACATGCACGATATTTGCTGTCTCCGGTCTCTTTATAAAGTACATCCATAATAGCAAGGCAAATATCAAGACCGATGAAATCTCCCAGCTCAAGGGGTCCCATAGGGTGATTTGCACCAAGCTTCATAGCTGCGTCGATACCGGCGATATCGGAAACACCTTCCATCTTAATGAAAGCAGCTTCATTGATCATGGGGATCAGAATACGGTTTACAACAAAACCTGCAGCTTCATTAACCTGTACAGCTGTCTTTCCGATTTCTTCAGAAATCTTCTTGATGGCAGCTACTGTTTCATCAGGTGTATTTACACCGGCAATTACTTCAACCAGTTTCATACGGTCAGCAGGATTGAAGAAGTGCATACCGATCATAGGACGGGAAAGTCCATTTCCGATTTCTGTAATAGAAAGACTGGATGTGTTAGATGCAAAAATACACTCAGGTTTAGCAATCTTGTCTAACTCAGAGAATGTTGTTTTCTTAACGCTCATATCTTCAAATGCAGCTTCAACGATCAGATCGCAGTCTGCACAAAGATCTTCTTTCAGTCCAGGTGTGATGCTTGCAAGGATTCCATCAACAGCTTCCTGTGTCATTTTTCCTTTTTCTACCAGTCTTGCATAGCCTTTAGCGATTTTATCTTTTCCGCCTTCAGCCCATTCCTGTTTGATGTCGCAGAGTGCAACTTCATAGCCTTCAACCTGAGCAAATGCTTTTGCAATGCCCTGTCCCATGGTTCCGGCACCAATAATACCTACTTTCATTGTAGATCCTCCTTAATTCATTTTTATTGTTTCCGCTAAGCTGCTCCTATTCTTTTGGAAGAACCGGAGCTTAGCTGCGGTAATTTACTGTTTTTCTGATTGCAGCTTATTCCCACTGTCTGGGGCGGGGTATTTAACTGCAAATAAAATTAGCAGTTCTTGAACGGCTCTTTAACTTTCTCCTTATTTTTGTCAAGGAAGAATGCCATTCCGTATTTCTGGTCTTCTGTCTCGAAGCAGTCGCCGAATAATTTCTCTTCGATGACGATAGCCTGATCCATATCCACCTCTAAACCGTCATTGATGGCTTTTTTGCAATTGCGGACAGCGATAGGTGCATTTTTAGCAATGGTATTAGCTAATTTCTCTGCTGCTGCCATTAACTCTTCCTGAGGATAAACCGCATTTACAAGACCGATTCTGAATGCTTCGTCAGCCTTGATGTTTCTTGCGGAATAAATCATCTGTTTTGCCATTCCGGGTCCTACGATTCTTGCCAGTCTCTGTGTACCGCCAAATCCGGGAGTGATTCCTAAGCCAACCTCAGGTTGTCCGAATACTGCGTTGTCAGAACAGATCCTGATATCACAGCTCATAGAAATCTCACAGCCGCCGCCAAGTGCAAAACCATTTACTGCTGCAATTACGGGAATAGGGAATGTTTCCAGTTTGCGGAAAACATCATTTCCTTTTTTACCGAATGCTTCGCCTTCTGCTTTTGTCAGTGTGCTCATCTCTCCGATGTCTGCACCTGCAACGAAGGATTTCTGACCTGCACCTGTTAAGATCAGGCATCTTGTACTTGCCAGATCAACAGCATCCAATGTCTCGTCGATTTCTTCCAATACTGTGGAGTTTAATGCGTTTAATGCTTTTTCTCTGTTGATGGTAATGATACCAACAGCGCCTTTCTGCTCGTATAAAACGAATTCCATATGTATAACTCCTTCCATTTTGTGATTTATTGTTCATGCACATACAATGCCTCAGCCTCTCATTGAAAAGCTTGACTCATTATACGCACAAAAACACCTTGACCTATTTCCCCTGAAAACAGGGAGAAATAAGCCATGGTGTATTTTTTAAGTTTTTAAAGATTAATCTCTTTCAACGATAGTTGCACAACCCATACCGCCGCCGATACAAAGTGTTGCAAGACCTTTCTTAGCGTCTTTTGCTTCCATTTCATGAAGCAGAGTAACAAGGATACGGCATCCGGATGCTCCTACAGGGTGTCCTAATGCAATAGCACCGCCGTTAGGATTCAGCTGTTTTGCAACATCGATTCCAAGCTCTTTTCCTACTGCTACGGACTGAGCTGCAAATGCTTCGTTAGCCTCGATGATATCGAAGTCTTCGATCTTCATGCCTGCTTTAGCCATAACTTTCTTTGTTGCGGGAACAGGACCGATACCCATAACTTCAGGTCTGCATCCTGCAAGTCCGCCTGCTACGAAAGTAGCCATAGGTTTAACGCCTAATTCTTTTGCTTTTTCTTCGCTCATAACAACGATTGCAGCAGCGCCGTCATTGATACCGGAAGCGTTACCTGCTGTAACGAATCCACCGGGGTTGATGGTGCGCAGTTTTGCAAGACCTTCCATAGTTGTTCCGGGTCTTGGACCTTCATCTTTATTGAAAATGATTGTTTCTTTTTTCTTTTTAATTTCCACAGGAACGATTTCTTTATCAAATGCACCTGCTTCCTGAGCTGCAACAGCTTTCTGCTGGCTTGCTACAGCAAACTCATCTAATTCTTCACGGGTCAAGCCCCACTCTTCGCAGATATTATCTGCTGTCTTGATCATGTGGTAATCATTGAATGCATCCCATAATGCATCATTTACCATGGTATCTACTAATGTAGCATTGTTCATTCTATAACCGTAACGGCCCTGCATCATAGCATAAGGAGCCATGGACATATTTTCCATACCGCCTGCTACAACGATGTCTGCATCGCCTGCCTGGATCATCTGTGCTGCCATGTTTACACAGTTCAGACCGGAACCGCATACAACGTTCACTGTAACTGCGGGAACCTCTACAGGTAAACCTGCTTTGATACTTGCCTGACGAGCTACGTTCTGACCCTGTCCTGCCTGGATAACACATCCCATGTAAACCTGGTCAACAGCTTCGGGAGCAACGCCTGCTCTCTTCAATGCCTCTTTGATTACAATTGCACCAAGTTCAGCAGCCGGTGTTGTGCTTAATGTACCACCCATTGTACCGATTGCGGTACGGCATGCGCCTGCTAATACGACTTTTTTTGCCATTTTTCTTTCCTCCAAATTCATTGAAAATATCAGTAAATTTCACGTTTTACAATGATTGTTATTTTTTTATCATTGCCCGCTGACCTTATTTTAACATAGGGATATACTTTTTGCAATGTTTTTAAAAGGAAACAATCAGGGAATTTGTAACAGTTCAGTTATTGATTTTCGACGGAAGAAACCGGCGACTCTGTCATCAGGTTCAGAACCGGATCTTCCATATCATAAGTCCTTTTCCATTCCCTGGTGTTTTCTATTTTTTCCACTGCTGACTGATTTCTGTAAAGAAATTTTGTCAGTTCATAGCAATCTATCCAGATTTCATTATCAGAATCCTTCTGGCTTTCATCAAACATGATCTCAATGCCCAGATGCAGATGGATCACATCAATGTTATTTACATTTTCCGATACACTGTAGCCGGTATGCCCCATATAACCGATCACATCCCCTGCAGTCACAAAGCTTCCTTCTGTCAATCCCGACGCATAGGGACAATCCTGCCTCAGGTGGGCATAATAATAATACCGCTTTTTATCCAGACTCCGTATACCGATGCGCCAGCCCCCATACTGATTCCATCCGATCGCCTACACATAACCTGATTCCACCGCAATAACGGGAGTTCCGATCTGCCCCATCATGTCATGTCCTAAATGCCGCCTTTTATATCCATAGCTCCGCCCCGCTCCGAAATCGTCATAATCATTATAATAGAATCCTTTTGCAATGGGAGAAAAGGCTTTCAGTCCATAGCATTCCTGCCAGGTCACGCTGCCGTCTGCTCCCGGCACTTCAATTCTATAGCTTCCCACCATGCCATCTAATACTGCTGAAAGAATTTCATGATAATAAGCATAATAATCCAATTCCTCAAGCTCTTCCATAGTCTTTTCGCCTCTACGGACGGCATTGGCATAATCATCCATTGCCCGTATTGCTTTTTTATCATATTTTCCTCCGCCTTTTACCGCTCCATATGCTAACAGACTGATCCAATCGATATGTATCTGCTCTGCCCATGTTTCCTTATCCCATTCATAAGCTGTCTGCAATGCTTCCTTAGTGGGAGTAAAATCCATCCAGCGGATAAAATCCTTTTCTTCCTCATTCTCACTATCCAATTTTTCACTATCATTTTGAAAATCATCCAATTTTAATTCCCATTGCATGGTCTCCCAAAATTCATATTTATCCTGTTCTATTTTCGTCATCAGTCCGCATATCTCTATAGCCAGTGCAAATACCAGTCCCAATGCCAGGACACAGGTTATGCCTTGTATTTGC
Organism: Lachnospiraceae bacterium; assembly: GCA_017936785.1. Classification (GTDB taxonomy): domain Bacteria; phylum Bacillota; class Clostridia; order Lachnospirales; family Lachnospiraceae; genus UBA2882. Next base: position 4,830 of record JAGBEV010000060.1, on the reverse strand, counting down.
TTTTTTATGAGAATCACCCCGCCCTGCTGTTTTCATAAACTCTGTTCCTATAAACTTATGAAAACTAAAGCAAAAAAATGACCTCACATTTGACAAATGCAGAATTTATAATTTGTATTACTCCGCCGGGACAGAAAATACCGGTTCCAGAAAGAAAAAGCCTACTATGATATTTTCTCCATCATCGCTGATATAAACATGTTTCGAATCAGGCGAAGAAATATCTCCCACATACTCTTCCGTATCACATGGAATGATTACCGGACCAAATCTCTCATACAATTTTGCTTTTCCCTTTCCAAGCATATTCTTCCTGTATTCCACTACAAATGTGCGATGCGTTTGAGGCTCTGTACCTTCCACATACATTTCCAATGCTCCGTTTGAAGAAAGTCCCATAAACATCATAAAGAAAAAGAACAAAACAGCAGCTAATACAGCAACTACAATAATCCCTTCTGATTCTGAATCTTTCTGACTTGTCCAGACACATAATTTTAAAAAAAGATATATACAAATTGTAATAGCATCCCACATTAGAATATTCAAATGAAATAATAGAAATTTAATACGAACCATGTATAAAACTGTAAAGATTACCAATAAAGCCAAATAAGCCTTCCACATCCGCATTCTTATTTTGTGTATTCTTTCATCCATTATCTTTCCTCATTCCCCTTCAATCGTTTTGTCCACAAATTCAAATTTCCCCAAGTGTTCCATGGAATAGTGGGATATTCCTTCATTTGCTGCAAACCAGTCCGGCAGAAATATTTCATACAGGAAATTCTTCCTTTCTGTATTATCCGGATCGTTGGTTTCATAAACAAGTAACCTGTCTTCAACATAATAGCAATATACATACCATTTATAACCATCTATATCTTCACATGAAAAATCAATATACATTTTCTTTCGGTCTACATACATAGAAATATGCAGACTTTCATTAGCATTAAGATATTCCTGTTTATAATTTTCATAAAAGTTTCTTTCCTGTGTATATAACATTTCATTATCTCTTGTCACACCTTCTAGCTGCGGCATATTGGAAAACATTGTTCGGGGATTTTTTCCACCTACTCCAAACCAGTCAAAGATCCTGTGGACACGGGAATAGTACATTTCATCAAAGACATTTCTTTCCCTTATTGCTTTGGGGATAATGGTCCATCCCACCACAAGGAGTATGACCGATGCCAGTATTACCATCATTATTTTATCTCTTTTTTTCATTCATAATCCCCCATTTCCGGCTCTCCGTTTTCTAAACTTCTTATAAAATTATAGGTGGCAGGCACTTTGGATTTTAAATAATTCATTAAGTATTCATCATCCTTTAATCGCTTCTGTGCCTGAATCCTTTCTTCAACAGTCAGCGTATTAGCAATCTGTTCTTTCATATCCGGATACACAAATTGATCATATATTTTTTCTTTCACATAAGTAAGGTCCGTATCCTGAAGAAAAAGTTCTGCCCTGGATAAACCATTTTCAAGTTGTAAGTAATATTCCCCAACTGCCTCCTGATAGGTCAAATCCCTTTTTTCCATTAGATTGGTAATATTAACTGCATCCAGATCAGTTTTATAATCCTCAGGTCCAAAAGCCTGAGGCGGTAATACCGCATCTCCAAGCCAGCCTGCATACTCTGCCACCTTTTCATCTCCCCCAGAAGATAGATATTGGAAAGTTCCCCATCCTTTCTGATCACAGGTACTAAAATAGCTGCTGTTGTGACCTGCTGATGGGCATAGTCCGCCTTTCCCACATATCTGTTGTAATTCTTATTCCAGAATTGCAGAAATTCTTCATCACTTTGGAAAATAAGTCCTGTGGAATTCTGGCAGGTTTCTTTCCATTCTTGCAGGTTTTCCAACTGCTCAATTTTAATGTTTTTAAAATCTTTTGGCATCAAAAATTTATCCGGTTTTCCTGTAATCGCATGTTGTAGCCGCACCTGATACCGTAGTAACTTATAATCTTTCTCAGGAACTCCCAAAAACTTTGTAAAATATCCTTTTTCCGTCATATCAGCGGGGTTTCCATAATCATCCACACTTACAAATTCATCAATGGCACAACCTGCCACATCATTCCATTTCAGCCCTGATACATCCCCTTCATCATAAAAAAGACCACCCATCAGTCTTGTAAACCACCAGTCAATTTCCTTTTGGAGAGCATCAGGATATTTTTCATACAGCTTGTCATAAATACTTTCCATAATCCTGAATGTCTCGTCATCAAATCCGTATTGAGTCTGTACGCACTCAAAGAATCTTTTTTTACTTCTGGCATCCCATAATTCATCCATATCATCCAGCCACTCCCTTCGAATAGCTGAAATATCATAGGTTGCGCTGTTTACGTCAAAGCGGTCTTCTCTGATACACATGATCCCTCTGTGAAGAAATGACATATAGGTATTCATTTCTTCATATAATCCTGCACTGACTTCCAAAAAATCCTCAATCTGTTCCAATTTTTTCTCTATTAATTCCAATGTCCCGTTTAAGTATTCCAGATAATCCTCAAAGGCGCCTTTATTTCTGCTTATCAGCGAATATATGTCATTGATCTGCTGTTCTAAACATTCCTTGTCCTTTCTCAATTCATCCTCATCTATATAACCTATTCCCGCCAGGAAACCACTAATATATCCCCCATAACTGTTATTATCCTGTATCAGAGCTTCTCCATACAGGATGATTCCCTGTAGGATCGGGATATGTACTGTATGATAATAATCCCTGATGCTGTCATAAGACTTCCCTATCAGACTTTCACTTGTTTCTTCCAGTTCCACTACAACACACAATGCCTGCTCAGCATGACTGATCACATTCCCCAATTGACCATTCATTTTATTCAATTGGGATATAACAGATCCCGGTTCCATCATTAATCCCATAATCCTGCTCCCTTCATTTGTTCTGGAAATCTTATCTATGATTTTCTCTTCTCCAAAGCTGTTCTCTTATTTCATCTTCTCTGTCAAAATTGTTTCGTTTCTTCTCTTCCAAAAGTTCTTTTCTTTCTTCCAACCTGCTTTCATTTCGTCTGCCGCAATCCCAAAGCTCTTCTTCACAATGCTTCCAGATCTCCTTGAATACTCCACGTACTGCCCTTTGGATGTCATCGAACAGTTCCATATCCCCATCAATCTCCCGTATTGCTTTTGATATGGCTTCCCGTTCTTCCAAAATTTGATCCATTTCTCCATAAAGACTCTGGTGATCATCTGCAGCTTCTTTGATATGACTTTCTTCCATGTCCTTTTTCTCCCCATAATTCCTATACAGATTACATTTTCGACTCCAGTGCACTATCCAAAGATGTCAATTGATTATCAATCTCAGTAATTTTCTCTGCATCTCTGACTGCTGAATTGGAATAAGAATTAATGGTTTTATTGATGTCAGTAAAATATGTACAGCATTTGCTGTTTACATCATGATTTGTAGTTCCTGCCGGCACTTCAATTATTTCTCCCAACTGTTCAAAAATATCGTTCAGGCTGTTTTTCAGTTCCAGTGCAATATCAGATGCGCTTACTAATTCTTTGTCAGACATATACTTTCCCCCATTTTATTTTACTTTATTATATCAGCCCCAACAGGAAATTGTGGTTTTGGGCAAAAATTGTAATCTGGGAGGCAATTTTTGCATAAAAAAAGGAGATACACATGTGCATCTCCTTTTGCTTGTCCAAATATTCTGTTTTATGTGATCTCTATAATTCAGGCTCGATCAATCCGTAAGTATTGCCTTTTCTCTTATATACCACATTCACCTGATCCGTTTCCGCATTGCAGAAAACGAAGAAATTGTGTCCCAAAAGCTCCATCTGGATGCAGGCATCTTCAGGATACATAGGCTTGATATCAAACTTCTTGGTACGGATGATCTTGATCTCTTCTTCATCCATGTAATCTTTTTCAATGTAGTCCTGTTTGAAAAAGCTTGCTGCCTGTTTCTGGTCAGTCAGTTTTCTTTTATATTTTTTCAACTGTCTCTCGATGATTTCTTCAACAAGATCAATAGAAACATACATATCGTTGCTTACCTGTTCGGAACGGATAATACTGCCCTTTACAGGAATTGTGACCTCAATCTTCTGTCTGTCTTTTTCCACGCTTAAGGTAACATGTACTTCTGTCTCCGGTGTAAAATATTTCTCAAGTTTTCCGATTTTATCCTCCACTGCTGATTTTAATCCTTCTGTAACCTCGATGTTTTTACCTAAGATAATGTATTTCATGCTGCCCATCCCTTTCTGTTTAAAAGTGTATGGTAATTATACCATATTTTTCTTGAATTTTGCAACAATTTTAAAAATTGTCTCATGTTTTTTCACTTCAAAAAAGTCAAGGTAAAAAGCGGCTGTTTTTGATGTAAAATTCATTTTCATGATTTGTGTACAAAACGAATGTTCGGCATGGTTTCCATAATTCTACGTTATTTTTCACCTTTTTTTCTGTGGAAAATGTGTATAACTTCGTGTATAAGTCAAATATGCCTTAAAATGGCGGTTTTTAATTGTGGATAACTTTTTCTTGACCGAACCGGTTAACCCATGTTTTTTGGTGGGATTTTTTATTCTTTTGTGCATATTGTCCAAAAACAGATAATTTCAGCGATGGATTGGTGGGTGGGGGGACGGGCAGGCAGGAGGGGAAAGTGGATGGGAGGGTATAAGGTATTTTAAGGAGCGGAGCTGGAAAACGAATTTTTCTAACAGAATGGATGGAGGTAAGGATAACGGACGAGTCGTCTTCAAGCGGCATCCATGCCGCACGAAGACTAAAACAGCCATCCATGGCTGTT
>JAGBEV010000059.1 GCA_017936785.1 Lachnospiraceae bacterium | reverse complement strand
CCAGAGTCCGAATAATTCCACAACGCTTTTTTTCAGACCAGCACTGGTGTGGTGGTTTTATTGTGATACCTGTTTTTCAACCTGTATAAAATTTTCAATGTTCAGCAATTTAGCCTTGACTTTTTATTTGCAGGCTCAAAAGAAAATAATCCATATCATGAAGAATTTTATATATTTCATTTGCATACTGTACATCATGTGTTTCAGCTGCTAAATTAGTCAAATCGATTAGCTGCTGAAGGTCTGCACGTAAATTCTCATCATGTACGGTACTCATCATATCTTCGATTAAGTCCACAAAGTTTTTGGCATCAAATCTATTATACACAATTCCAGGCTCATCATATGTTTCATAAAATTCTTCCTCAGTTATGTCTTCTGCACTCATTATCTCATCCATGGAACAGATAGCTCCTTTATACCACCAGCCAAGTTGTATATCACCTTTTTGATCGAAGTACAACCAGTAAGCACTATCCTTATCAGCTAATTTATCGAATATATTATCATTCAAATAAGCCGACTCCATTTGAAGATTAGCAACTTTAATATTCTCAGTCAACCGGGCAGCATCTTCATTTGACATACCTGCCAATACCGTTTCTCTCATGGCAAGAACATCTTCTTTTGAAGGTGTTTGTATTGTATCCTCACTATTGTCTTTCAAATTATCATCTAATACTACATTCTGTGAAATGCTTTCTGTGATATTTTTTGAAATATCAATTTCTGTTGGTTCTACTACTTCTTTTCCACATCCAATAAGACATAAGCATAATGCTCCACAAAGATAAAAAGTAATACTTTTTTTCATTTCATATTCTCCCATATTCACACTTGTATAATTCCCAAAATAAGAATTTACCATCTCTACAAACAACGATTTTTCATAATTATAATCTTTTTTCAATAGGAACACAATTCAGGAGAGGAAAATAGTATTTGTTGGGTTATTATTTTGGGAAACAGGACAGACTATTTTTAGGTCATAGCTTTTATTGGCGGCGTAGTGGAAAAGATATAATTTTATAAGAATGTATTAACATGAATTTGTAGATGTAGTTAGAGATGTTAATTGCTTAAAACAGGGGTGATCTGGGATGAAATCTGTTTGGGAAGAAGCGGTCGAGATTGGGGAGCGGAAAAGTTTAGAAGGGAATCTGGATGTGGATGTGGCAGTGATCGGGGCAGGCATGGCAGGGATATTGACTGCCTTTGCGCTGAAATGCCAGGGGAAAAATGTGGTGGTACTGGAGGCGGATAGGATCGGGAGCGGACAAACGGGAAAGACTACGGCGAAGATCACAGCTCAGCATGGGCTGATCTATCATAAGATGATCAGGCGTTATGGGGTGGAGAAGGCGTCGGTTTATGCCAGGGCAAACAGAGTGGCTATCGATGCTTTTGAGTGGATCGTGAAGGAGAGAAAGATCGACTGTCATTTTAAAAGGGTGCCGGCATATTTGTATTCTACGACAGATGACCGGAAATTAAAGAAAGAGGCAGAGGCAGCGGAAGTTTTGGGAATCCGTGCTTTTTTTACCAGGGAAACAGAACTGCCCTTTGAGGTAAAGGGAGCAGTCTGTTTTCAGGATCAGGCGCAGTTTCATCCGTTACTGTTTGTGAAAGAAATAGCCAAAGAACTGACAATCTATGAGAAAACTAAGGTGCTTTCCGTCAGGGGACATAAAATAGAGACCGAAGGAGGGACGGTAACGGCAGAGCATATTGTGTTTGCAACCCATTATCCCATCACGAATCTGCCTGGTTTTTATTTTTTACGGCAGCATCAGGAACGAAGCTATGTATTGGCTGTTTCGGGAGTAAAGAGACCGGAGGGAATCTATTATGGCATTGATAAAAAGGGGATTTCTTTCCGAAGTACAGAAGAGGCATTACTTTTAGGCGGAGGTGGTCATCGGACAGGGGAAAATAAAAAAGGCGGCGCATATGAGGAGTTAGTAAAGGCGGCAGAGCAGTATTTCCCCCAATATGAGGAAAAAGCCCGATGGTCGGCACAGGACTGTATGCCTCATGATGGCATCCCTTTTATCGGGAAATATTCAGTTTTCAGACCCTATTGGTATGTGGCAACAGGGTTTCAAAAATGGGGAATGACCTCTTCCATGCTGTCAGCAATCATTATCTGTGACCGGATCTGTGGCAGGGATAATCCTTATGAAAGGCTCTTTAAGCCCCAGCGGTTTCATTTCTTTGCATCTCTGGAGTTATTATTAAAGGATGTAGGAAAGAGCGTTAAAGGATTGGCAAAGGGATTTTTTCATCTGCCTTTCAAAACACTGGATTCTCTGCCAAAAGGACACGGCGGAATCATCAGGATCGGATTCCGAAGATTTGCATGTTATAAGGATGAACATGGAAATGTCCATCGGATTTTGGCAAGATGTCCTCATATGGGCTGTGAACTGGAGTGGAATCCCGATGAGTTAAGCTGGGACTGCCCATGCCACGGTTCCAGATATGATGTTGACGGCAAGCTTCTTGACTGTCCGGCACAGAAAGAAAAAAAGTTTTCAGTCACATGATTTTATGATATGCTCAAAGAAAAATCTGCAGGGTAAGACTTATATTAAAGGAATAGAGCATTAGGGTGCTTTAATGCAGATTTATAAGACAGGTGTAAAAAGAGGAAAACACATGGAAGGACAAAAGATGATTATTGCAAAACGTATGGTGTGGGTCCTGGTTTTATGGATCATGACGGGAGGAATTTTTCTTATAGGAAAAAAGGGAACAGAAGGAGTGGATTCGGTACAGAAAGAAAAAATGGATGTATCCTATGTGAGGGCATATTATGATTTTTTAAATGAGTATGCTAAAGATAATCTGCCGGATGCAAAGAAAATTCCTAAATTTGATCTGATATATATTGATAATGATGACATTCCTGAACTGTTGATTTTGGAAGATGATTGTCATGCTGCAGGAGTAAAGGTCTACAGTTATTATGATGGTGAAGTAGTAGAAATCGGAGATTTTGGTTCTTTTGGTAAAATGCAATATGTGGAAAAAGAAGGATTGATTTTCAGTCATTTTATGGGACAGGGCGATGCAAGCAGTGACTTCCTGAAAATGGAAGATGGGAAAGCAGAATTATTGTTTTATTTACATTCTTATCCGGATTGTAATGACCGGCTGACAGATCTTTATGAAATAGATAATGTTTCCGTATCAGAGGAAGCGTTTAATGAAAAATGGAAAGAATTATATGAGGACCGGGATTTTATTTTTATTGGATATGAGGATGGCATTCCTATAAAAGAGACAAATTTGAAAGAGACATTGCTGTTGAAAGTATCCGAATAGAAAAAGAGAAGTACATTTGCAGTATCAACGTGCATTTGTACTTCTCTTTTTATAAATATTGTTTTGTATTAAAATATGATCTCAAAAAAATGCAATATCAATGAAAAAATTTATCCTTCATTCCCAGCAGGAAGATCAAAATGATGATAAACGGTAAGATATAAGCCATATAGAACCGCAGCCAGTTAGCCATTTTGATGCCTTTGCCTGTATTGGCTTCTCCGATGAAGTTTTTCCATCCCCACCCGTAACGGGATACACAGAATAAAAGATAGATCAGTGAACCGAGAGGAAGGGCGATATTGCTTACCAGAAAGTCTTCCAGATCCATAATGTTGGAACCGGCACCAAAGGGCTGAATACCGGATAATACATTAAATCCCAGAACGCAGGGGAGAGACAGCAGGATCATAAGAAAAATATTGATGGCAGCAGCTTTTTTTCGGGTACATCCGGTTAAATCCATGCTGCAGGAAATAATATTCTCAAAAACAGCAATTACTGTGGAAAAAGCAGCAAAAGCCATAAAGATAAAGAACAGGCTTCCCCAAAGTCTGCCGCCTGCCATATGATTGAAGATATTAGGCAGGGTAATGAAGATCAGATTGGGACCGCTGTCTGCGCTGACACCAAAGGAAAAACATGCAGGGAAAATGATCAGTCCCGAAAAGATTGCCACAAAGGTATCCAGAACGGCAACGCGCAGGGACTCTCCGAAGAGGGTGTGCTCCTTACCGATATAGCTTCCGAAAATTGCCATGGCACCGATACCCAGACTTAAAGTAAAGAAAGACTGGTTCATGGCACCTACGATGGTTGTTCCGATGCCGATGTCTTTCATTCGATGGAAATCGGGCAGCAGGTAAAATTTCAGACCTTCCATGCCGCCTTCTAATGTCATGCTGTTGATGGCAAGAATTACGATCAGTGCCAGAAGTGCCAGCATCATAAATTTTGTTATTTTTTCCACGCCCTTCTGAACGCCCATGGAACAGATGGAAAATCCGGCAATGACCACGAATATCATCCATAAAGTCATAACCAGAGGCTGTGAAAGCATCTGTGTAAAGATCCCTTCCACTTCGGATACGGACGCATCCACAAAAGAGCCTGTTGCCGTCAGATAGAAATAATGCAGCATCCAGCCGGTAACAGTGGTGTAAAACATCATTAACAGATAATTTCCTGCCATAGCAAGATAACCTTGCAAATGCCATTTCTGACCGGGCTTTTCCAGTACCTTACAGGCAAGAAGGGGGCTTTTGCGGCTGGCACGTCCGATGGCAAATTCCATGGTCATCATGGGAACACCCATAATGATCAGAAAGAACAAATAGATCAGAACGAAAGCGCCGCCGCCATATTGACCGGTAATATAGGGAAACTTCCACACATTCCCAATACCGATGGCGCAGCCTGCGGACAGTAAGATAAATCCCAGGCGTGAGCTTAATTTTTCACGTTGTTCCATAACAAAAACTTCTCCTTAGTCATATTTCAAATAGTACTATAACATATTTAATGATAGGATAATAGTAGAAAAAGTGATGAAATGTGCAGGAAAAAAGTTGACCTTCCACCCGGTGGAAGCATTATAAAGTTTAGTAAGAAGGCTTCCGACAAACGGATTATGACGGATCATAAAAGTGAAAGGATGAGAAAAAATATGAGAGAGGATAAAAAGAAGTTTATCATTTACATGGCAGTGACCTTTGGAATGGCGTGGTGCCTGCAGATCGCAGGTGCTGTCTGTGCATTAAAGGGACAGATGGCAGTCTATCAGGTATTAGTCGCTCTTTGTATGTACAGCCCGCTTATAGGTGTGGTGATCGCACAGAGAGGCATAAAGAAGGAAAAGAGCGGAATATGTTGGAGCTTCCATTGGAAGCAGAATTGGAAAAGCTTTCTTGTTGCATGGTTTTTGCCTGCAGTTCTGACATTTCTGGGAGCTCTTCTCTATTTTGCCATGCTGCCTCATAAGTTTGATTTAGGATGCGGGACTCTTTCAGACCTGTATGGCAGTATGTTAGATTCTGAGGGTACTTTGCAGGGAATACCGCTTTTGACCATTGCCATCATACAAGGGGTATCGGCGGTAACCTATGCACCTTTGATCAACACCTTTGCGGCAATAGGAGAAGAGGCGGGATGGCGTGGATACATGACCCCTGTTTTGACAAGGTGGATGGGAAAGACGCCTGCATTGATCGTATCGGGAATCATCTGGGGCATCTGGCACGGACCCGTGATCGTCATTGCCGGCTATGAATACGGAACAGGATATGTGGGAGCTCCTTTTCTGGGAATTCTGCTCATGTGTGTATTTACTACAGGTATGGGAATCATACTCAGCTTCTTTTATGAAAAGACTAAAAGTATCTGGGTTCCGGCTCTCATACACGGAGCCATTAACGGGGTGGCAAATCTGCCGGTTTTGTTTATGAAAGAAATGCCCCGGCATTATCTTCTTGGACCTACACCGGCAGGATTGATCGCCGGGATTCCCATTTATGTGCTGGCTGCAGTTTTGCTGGCTAAAATGCACAAACAAAGTAAAAGCGCAGATGTAATAAATGAGGCTTGACGTTTTCAGGCTCTTTGCCTGGACCGTTGTCAAAGGAAAGGTGTGATCAGACGAATGTGGAGATAATGATTGATTAGTTTCATAGGGAATGTAAAATGCCTGTTTGTGCAGGTGTGGTGCTGGAGCTAAAGGATGGCAGCATAGAGGAAAATGTGATAAGATAAACTGATCAGGGCAGTCTGCTCCACGTATTTTGAAACATCTGAAGGACATAAAAGCGGCACCGGGAACAGGGTGTAATGTGAAAGGAAAGAATGATGAAAACAGACAGAGAACTAAGAGTATTATTGCAAAATATCGACCATAAAAGCTATCCGGCTTATAAGGATACCAAAGGCTGCTATGATTTTGGAAACTTTCGTTTGTACATTGACCATGTCCAGGGCGATCCCTTTGCCAGCCCTTCGGATGTAAGTATATTGGTGGCTGGACATAAGGCTGCTTTTCCTGCAGAAAGCTATGACGGGAAAGAGAAAAAGACCGCATTGCAGGATTATCTGCTCCGCAGCTTCGGCAGGAAATTATCCGCCTATAATCATATGGCTAAGGGCAGCGGCAAAAGCGGCAGTCTGTCCGTATCCAGACCGGGGCAGGAAATACTGGAGCGTTCGGCATGTGTTGTGGATGAGAAGAGCGGAAATATTATTGTAAGATTGTCAGTGGGATTTCCTGCCAACGGCAGGACCATTAACAGCCGGGAATTGATCAGGATATTATTTGACTTCCTTCCGAAATGTGTAGAGGAGACTTTGTATTATGGAAGATATGAGGCAAAATGCCGTCAGGAAGTAGAAAAGGTCAGAGCTCTGGCAGAGGACCAGATGGAAATCCGCAGGCAGTTAAAAGAACAGGGACTTGTGGCATTTGTGGCAAATGGCGCAGTGCTTCCCAGAGAAAGCGGAGCATCGGACAGACCCATGAAGGATGCCGTGAAATTTATGGCGCCTCCGTCTATGGAGGTGACAATGGAATTGCCTAATAGAGGGAAGATCAAAGGAATGGGGATTAAAAAAGGAATTACCCTCATTGTAGGCGGCGGCTATCACGGAAAATCTACTTTATTAAAAGCCCTGGAGCTGGGAGTATATAATCATATTGCAGGAGACGGAAGGGAGTTTGTCATTACTGATGAAACAGCGGTAAAATCCCGCGCCGAGGATGGCAGAAGCATTCAAAGCGTGGACATCTCCATGTTTATAGGAGACCTGCCCAACGGAAAGGATACGGTTTCTTTTAGAACGGAGGATGCCAGCGGAAGCACATCTCAGGCAGCAGGAGTTGCAGAGAGCGTTGAGGCTTTGGCAAAGGTATTATTGATAGATGAGGATACCAGCGCCACCAATTTTATGATCAGGGATGAGCTGATGCAGCGTGTTGTCCTGCGCGATCAGGAACCGATCATTCCCTTTATAGACAGGGTAAGAGAATTATATGAAAAGCAGGATGTTTCTACCATATTGGTTGCAGGAAGCTCCGGTTCTTACTTTTATGTGGCAGATCGGATCATACAAATGGACCGTTATGAGCCGGTGGATATTACAGAGCGTGCAAAGGAAGAAGCAAAAGCCTATGGAAACAATGAGTTAGCAAAAGCTAACAAGATAAAGCCTATGGAGTTTTCCGGGGAAAGGATTCTTCTTCCGGTAAAGGCATTTAAAGAGCCCCGTCTGAAGATCAAGACCATGGGAACGGATTGTATTTCCATTGATCATGAAAATATCGATCTGCGGCTGGTAGAGCAGCTTACAGATCCAGAGCAGTTAAATGCTTTGGGACAATTGTTGAAATATGCCCATCTGCATTTCATCGATGGAAAGAGAAGTCTTAAAGATGTAGTCGATCTGTTGGAAAAGGTTATGGATGAGAAGGGCATGGAAGCCGTCAGCGCTAAAGCTATGGCAAGACCCAGACCGCAGGAAATATTTGCCTCCTTTAACAGATATAGAGGGCAGGGGATTATAAAGTCTGATGGAAAATGATATAATAAGCTGAGCCGCAGCAGATGAAAAATGCTTATGGCGACAAAAAGCAGTGAAAAAATTAAGGATGGAAGGAGAAGATACGATGATCCTGTGTATTGCAAAAGCTCCATGCAAAGTCTTTTAGGGATAGGATTTGTGTGGAGTAACGGATAGTATATAGAACTGTCCCTTGTGGCTTTGCATGTAACGAATAAAAAATATTTGTTATAAGGAGCAAAGTCTAATGGATAAAATAAAGAATGATTTTTTAAAATTAAGAAACTTTTTAATATTATGGGCAACCCAGTCTTTTTCTGCGCTTGGAAGCGCCATGACCAGCTACGCACTGGTTATATGGTCCTATGAGCAGAAGGGTTCTGCACTTTGGACCTCTCTTTTGATGGTGTGTTCCTATGCGCCCTATGTGCTTCTTTCTGTTTTTGCAGGAGCATTGAGCGATAAGTGGAATAAAAAGAAGACTATGTTAATCTGTGACAGTGCGGCTGCTGTCTGTACGCTTGTTGTGCTGGGTTTGCTGGAAAGCGGTAATCTGAGGATCTGGCATTTATATGTGGTAAATGCCGTAAACGGATTGATGAATTCTGTTCAACAGCCGGCTTCAGAGGTTGCCACAACCTGTATTCTGCCAAAGGAATATTACCAAAAAGTAGGAGGTATGCGTTATTTTTCCAATGCGCTGAATTCTATTTTAACACCCATTATTGCAACTGCAGTTATGGGATTTGCCGGAATGGAGTTTATTATCTGGTTTGATCTCGGAACTTTTTTGGTAGCATTTATTGTACTGTTATTTTTTGTACGGATACCGGAGGATGAGATTTTGAAAAGTAAGCAGCAGGAAAGCCTGCTGCAGTCTGCAAAAGGCGGTTTGGATTACTTATGGAGAAATCGCGGTATTTTGGATCTGATCCTGTTCCTTTCGGCGATCAATCTGGTGGCATCTATTTATGATGCGGTATTTCCGGCTATGATGCTGTCAAGAGGCGGCGGAAGCAGGGCTGCTATGGGAATCGTAAATTCCGTAGCAGGCATTACTACTCTTGTTGGAAGCGTGCTTGCGTCCTTTTTAAAAGAGCCTAAAAGCAGGATTCGCGTCATATGCAACTGCCTGTTGTTATCCATGAGTACGGAAAATCTCTTATTGGCTTTGGGCAGAAGTGTGCCTGTGTGGTGTGTGGGCGCTTTTTTGGGATGGATTGCTATTCCCATTATGAATACTAATATGGAAGCGATCTTAAGGATTAAAATTCCTGTGGAGATTCAGGGAAGAGTTTTTGCGGCAAGAAATACATTACAGTTTTTTACCATCCCGTTGGGATATTTTCTGGGAGGATTTCTGGTAGACCGGGTATTTGAGCCCTTTATGGCAGGGCAGTCAGAAGAAAGCATCTGGGTGTTGCTGCTGGGCAGCGGAAAAGGTTCAGGAGCTGCAGCAGTATTTTTAGTCATTGCATTTGCAGGTGTTGGTGTATGTCTGTACTTTAGAAGGTTTTCCCATATTTGGGAACTGGAAGAGAAACATGAATTTAAAATAAGGTAAAACTTGAGAAACATTGCATTTGCCGGAAACCCGGCAGATGCAGTGTTTTTTGTATGGATATATAGCAGATCTGTGAGCAATGGGACAAAAACAGTTTAAATCTTTATTTTATAAAAAAACAAATATCCCTATTGACTATATTCCACAAGTGGAATATACTTAAATAAAATATATGAAAAAGTTTTCAGACAACAATAATAGAAAACGGAGAGAAAATGACCAGATGCTAAAACATGGAATATTAGGACTGCTGAATTATCACGATCTGACAGGATATGAAATCATGGAAACATTCAGGGATTCACTGAATTTTTTCTGGAATGCCCAGACAAGCCAGATTTATCGGGAACTTCAGGGCTTAGAGAAGCAGAAATGGGTTACGAAAACTTTGGTTCCCCAGCAGGGAAAGCCGGATAAAAATGTCTATTCCATTACGGAAGAAGGAAAAGCAGAATTGCTCAGATGGCTGTCAGATGGGAATTTGGGGTTAAATTCCAGAACTCCCGTCCTGATGAAGGTTTTCTTTTTAGGAGAGAGAAGTAAAGAAGAAAATATCTGTTATTTTCAAAGGTTAAAGGAAGAATGTGAAAACTTTTTAAAAAGTCTGGAGCCTGTGCCGGGGTACATAGAAGCCTACAGCCATGCCATTGGTGCAAAGGAAAAATCCGAATACTGGCAGATGACAGTGGAGTATGGCAGGCGGAATATGCAGATGCATCTGGAATGGGCACAAAGGTGTATTGAACGATTGGAGGGAAAGAAATGAAAGTTTTAGTGATCAATGGAAGTCCAAAGGGGAAAGGAAGTAATTCCTATAAGCTGACAAAGGCATTTTTGGAAGGAATGGAGCTGGGTGTTGGAAGCATGGAAGGAGAGGACCCGGTTTGGGTAGAGGAAATTCAAGTAAACAGGCTGGATCTAAAGCCCTGTCTGGGATGCTTTTCCTGTTGGAATAAGACACCGGGACAATGCTGTATTCAGGATGACATGAAACAGGTCATTGAAAAGCTTTTATGGGCAGATGTTACAATCTGGAGTTTTCCCCTTTACTATTTTACTGTGCCGGGAGGCTTAAAAAATCTGATTGACCGCCAATTACCCATGATACTGCCTTTTATGGTGGAGCGGGAGGACCAGGTGGGAAACGGAAGCCATCCGACCAGATATGATATGAGCGGCAAGAAGACTGTAGTAATTTCTACCTGCGGATTTTATACGGCAGAAGGAAATTATGACGGTGTGCGCAGTTTGTTTGACCATATGAGCGGCAAAGACCGGTATACGGCTATTTTCTGCGGACAGGGAGAATTGTTCCGTGTGCCTGAGCTTTCCCAGAGGACAGATGAATATTTAGAATATGTAAAAGAGGCAGGAAGAGAATTCACAGAAGGATCCATATCGGAAACTACAAAGGCAGAATTAGATAAGTTGTTATATCCCAGGGAAGTATTTGAAAGCTTGGCGGATGCAAGTTGGGGGATTGACAAAGAGACAGGGAAAAAGGCATCTGATGGGCAGATTTTTACCAAACAGATGGCTGCACTTTATCAAAAGGAAAGTTATTCCGGTAAAGACAAGGTGCTGGAAATGTATTATACAGATGTAGATGAATGTTATCAGATTGTTCTGGGAAAAGAAGGAAGCCGGGTCCTTACAGACGGTTTTCAAACCTTTACAACCAGAATTGAAACACCGTTTACCGTATGGCATTCTATTGCAGTGGGAGAAATCCGTGGAGATGAAGCTTTGATGAAACATCTCTATAAAGTAAAAGGTGATTTTGACCTGTTGCTGAATTGGGATAAATACTTCGGCAGTGCCACAAGTGAGACCGGCAAAGGAGAAGAAAACGGAGATACAGGGAGTGAAGAAAATGGAAACGGCAGTTCCCAAGGTATACATACTCCTCAAAAGGCGACCAATATGAATATCATGCTGATCCCGTGGATCGTGTTCTGGGTAGCCGTATCCATTGATGGTTTTATGGGCAGCCTTATAAGCATTGCTGCTTGTGTTCTGGTTCCCGTTTTCTTTTATCAGAATAAAAAAACGTTTTATGATATTATATCAGGAACGCTGGTAACAGGATTTTCCATGGCTGTACTTGCAGGTGCTCCTGAACGGATCGTCGTACCTTTAGCATATCTTGCTTTTGGTATTATGTGGACAATAACCTGCTTTGGTAAGATACCTTTGACAGCTCACTATTCCATGAACAATTATAATGGTGAAAGCGCGTTGCAAAATCCGCTCTTTATGAAAACCAATTGGATTTTAACCTTAATGTGGGGTATCCTGTATCTGCTGACCCCCATCTGGACTTACTTTATCATGGCTACAAAAGTCGGTTCCCTGATCAGTGCCATTAACTCCATATTACCGATTTTTATGGGGGTTTTTACCGCCTGGTTTCAGAAATGGTATCCTGCCAAAATTGCAAGAGGATAGCCTGTTTGCTTTCCTGTTATGATGGGAGAATCAAATGAAGACAAGACTCAAATATTTTGTTCTTTTTCTTATATTGTTACTGATGGAAATTCTGATCGGAGCTTTTCTAAAAGGCGGTTTTATCCGCGCATACGGCGGAGATATCCTGATTATTCCCCTGCTCTACACCCTGATCAGAATCATATTTCCCCAAAACACCAGCCAGACCACCCGGTATCTGCCGGTTGGTCTGCTCTTTCTGGGCATCCTCGCAGAATGCCTTCAGGCAATCCAACTTGCCGACCTTTTGGGAATCCAAAACCCCATCATCCGCATCATCATTGGTTCCACCTTTGACCTCTTAGATATCTTTTTTTATCTTATGGGCATTCTTCTGATATATCTCTGCCAATTCGTCTGCACACGAATCAAATCCTGACCATTGGGAAGCCGGGACATAAAGTCTGTGAGCCGGCAACGATCATATATGGCTGTTATCGTTTTACAAGGAAGAAGGTACTGGGAATTACTCTTAAAAGTGGAACTAAAGTATAAAAAGTACATATATTATTACAATATTTGTATTAAGCGGAAACGGCTTCTGGAATGTTGCAAAAATGGATTAAAAAGGGCGGGAAAAAGGACATTGCCATGTGGATTTCCTTTGTCAGCATGGGTTTTAATATGATCTTAGCGGTTATGAAATTGGCAGCAGGTATCATGGCGGGTTCGGATGCCCTGATATCTGATGCCGTTCACTCTGCATCGGATGTGATTGCCACGCTGATTGTGATCATAGGCATTATTCTTTCTTCTAAGGAAGCGGACCGGGAACATCCCTATGGACATGAAAGACTAGAATGTATTGCGGCAATGATCTTAGGCGGAATTATTTTTATGACTGGTACAGGGATCGGATGGGAGGGGATTCAAAAGGTGGCTGCTGTCACTAGGGGCCGGGAAGTGGAAATACCCAGGACAGCGGCACTTGTAACTGCAATAACCGCCATTTTGGTTAAGGAGTGGATGTATCGGTTTACTGCCAAAGCAGCAGATATGATCCATTCGGCGGCGTTGCGTGCTGACGCATGGCATAACCGGGCGGACGGGTTGGCTTCATTAGCGGCTTTTATAGGTATCGGAGGCGCCATGCTGGGATTTCCGGTTATGGATGGAGCGGCGTGTATTGTCATTTCTTTTTGCGTTTTAAAAGCGGCATGGGAGATTTTAAGGGATGCCGTCAGTAAGACCATTGACCAATCCTGTGATGGTATTATGGAATCAGAAATGAAAGCTTTGATCATGGAGCAGAAGGGGGTAAAAGGGATTACCGGATTACATACCCGGTTATTTGGTTCCAGAATTTATGTAGACGCGGAAATACAAGCAGACGGGGCAATCAGTCTTGAAAAAGCTCATGAGATTGCAGAAACCATTCATTTATCCATAGAAGAGAATTTCCCGGAAGTAAAACACTGTATGGTTCACATGGACCCTTATTGTGATATGTCCCTTGACAAATAGCGGGAAAAAGAATAAATTAGTCTATGTGTTAAACTAAAGTATATAAAGACAGGCGAAGTTTGCAGGAAAGCGGAAACAGCTTTGTGGAAGAAAGGGTTTCGCACCGAAGGAGTAACACTCTCAGGTATCCGTCAGGATAGAGACTGCAAATGGATGTGACTCTGGAGAATCCCATATATGGGTGCCGAAGGTGCAAGACGGAATCGTAATTTCGTTCAATCTCTCAGGCAAAAGGACGGAGAAAAACAATCGGATAAAACGTTTTTTATGCTGTATTGAGTAGGATAGGAGTCAAAAGATTTCTATCCTTTTATTATTCTCAAGAAAGAGCACGTATTTCCTGTTATAAGAAAGGGAGAAAAATTATGTGGGCAACAGTAAATGAATGTCTGAAAGCAATCGATGATTTTGTCTGGGGCGTACCGCTTATGGTATTGATCCTTACGGGCGGTCTTTTACTGACGCTGCGGACAAGATGTCTGCAGGTCAGGAGACTTCCTCTGGCATTGAAATGGATGGTAAAAAATGAGGAAGGCGGAGAAGGAGAGGTTTCTTCCTTTGGCGCCTTATGTACAGCATTATCCGCAACCATCGGAACCGGCAATATCGTAGGCGTGGCAACGGCGGTATGTGCAGGAGGACCCGGAGCTGTCTTCTGGATGATAGTGGCAGCGTTTTTCGGAATGGCAACCAAATATTCCGAAGGGCTTTTAGCAGTTAAATACCGTGTAGTGGATGAAAACAATCATGCTTTGGGAGGACCTTTTTATTACATAGAACAGGGCATGGGAAAGAAGTTTAAGTGGCTGGCAAAGATTTTCGCGTTTTTCGGTGTAGGTGTGGGTTTGTTCGGTATCGGTACTTTTACCCAGGTAAACGGAATCGCATCTGCGGTTATGAACTTTTTTGATCCAAGCCAGACCAATACTGTTATGATCCCGGGAATCGGAACCTATTCATGGACTGTGGTGATCGCATCTTTCATTTTAGCTGTATGTGTAGCATTGGTGGTTATCGGCGGCATTCAGAGAATTGCAAATGTGGCGCAGATCATCGTGCCCTTTATGGCAATGATCTACATACTGTTTTCCTTAACTTTGATCATTACCAATATTACCCAGGTTCCCGCTGCGATCGTGACCATTGTAAAAGCGGCATTTAATCCTCAGGCGATTACCGGTGGTGTTGTAGGAAGTATGCTGGTGGCAATGCAGAAAGGCGTGGCAAGGGGTATTTTCTCCAACGAAGCGGGCTTGGGTTCTGCACCCATTGCGGCAGCAGCGGCACAGACCAAAGAGCCGGTCCGTCAGGGGCTTGTTTCCATGACAGGGACCTTTATTGATACCATTGTCATCTGTACCATGACAGGACTTTCCATCGTTATGACAGGTGCATGGCAGGTAGAAGGACTGGAAGGGGTACAGGTTACTACCTATGCTTTTGAAAACGGTCTGCCTTTCCCTGCAAGGGTATCGGCTTTTGTATTGATGCTTTGTCTGATATTCTTTGCATTCACCACTATTTTAGGATGGGATTATTATTCTGAACGCTGTCTGGAATATTTAAGCGGAGGGAAAATGGGACCGGTAAAGGTATACAGATGGCTTTACATTCTGGCAGTATTCATTGGACCTTATATGACGGTATCCGCAGTATGGACCATTGCCGATATCTTTAACGGTCTGATGGCGCTTCCCAATATGATCGCTCTCTTTGCTTTAAGCGGAGTTGTTGCAAGGGAAACCAAGGCATTTTTTGAGGCAAAGAAGCATATTGAGAAATAAGAACCCAAATAGAGTGTAATTCAGCTGATTATTACAGAATCGATTTATATATGAAAGTAAAAGAGAGAAGAAGCATTTAGTGTTTCTTCTTTTTTTAACATTGAATGATGCTTAGATTTTTTATGTTTAGAGAAAATTTAGATACAGACCTGTTAAGATGAAATCTATCATAATATTAACAGGAGGAAAAATATGAAAAACAGATTAAGAAAGACAATTTCAGGAATCGGGTGTATATGTATGATGAGTCTGATGGTCTATGGATGCGGAGACAGCCGGGAAAACTACATGCCGCAGCAGACAGAAGAAACAGCGGCACCGACACAGGAAAAGTCCGCTGAAAAGCCAGTAGAAGAACAGAGTCAGGACAGGGAAACAGAACCGGAAAGTTCTTCCTTGGAAGAACTTACAGGAGATATTCAGGAAATAGGAGACAGAACATTTGTCATAAGTGAAGTTGTTGAGACGGAGGATAACGGTGCTCAGGTTGCCGTCATAGTTGTAGATGAAGATATGAAGAATCTGATCGAGGTACACTATGATGAAAATACAAAATTCAGTAAACGCATTATTCGGGATGGCGGCGCAGACTATGAGGATGCAGAAGCAACATCCCAAGATTTAGCGAAAGGGTTATTGGCAGAAATGAAGGGAATGTATCAGGGAGAGGAATTTTATGCCTCTGAAATTCAACTTATTCAAGTGATAAATTAGTAAAATATATAATGGTGTGACAGGAAACCATTGATCAGGCCGTTTATTTGTATGCTGCAGGCTTTTGCAGACGATATGCAGGTTTATGAATTGTATGGTAAAATTAAAGATATGTTGTTTAACGGATAAACGGAAGGAAAAGAGGCAGATAGTATGGATTATAAAATGATTCGGGAAAATATCTGGCAGATTGCAGATGATCATGGAGTTTACTGTACTTTGGTAAAAGGGGAGAGAATGGCAATTCTGTGGGATACGGGCTATGGTAACAGCGATCTGAAGGAATTTGTGGAAGGTCATGTCAGTACGGATTATATGGTCATGAACAGTCATGGACATCCCGATCATATCGGCGGAAACAGCCACTTTGGCTGTATTTATGCCCGTAAAGAAGAATGGGATGTTATTGAGCATTTTGCCATGGAAACAACCGGTAAGGCACCTGATTATTTATTAAAAGAGTTGAAAGAAGGCGACATTTTTGACCTCGGGGGAATACAGGCAAAAGTAATATTTATGGAAGGGCATACAAAAGGTTCTATAGGGTTGTTAATAGAGCAGGAAAGATTACTGTTGGCGGGAGATGCTATTAATGACCATTTGTGGATGTTTAATTATGGGGCAATGCCCATAAGCAGATTAAAAGAAATGCTTGAAAGATTAAAGGAACAGCCCTTTGATACTTTTTTATGCGGTCATTTTGAAAGTGAACTGCCCAAGAGCATTGTGGATGCTCATTTGAAAAATATAGCTGTATTGAAGATGGATCAAAAAACAAAATGCAACACCATCGGGTTTGAAACTTATGTCAGTACCTATGAAGGACAGGAAGGCAGATCAGTTATCGTGTTTTCCGAAGATGTATTGATTTAGCATACTTTCTTTCGGGAACAGGAATTAACTATTTTGCATACTGTTGATAATATTCCCTGGCTTCGTTTTCGTTCATGGAAAAGCGCTTTTTTAACTTTTCTATTGTACGTTCCATGGGAATATTTTCTTCCTGATGATCTTCAATGAGATCCCTGATCCTTTGGATAAAAGATTTTTCTTCGGCTTGTTTTATTCCTTCCCTGATACCCTGTTCTAAACCTTCTTCTAAGCCCTGTTCTAAACCTTCTTCCCTGCCCTGTTGAAGTCCTTCCTGCCTTGCATAGGCAAATTCTTCCCATAACTGCATAAATTTCACTCCTGTCTTTTCTGATTTCCGGATCTTTTGCACATTTTTGTGTATTTTGTGAATCCGCTCACTTTTAGATTTTGCTGCTGTTTCATCGGTGGTGGAATTGATATATTCCATAAAGTCTAAGAATTCCTGGGAGAAATCTTCCCTGTTCGTGCCCTTGGTGTTAATAAACATCCTCTTTGCTCCATCTTTAATGGTCAGATCAGGGCATTCCTTACAGACACCCTCAAAGGTGTAGCGGTATAATCCTTTTCCAAAGATATCAAAAGGTGCGATCAAAATGAAACAGGTGTCATTGAGCCTATTAAAATCCGTGCATCCTGGCTCTAACAGGGATACATCCAGCTGCGCCTGATAGTATCTGCTTCTTTTGGGGAGATTGTAGGTATTCTTCTGCTGCATCTCCACTTCGTAGATTGTTTTGTCTGTTCCCATATTGACCACATCCAGCCGGACTGCGCGAAGCTGTGGAGATATGCGCAGTTCCTTTTCCGTCATAGGTCTGGTCAGAAACTCCATTTCATTTTCTGTAATGATCTCCACGGCAGCCTGATATGCCTCCGGGTTTTCCATGGTTTCCGAAAAAAGGAAACGGTCAACCAGATTCAATTCATCCAATGCTGTTACAATTTTTTGTGTCATAATTTTCCTCCTTTTTGCAGGAAAATCAAGACAAAAAGAGGAAAATTCCTCAATCATGCAGCAACCGGTGCACTAAGCAAGTTCGTTCTTTCATTTCCCGCTTTATAAATTTGTTTGTGAATGATCAAGCAGGATTTCAAGAATATACGGACGAACGTCCAAACAGATGCAGCCGGGCTGCCAGGTAAGCTTTCGCTTAAAGAAATCTTATGCTTTGATAAGAATATAACATATTTCGTTAAAACGTTCAATAGTTTATTTTATTTAAAACACAAAAGGGAAATATTATTCCCTTGTAAATAGCATGCAGGTAATGATAAAATATTTTTATTAAGGGCATGTATGGATAAAGCGCCCGGAATTTATCAGGAGATTTTTATGCAGACCAAAATCTTAGTTGTGGATGACGAGACGGAAATTGCCGATCTGATCGAAGTTTTTCTACAAAATGAAAATTATGAAGTATGTAAGTTTTATACCGGGAAGGAAGCGCTGGCATATGCTGTCAGTGAAAAAATAGATCTGGCGATCTTAGATGTGATGCTGCCGGATATGGACGGTTTTGAAATATGCAGGGAAATCAGAAAGACAAAAAATTTCCCCATTATCATGCTGACGGCAAAGGAAGCGGAAATTGACAAGATCACAGGCTTGACCCTTGGGGCGGATGATTATATGACAAAGCCTTTTCAGCCATTGGAACTGATCGCCCGGGTAAAGGCGCAGCTTAGAAGGGCAACCAGATACAATGCGCAGACAAAGCCTGAGGACAGCGGAGAGATCATGATCGGCGGTCTGATCATTGATAAAAATACCCGCAAATGCAGTTTAAATGAAAAAGAGATTTCTCTAACGCCTACGGAATTTGAGATCCTGTGGGTTCTTTGTGAAAACAGGGGACAGGTTGTTTCCTCCGATGATCTGTTTTACCGGGTCTGGGGCAATAAATATTTTACCAACAGCAATAATACTATTATGGTACATATCAGACATTTAAGGGAAAAAATGAAGGATTCGGCAGAGAATCCCAAATATATCAAAACGGTATGGGGAGTAGGATATACCATTGAAGGCTAATGAAAAAAATAAAGAACAGAATAGGAAAAAAGAAAATTATACAAGGCTGAAGCTTAAGATTTTCCTCATGATGGCTGGAATCCTGATCGTATCTGGGATAGTGCTTTATTTGTTGTACCAGTATGTGGTATATGGCAATTTAGGAAATCTGGTGGTAAGTTTCTTACAGAAAAAGTTTCATCTGGATTATTATGATGCAAGGAACATATACCAATATACCTTCCGGGAAAACTGGGGACTGCTGATGTTTTTGGGCTTGATGGTATTGTTTCTGATCATAAGCTGGTTTGTCCTGCTGCGGATCGTCATCCGGTATTTTAAGATGATAGACCGGGGATTGGATCTGATGCTGTTAGAAGATCACCAGGATGTGGAGCTGCCTCAGGAGCTACATTCTTTGGAAAAGAAAATGAATGCAGCAAAACGGGATATGGAACAGCGCAAAATGGAAGCGGAAATGGAAAATGTCCGCAAGAATGATCTGATCACTTATCTGGCACATGATCTGAAAACGCCGTTATCCTCGGTGATCGGATATCTGAGCCTTCTTCATGAAGCGCCGGATATGCCGCCGGAGCAGAAGGCGAAATACGTGGGAATTGCCCTGGAAAAAGCAGAGCGTTTGGAAGATTTGATCAATGAGTTCTTTGAGATTACCCGGTTCAATCTTCAGACCCTTATATTAAATAAGAGGAAGATCAACCTTTCTTATATGCTGCAGCAGATGGCCGATGAATTTTATCCCATTTTGGAAGCACAGGGAAAAGAAGCTGTAGTGGAATCGGAAGAGGGCATATTCATTTATGCAGATGCGGATAAGATCGCCCGGGTATTTAACAATATCCTAAAGAATGCCATTGCGTACAGCGAAAGGAATTCCACTATCCAGGTGAAGGTGACGGATTCTGAGGAAAAAACATGGATTCAGTTCATCAACCACGGAGATCCTATTCCGGAGCATAAATTAAATGTTATATTTGAAAAGTTTTACCGTCTCGATAATTCCAGATCCAGTGCAACGGGAGGTGCAGGTCTGGGACTTGCCATTGCAAAGGAAATCGTCACGGCGCATGAAGGGGAAATACTTGTTACAAGCAGTGTAGAACAGACGGTGTTTACCGTTATATTGCCTAAGTAGGGTATATAGGAAGTGGTGCAAAAGGACAGTCCGTCCCAGGGCGGCATGCTGTTTGGGAAGCAGAGGGAAAGCATTTTATTTTTCATGATTTTAGCTGCTAAATCGGTAATTTTACTTACAAAATAATTTCACAACCCAGGGGGAAATTGCCCGGATGGCAATTTTAGCCATCTTGCGGCATGGATGCCGCATTAGATGGCGACCCGGAAGTTTTCCATTAACCTATCATTATTTTGTTAGTAAAATCCGATTTACAGCTCAATCATGAAAAATAAAATGCTTTCCCTCTGCTGCCCAAACCGCATACCGCCCCGGGACGGACTGTCCTTTTGCGGCAGTTCTTTTTTTATGTTTAAAAATAAGAAAATCTTAAGACAGGCTTAAGATTTCGGCAATAAAAATAAGATTTTGCCCTGCTATTCTGAAATTGTGAAGATTACGGATGAAAATTTTGTAATCTGCATGAATTAAATTGCAGGATTTTTTCACAATATTTTAGAAAAGGAGAATAAAAATGGGCAAAAGAAAAATTGACGGACAAGAAAGTATGGACAAAAGAACAATTCTGGTTTTATTCGGGGGATGTTCTACGGAATATGATGTATCCCTGCAGTCGGCTTCGGCGGTGATCCGTGCCATAAACAGAGAGGAGTTTCATGTGCTGACCATGGGAATCACCAGAGAAGGAGAATGGTATTTATATGAAGGGGAAGTGGAGCAGATTGAAAATAACACATGGAAGAAAGGACCGGTCAGCCGTGCCTGTCTGCAGCCTGACCGCTCGGCACATGGCATTGCCATCTGGCGTGAAAACGGAATAGAACTGTGCTATATCGATGTGGTTTTCCCTGTACTTCATGGCAAAAACGGAGAGGATGGTACACTGCAGGGACTTTGCCAGCTGGCGGGGATTCCATGCGTAGGACCGGATATGTTGGGGTCAGCTATTTGTATGGATAAGGATCTGGCGCACAGGCTGGTGGAGGATGCAGGGATCAAAGTGCCTGCCTCCGTTGTTTTGCAGAAGGGAGAAAGTAAAGATCAGGCAGCAGGCAAGGTTGCAGGGCTTAAATATCCTGTTTTTGTAAAACCGGTCAGAGCAGGTTCTTCCTTTGGCATTACAAAGGTAAACAGCTCCCTTTACCTTGCTGATGCAATAGAACATGCCTTTGAGCATGACAGGGAAGTGATCATCGAAGAAAATATCGAAGGCTTTGAAGTAGGCTGCGCCATTATGGGAAATAAAGAACTGATTGTAGGAAGGGTGGATGAAATAGAGCTGGCAGACGGCTTCTTTGACTACACAGAAAAATATACCTTAAAAACATCTAAAATTCATATGCCCGCAAGAATACCGGAAGAGACGGAGGAAAGGATCAGGGAAACGGGAATGAAAATATACCGCGCCCTGGGACTGAAGGACTATTCCAGAGTGGATATGTTTTTAACGCCTCAGGGAGAAATCGTATTCAATGAGGTAAATACCATACCGGGCTTTACCGCCCATTCCAGATTTCCTTCCATGATGAAGGCAAAGGGGTATACCTTTGAACAGATAGTAGACCGATTGATAAGGCTGGCGATGAAATATGAATAGAGAAGATAACCAATATTTAATTTTAGTAAATGCAACACACCCTTATGAGAAAGAAGGGCAGGAGAAGCTGAGGGAATTTCCGGGGACAGGCATTTTTATGGAAGAGGAAGCGGCAGAACATTTACAGACGCTGCTGGATACGCTGCCTGAGGATAAGATCGTATTAGTCAGCGGTTACCGCACAAGGAAGGAGCAGGAAGAGATCTGGAATGACTCCATAAAGGAAAACGGTTTGGAGTTTACGAAAAAATACGTGGCAAAACCGGGATGCAGCGAGCATGAAACAGGGCTGGCGATAGACCTGGGCTTAAAGGCAGATGAAATTGATTTTATCCGCCCGGCATTTCCTTATGAGGGAATCTGCCAGACCTTCAGGGAAAGAGCCGCAGATTATGGGTTTATAGAAAGGTATCAGAAATCCAAGGAGGCGGTCACGGGCATATCTGCCGAACAGTGGCATTTCCGCTATGTGGGAGTACCTCATGCAAGGATCATAAAGGAAAAAGATTTTGCCTTGGAAGAATATATTGCGTATCTGGAAGAGATTACGAAAAAAGCTACGGATAAAAATTCAGAGAAAACCCAAGAGGAGACCTGCTTCGGCAAGGTGGAAATGGCAGAAAGAGGGGAGGGAGTGTCATGAGCGGGCAGGTGCTTTCAAAACAGAGAAGAACAAATGACGGAAAAGGCGGCAGAAATATTTCCATAGAGTACATGAAGCTTTTGTGTGCCTTTCTGGTAGTGGCGATTCATGTATCGCCACTGCAAAGCATCAATGAGACGGCTGATTTTGTGTTCACCCGGATCATAGCAAGGATAGCTGTTCCTTTCTTCTTTATGGTATCGGGATATTTTGTCCTTTCAGATTGTAAAAAGCATAATGGAAAGGCTCTTAGATTCTTAAAGAAAACCTGCATATTGTATCTGGCGGCAACCCTGCTCTATCTGCCCGTCAATATTTATGCAGGCAATTTCAAAGATATTTCATTGGGACAAGTATGCAGGGACGTTTTCTTTGATGGCACTTTTTATCATCTGTGGTATCTGCCGGCAGTCATGCTGGGAATGCTCATCTGTCTTATGCTGATCCGTGCCATAGGAGAAAAGGCGGCTTTCGCAATTTCTCTGGTCTTATATGTGTTGGGACTGGTGGGTGACAGCTATTATGGATTGACCAAAATACTGCCCCTTTTGGGAAAAGTTTATGATGAGATATTTAAAATATCTTCTTATACAAGAAACGGAATTTTCTTTGCACCGGCATTTTTGATGCTGGGCTGTCTTGCTGCAAAAACAAATGAGAGAAAAAAGGAGTACAGTCAGCTGATAACGGGGATGGAAGCGGTTATTTTCTTTTTACTGATGGCTGGGGAAGGCTTGCTTTTACACAAGCTACGGTGGCAGAGGCATGACAGTATGTATATTTTACTGGTGCCGTTGATGTATTTCCTGTTTCTATGGATCAGCCGTCTCTCCTGTGGAATAAACAGCCAAAAAAGGGAAAGAAAAAATAGAAAAAGTATCGGAGCCGGAAGGAAAGATATGGGAAATGGAGCGATGCTCATTTATATCATCCATCCCTTCGTACTGGTAGCATTGCGAGGTGTGTCCAAACCCTTAGGGCTTTATGACATTCTGGTGGAAAATACGCTGGTCTGCTATCTGGCAGTATCTTTATTAAGCGCATTTGCCGCATGGATATTATTGGCAATATATCATTTATTGGGCGTAGGAAAAAAGAAAAAGAAAAGCATCCTTCCGGAGCTGCAGACTGACAGGGCGTGGATTGAAATCGATCTGGAGCATTTAAAGTGGAATGTGGAGCAAATCAAAGCAAATCTCCCAAAGGGATGTAAGTTTATGGCAGTTGTAAAGGCAAATGCCTACGGTCATGGAGATGTGGAGGTGGCAAAATTCCTTTATGGTATGGGAGTGAAAGCCTTTGCAACAGCCACATTGGAAGAGGCTGTTCATTTAAGGAAAAATGGCTTAAAAGGAAAGATACTGATCTTAGGTTACACTTCACCGGAAAATGCTGGATATCTTGCAAAGTATCATCTGGTGCAGACTGTTTTGGATGAAAACTATGCCGGACAGTTAAATGAACAGGGAATTCCTGTGAAGGTACACGTAAAAGTGGATACGGGAATGCACCGGTTGGGAGAAGACTGGCGCAATGGGGATAAAATTCTCAACATTTTCCAGTATCCCAATTTGCAGATAGAGGGTATTTTTTCCCATCTGTGTGTGTCTGACAGAGGAGAGGATGAAGCGGTCCTGTATACAAGAAAGCAGATCAGGAATTTTGAGCAGGTTTTAGATAAAATAGAAACAGCAGGATATACAGGATTAAAGACCCATCTGCAAAGCAGCTATGGCACAGTAAACTATCCGGAGCTTCAGTGCAGTTATGTGCGCATGGGAATCATGATGTACGGATGCTTAAGCAGTCCGGATGATGAAGTAAAAAGGGAGCTTTCTTTAAAACCTGTCCTGACCTTAAAGGCAAGGGTGGCGCTGGTCAGAAAACTGAACAAAGGGGAGTGTGTCGGATACGGATGTACCTTTAGGGCGCCTTATGATATGATGATAGCAGCGGTAACCATCGGGTATGGAGACGGATATCCCAGAAATCTGTCCAATGGAAAAGGCTGGGTTCTGATCGGAGGGAAAAAGGCGCCCATCATCGGCAGAATCTGTATGGACCAGCTGACAGTGGATCTGACGGGGATTGAAGATGTAAAACCCGGGGATGAAGTTATTCTGATCGGAGAAGCGGGAAGAGCAGGTATCAGTGCCGAAGAAGTGGCAGCGGCGGCGGGAACCATTACCAATGAGCTCCTTTGCAGAATGGGAAGCCGGCTGGGACATATTGTGGCACAAAATGACAGGATTTAAATTTTCTCCCAAGTTAAACTGATTTTAAGAGGTCGGAAGAAAGGAAGAAATCCAGCCATCATTTGAGATGATTGGATGATATGTGAGAAAAATGGAATGGACGGAATGTTTTAGAAAGGCAATTGATTATATGGAAGCACATCTGCTGGAAGAGACCGGCGCCGAAGAAGTGGCAGATGAAGTGCATATGTCGCCCTATTATTTTCAAAAGGGATTTAAGATCATGACAGGCTTTTCCATAGGGGAATATATCAGATGCCGCAGGCTGTATCTGGCGGCATTGGATGTTTTAGCAGGCAAAGATAAGGTCATCGACCTCGCCTATGAATACGGATATGACACCCCTGAGAGCTTTACCAAGGCATTCAGCCGGTTTCATGGAGTATCGCCCATGCAGCTGAAAAAAGATCCATCCAGGATCAGAACTTTCCTTCCTCTTAAGATAACAGTTTCAATTAAAGGAGGAAATAAAATGGATTTTAAGGTTGAGAAGATGGAAAACATGAGAATGGTGGGATTTGAAAGGGTGTTTTCCTATGAGAATTCCTATCAGGAAATCCCCAGGTTCTGGGATGAGTTTGTAGAAAACTGCCAAAAGGGCGCATATGATCAGGAGACCATGAGAGTGTTAAAGGAAGCTGTGGTAGGTATGTATGGCATCTGTATTGATGATATGCCGGGAGAAAACAGTTTTCATTATATGATTGCGGGAATGTATGCAGGAAAAGTGCCTGAGGGAATGAAGGTATTTGAGATTCCGCCAATGGAATGGGCAAAGTTCCCCTGCACAGGTCCGCTGCCCGGGGCGCTCCAATCTCTGAATACTCAGATTTATAAAGAATGGATTCCCGGCAATCCCCATTGGGAAGTGGCAGAAGGAATTGATATTGAGTGGTATTCCTGTATGGGAGATACAAAAGCTTATGATTATGAAAGTGCAATCTGGATTCCTGTAAAAAGTAAGTAAGAGAATATTTGGTATTTTTCATTTTTTCGTTGAATCTTGGAAGATGGGCGGTTAAAATAGTAATCAGATAGTTTGATGAAATTAGCTGGGGGATAAACAACAGGATAAAATGGAAGTATCGATCAAAGGAAATACACATAGAAGTGCCGATACAATTGAATATATGACCGTTGAGGAAGTACTTGCTAAATATTCCGGCATGGTCTACAGGCTTGCTTATGCCAGGACTATGAATAAATGTGATGCGGAAGATATTACACAGGATGTTTTTATGAAATATATAAAACATCAGCATGAATTTTCAGAGGAAGAATACCGTAAGGCATGGCTGATCAGAGTGACCATTAATGCAACCAAGTCTCTGTTGACTTCTGCATGGAACAGGAAGCGGGTGTCAATGGACGAGGTAGAAGGCATTCTCGAAGGAAGCTCAGGGCTGGAAAAGGATTTTGATAACGGATTGTTGTATGAAGTGGCAAAACTGCCTGAAAAATACAGAGTGATCGTTCATCTGTTTTATTTTGAAGATTTGTCTGTAAAAGAAATCAGCTCCACTGTGGGAATGAAAGAAGCAACGGTAAAATCCCATTTATTCAGGGCAAGAGAGATATTGAAGAAAAATTTAAGAGAGGAGGATTTCGATGTTTAAAGAAGATTATCGAAAAGAAATGCAGAAGATTGCACCGGATTCCTCCTTTCTGCAGGAACTTGCAGTTAAAATGGAGCAGGAAGCGGAGAGTTCCCGGCAGGAAAGAGCAAATATAAACGGTAAGAGAAAAAAAGCCGGAAGGAAAGCACTTATATGGTCTACGGCTGCGGCAGCAGCATTGATCTGTATCGGAATCGGCATCCGGTGGAAAGGAACAAATGGGTTAGCAAATGCTAACGATAATTTTATGAAGCAGAATGCCGGTGGTCTGTTGGAACATACAAATGCTTCGGAAGGGGTTTTTGACGGAAGTTCCTGGTACGGTGATGAGACAAAGCCCGAAGAAATCTTTGGAATATTAGTGGATAAGATGACTGGAGATAAAGGGCTTAAGATTACCGTTTCCACAAAAGAAAATTTTCAGAATGCCGAAGAAATGTCCTCGAAGAATACAGCAGATCTGGTGGAAAGACTGGCAGAAGGTCAGATCATGGGAAACTATAAGGATGCAAAAGATTTACTGGTACAATCGCCGGTTTATTATCTGGCTGAGTTTCAGGATGGAACGGTAATTAAATTTACCATTTACGGGGAAAAATACTTTTTCTGCAGCGAAATAGATGGCGTTTTTGAATTAAAAGAATGATCGGAAAGCAAAGAACATGAATAAATATGGAAAAATTCTTGCTGTAGCGGCAGGAATATTGATAATTGGCGGAATGGTATTCTGCCAATTTGCTTATGGGCAGAAAAAAATAAGTGCAAAAGAGATCAAGGAGCAGTTTCCTTATGAAGAAGGCAATCTGGTTCCTGTATATAATGTGGGGCAGGAACAGAAAGTGATTCTTGATTTTGAAATGGATTATCAATATATGTATGATGGTCTGAACGGTCATGATCTGGCTACAGTACATACGGATGCTTCCTGCAGTAAGGAAAGTGAGATTATGTGTTATGCATGGGATGAGGAATGGGACGGAAAAACCAGATTGTATCTTTCTCCTATTGATCCGGTTTTAGCAAATGATTTTCTGGATGAAGAGGATGACAAACGTTATGAATATAACAGGAACGCAGAAAGCCCGTTGGATTATAAGACATTATGGGGATGCGCACCGATTTACTATATCTGCATTCATTATGATACAGGGGAAGAATCCCCGGTCAAACTGGAGGCTCCCCAGATCATTCCTTTTACAGTTGCATCGGAAAGTGAAGTGCCTGATGTTGAGGGAATCATTGATAATTATGGGAACCTGACACTTTCCTGGGAGCCGGTAGAAGGGGCGGAATATTATACGGTTTATCAATATGTGCCAATTACTTTCTGGAGCGGCGGTAATGATGAAGTAAACAAAGGAATGGAGAATGGTTACAGAAAAGGCACTCTCTTCTCTATAGGAAGGACAAAGGATACCCATTTTTCAGATCTTACAGGGGAAGGCGGGGATGAAGAAGACCATGATGAAAATGAAGACGCCGGATATATAGGTACGCCATTGAGCTGCCGGAGTTATCAGAACAGAGGGGCTTATGGGTGCTTTTTTGTGACGGCAACAGTAGAGGGAAAGGAGAGTAACCTTTCCGCTCCGGTAGATACGGCAAATTTGAAATTACCTTACAAAT
Source organism: Lachnospiraceae bacterium (assembly GCA_017936785.1). Lineage (GTDB taxonomy): Bacteria > Bacillota > Clostridia > Lachnospirales > Lachnospiraceae > UBA2882. Next base: position 10,690 of record JAGBEV010000059.1, on the reverse strand, counting down.
TTGCCTATGATACGATCAGCTATACGTGGTTTGACAGTATAGAGGATTTGCCGGAAAAACTGGCAGTGCTGAATATTGACGGCAGCATTATGCAGAGACCGGTTTATTACCGTTTGCGAAAAAAAGGCGATGTAAGCATTCTTTATGATTTTCAGGTAAAGGGAACACTTCTGGGAGGAACAGTATATATTGATGCAGAGAACGTTACTGATTGTCCCGTAGTGATCGATCATAATGTGAATGTGATCTATCTGAATATGAATTCTCAATTGAACAAGGTTCCTTCCATGGCAGTAAAAAGTATTCTGGCGCAGGAGGGGAATGCCGACGGAGGTCCTAATCTTTACAGGGCAGTAAAGGAGCAGACCCGGCGGTGGATCGAAGAAGGGGATAAAGAGACTGTAAAGAAACCGGATGAGAGGCTTGCGGTTTTTGCTGACAGCGCTGAAGAGGCATGGCTTGCATACGGACTGATGGCAGGTGATGAGGAAATTTCTTTAAAGGCATTTCCTAAATTGCAGAATCCATATACACTGGAAGCAGTATTTTTGAAAGTCTGCCAGCAAAATCCCTATATCCTTGGGGTGAGCTCTTATTCTTATGATTATGACAACGCCTGCCTGAGGGTGGGATATTCTTATAACAAATGGGAAATTTCCCGCAAGCAGAAAAAGATCTGTCAGTATGCTGAAAAGCTGATAAAAGAACTGATCAGGGAAGAGATGACCGATGAAGAAAAAGAGATGGAGATTTATCTTTGGCTGGAAGAAAACTGCAGCTATGCTTCTGTAGAATGGGAGCAGGCAAAAAAGCAGAATTTTATGAAATCAGAAGGAAATGTTTATATGGAAAATGCCGTTAATGCTTATGGGGCATTGGTGGAGCAGGAAGCGCTTTGTCAGGGCTATGCTTCTGCATTCCAGCTTCTTTCCCATATGGCAGGGCTGCATGTAAAAACAGTAAGCGGGTATTTAAACGGGAATATTCCTCATGCATGGAATGTGATTGAACTGGACGGCAATTGGTATCAGATTGACTGCAGCAGCAATAGAAATACCGTTGGGGTTCCTTTTTACTTATATAACACAGACATGGAATTTGCAGAAGAAAATGGGTATGTCTGGGGAAATGATTTTACATTAAATGAGGAAAAGGAATGGCTGGAGGAGAAAAATCAGGACTATTTCAAGGAATATTATAATTATCATGATCTGACTGCTGACAGTATGGAGGAAGTGGAAGAAATCCTGGCAGAAAAAGTTCATCAGGATGTTATAGCATTTCGATATACTGATTATGGTTTTGATGAAACAATGCTGATTCAATTGGTGAGAAAAATATTCTTGATGAATGGTGAAGATAAGCGGTTAGACAGTCTTCAATACAGCCGCATCAATGATTATGTGATAATTTATGACAAAGATTGGTAAAAATGAAGCTGTTTATTGCAACCTTTCCCTGCTCTTTTTTGTGTTATAGATGAAAGGGAGGAGAGTGCAATATGAAAAAGACAGCAATTCGTTTTTTAATAGGAGCTTTGGCTTTGGGCATGCTTACAGGATGCGGCAAAAAAGAAGAGGAGAAGATAACTGCCGGGGTAGTCCAGCGTATGGAAGAAGAGCCGGAGGAAGAAGAAAAAGAGAAGAAGGATCAGAAACCGGCGCAAAAAGAGGATGAAGAAGCATCAGAAGGAAGTATTTTAGATGATGCGGAAGTTTTGGAAGACGGCAGTGAATCGGAAGATCAGAATGGACCGACAGTAGGAATTGCCATAGGAGGATTCAGGGTACAGGTTCCCGGAGAATACGGCTATTTTATTGATGATACCAGAGGTCCCATTGTTTACCGGGATGATCTTTTTGTACTGATGTTTCTTGTAAGAGACGGTTCCTATGATGAAAAGATAAAAGAACCGGATGCCCTGATGAAAGGAGCAAAGGACAGCGGCGGAACGATCACAAAAGAAATTGAAGAAATTACCATAGATGGAAAGCCCTATGCTTATTTTACATATAGTAATGAAGAGAATGATTTTATTGTAGTATATACGGCGGCTGCAGACAGTGATAAAAGATTGTGTGCACAGATACTAATAAAATCTGATGAGGTATCCGACAAAGAAATTTTAGAACGATGGGCAGCGATGGCATCCACGGCTGAGGAAACAGGTGAGCCTGATACCACCCAGGAGGATCTGGATGAACTGCGAAGAATTTCTTATATTGGGGAGCAAAAAGAAGAGAGCACTTTGGAATATGATGGGGTAACTGTTGCATTTAAAGTGGAACCGGGATTTTATTCAACCTATGAAGATGCAGATGAAATATGGACGATGGAAAGCTTTCTGGATTCCGGACTTGATGTAGATATAAGCTGTTATCTGAAACCGGATACATATGGAGAAGGTGCAGAGCATTATATTCAGATAGAAGCTGACAATACCAGGGATGACAATGCAGTTGTCAGTTCTGTTAAAGTGGCAGATCATACCTTTTTCTATATCGAAGAACGCTATACAAGTGATGGTGATGAATTTCAGCGCATAGAAGCGGCATGTGATATAGGAGACGGCTATATTTACCAGATATCACTTTGCGCCATTGATTATGAAAAGGAATTACATCTGGATGATATAAAGACTTTTTTGTCCGTTAAAGAAAAATAGTTTCAGTTATGAGAAATAAATTGAAAAAGATCTTTACTGTTCTTTTGTGCATTTTGACGGCTGCAGTATTTGTGGCATTTCTGTTTATAAAGGAAGAACGGAAAAATCCTGTGGATGAAAGAAAAAACGTAACGACCGTGGCAGAACAGGATGCGGAAAAAGATGAAGATACAGAAAAAGATAAGGAACAAGATAAAACTGCAGAGAAACTTTTAGAAACAAGCATTAATTATCAGATCGTTTATAATATGGAAATAACTTCAGCAGAAATGGCTGCTGCTGCCATCAGGGAGGAAGGACAGCGGCAGCGGAGCGGCTATGATAATCCGTCAGTTAAGAAGCTGGAGCTGCAGATGGAAGAGGAATTTGGGATTTTTGCTGTAAATCTGGGAGAAATCAGCGAAGAAACAGCTTATGCAATTTATGAGGCATTTCGCTATATGTATGACAGATATCCCTGTCTCTACGGAAGTCTGACCAATCTGACACTTGGCAACATGGGAAACCGCACCGGCGGAACTGTGGCTCTGACAGACCGGACATTTTTTATCGTCAATGGTGAATACGGACAATATCCCTTTGTGGAAAAATACCGGATCGTATTAAATGCAAGAATATTTCTGAATGATGAAGAACTGACAAAAGTCTGTGCCAGCCAGGGAAAACATGGCTACTGGTCTCAGGGTGCAAATGTTTCCTCTGTAATCGTCCATGAACTGGGACATCAGCTTCAAAATGTGATCGTCCAAAAAAAGTATGGTTTGGAATGTCCTTATTATATTACAGAAGAAAATGGAGATGCATTTTGCCTGTATGATATGGACAGGCTCAAGAGAACGGATAATGTTACTGAAGAAATCATGCAGAAAGCATACAGAAGATGGCAGACAGATTATGGTAATCAGGGGACCTATGAGGATTTTGCAGCAGGAATTTCCCTGTATGCCCTGAAGGATGAAAAAGAAAGTACTTATTCTGCTTCGGAAACCTTTGCAGAAGCCCTTGCAGATATATATTTAAATGGAGAAAATGCCTCCGATGGGGCAAAAGCCATTGAAGAAGTCATAGAAGAATATTTACAGTAAAAGCAGTCATTCATAGGGCTGCTTTTATTTTTGCGCATATTAGTTTATTGACAAACATTACCGTTATATGATAATCTGAGTGTACTAACACGGATAGTACACAAAAGGGGCGTTGGGGTGTATGGCAGACAAAAGAAGAAAACGGAGTAAAAAGATCAGAAGAAGAACCTATTACTTGTTATGGCGCATGACGGTGTCCATTATGGCGATCATTATAGGAATAGCCTGGCTGAGCCAGATGACCTTTTCTCAGGCTGCGGAGAAAAATCATGAGGAAGACAGCCGGGAAGAAGAAGCTGAAATGGAGGCAATGGTAAAGGATGCTGTAGAGGAGGATCTGTCAGCACTTTCTGATTCAGAGAGGGAAATTGCAGAATATGCCAATGCAAAGGGCTATTATATCAGGGATTATACGGATAAGCTTGTAGAATTATATGAGAAAAATCAGGAAGCAAGACAGTTTGTATTGGATTATCCTTTCAAGAAGGATATAGAATACGATATTGATCTGAGCGAATATAAAAATGCGGATTTTGTTCCTTTACTGATGCAGTGGGATGAGCGCTGGGGTTATGGAGAATATGCAGGAGATGTATTGGGATTAACCGGATGTGGTCCCACATGCCTGTCCATGGTTGCCATTTATCTGACAGGAAATGATACGATGAATCCCAAATGGATGGCAGATTTTTCAACCCAGCATGATTTCTATGAAGAAGGAAACGGTACCAGATGGGCGCTTATGAGTGAAGGAGCTGCCATTTTGGGGTTAAATTCAAAAGAGATTCCTTTGGATAAAGAAAGGATGATCGATAATCTGCAGGCAGGTAATCCTATTATTTGTATTTTAGGACCGGGAGACTTTACGAATTCCGGACACTTTATTGTTCTGACCGGATACAGGGACGGAGGATTTACCCTTAACGATCCTAACAGCCGTATCAATTCTGAAAAGACATGGAGTTTTGAAGAATTGCAATATCAGATCAGAAATTTATGGGTGTATTGGAAGTAATGGCAGCAAAAAAACATTGATTTTTTCATCTCTTTTGGTCATAATGGAATTACTTAGGAGGGTATGAGATGAAAAGTGCAAAAAATGAGTTGTTACAGTTTGTGGCAGGACTTGTCATGTTGATTGTAGGGTTGTTTATCTTTTCCCAGAAAGTAGTAGTCTATTCGTCCTTTATGGGAGGTTTTTCCCTCGGAGGCATGCGGATGACTTCGGGATTGATAATCATACCTTTGATCGCAGGAATTGTCTGGATGTTTGTCAGTGGAGCGTCATTTCCTTCAAAGGTCATGACCGGAGTAGGTGTGCTGCTGATCCTTGCAGGTGTCATTGCATCTACCAATATTCATTTGACATCCATGACACTTTATGAGTGGGTGCTGTTATTGGTAATGATCTTTGGCGGTGCAGGGCTGGTTGCAAAGGTTCTTCTGGTAGGGGATTATAAAGATGAAGAGGAAGAACGCAGCGGATACCGGGCAAGAAAGAGCAAACGCAGACAAAGCAGCAATTCCTACAAGAACAGTTCCTGTTCTTCAGTTGTGGATGTGGAAAAGGAATTGGAAGCAATAAAAAAAGGCAGATAAGTTCCGCCTTTTAAACTAAAATTATGATGTAAAGTGATCAGTCGGGGATAGAATCGGGATAAGCCGGTTCGTCCCCGATTCTCTTTATGGTATCTAAAAACAATTCGCAGATCTTGGTATCGGCTCCGCGCCCCATCTCCTTTACCGTTTCAATGGGTATCATACCGCCTGCCATACAGGCATGTCCGCCGCCGCTGCCGATGCCCAGAAGAGCTTCATGAATGATCTCACCGGCATCCAGGTTTTCATCTTCACTTCTGACAGAAAACTTCCAGCCTGTATCCCGCTTGGAATAAACGATGACAAAATCCACTTCGTTCAAAGTGAGGATAAAATCAGAAATCATAGCGATCAAAGCGTCCGGACAGGAAAAAGGAATATATGCGATTCCCACCTTTTCAAAAACGCGGATGGTCTGGAAAACTGCACCAAAGGCGGACAGGTCGGAAAATTCCAAAGTATTGCTGGAAACAATTCTTAAAGAAGCTTCATCAATATAGGGATTTAAAAAAGCATACATTTCAATATCGGGTTCCGTAACACCCCGGGTAAACTGGTTTGTATCCATTTTTATGCCATATAAAAGTGCTGTAGCTGTAGGCTTATCGGGAATGATATTCAATTTTTGAAAGTACTCGGCAATGATCGTACAGCATGCACCCACCATACGGACATCTTTAAATTGATATTCGATTTCTATAACGGTAGGATGGTGGTCAATACAGGCAATTTCATCGCCGATCAAATCCGTAACGTTTCCTGCTTCCTTTTGAGTATCCACCAGAATGATAGGACTTTCTGCAGTCATTTCCCTTAATTGGTTCTTGGAATAAATCTCTATATCAAATTCCTGTAAGATACGCCGGGTGCTCAGTGTGTCGATCTTGCCGTCATAACACAGGGTAGACCGGACCTGGAAATGTTCCAGAAGGCGGGACAGACCAAAGGCGCTTCCCAGGGCATCAGGGTCAGGAAAATTGTGAGTTTGAATAAAAATGTGTTTATTTTCAAATTGTCTGATAAAATCCAGCAGTTCCATAAATTCTCCTTATCATCCGCAAACAGCGGTAATCTAAATTATAGAAAGAAGACAAACAGTCTCTTTTCTTACACATAAAACATTTTATCACATTATTGCAGGCAACAGCAACGAAGTTTCCATAGTTACATTAAGAAAAAAATATGATATAGTAGAGAAAGGGCGTCTACTATTGCCGGCAGCTGCCAAATGAACATAAGTTTTTACTTATCAGGCAAAGAAGTCGCCGAAATGATAGTCAGGAAAGCGAGATAAAAATGAAACAGGGAAAAATGGATAAAAAAATTGTAAAATACTTTTTGCTTGCAGCAGTTCTGGTGCTTGTGGTAACCAGATTCAGTTTATTGACAACATTTGCAGCCAAAATCTGGGGCATAGCATTTCCGCTTGTATTGGGAGCGGTCATGGCATACATTTTGAATATTATCATGAGCAAACTGGAGAAATATTATTTTCCCAAAAGTCAAAATAAAATTGTAAAGGCTACAAAGAGATTTGTATGTATCTTTCTTTCGATCTTTTTGATCCTTGTGATCGTATTTCTCATATTCAGGATGGTCATTCCTGAACTGGAGGATACCATAACTTTGCTGGGAAAATGGATTCCTATTGGGTTAGCCAGATTGCAGGATTTTCTGGCAGATCATTCGGACCAGATTCCGGAACTGGAGAAGTGGATCAACAGTATTCAGTTTAATTGGGAAGGTACGGCACAAAAGCTGTTTCAATATCTGACATCAGGTGTAGGCGATATTGTGGGTTCTACCATTACATTCGTAGGAATTGTAGGTGTGGGAATTACAAATTTTGTCATCGGTTTAATCTTTGCTATTTATATTCTTGCCAATAAAGAAAAGTTGAAAAGACAGACCACCAGATTGGCAGCAGCTTATTGCAAACCTGCCATTATAGAAAAAGCGCAGGGAATTTTGAAGGTTGCTGACGAAACCTTTTCCAGCTTTATTATAGGACAGTGTACGGAAGCGGTTATTTTGGGAATTCTTTGTGTTGTGGGCATGAAAATATTCCGGTTTCCCTATGCCCCCATGGTCGGTACATTTATAGGAGCTACAGCGTTAGTTCCCGTTGTAGGAGCATATTTGGGAGCAGCAGTAGGATTTGTGATGATCTTAACAATCAGCCCTGTGAAAGCAGTTTTATTCATAGTCTTTATTGTAGTGCTGCAGCAACTGGAGGGAAACATTATATATCCGAGAGTTGTGGGTTCCTCTATCGGACTTCCCGGTATGTGGGTACTGGCAGCTGTTACCATAGGCGGCGGTCTTTCGGGTATTGGAGGAATGCTGTTAGGAGTTCCTTTGGCGGCAACTTTTTATAAGCTGATTAAAAATGATGTGAATCAAAAGGTTCCTGATGAATGCGGATCGGAAGAAAGTGAAAATGAGCAGGAAGTAATTGGAAAAATTCCGGATGATAGAATCGTAGAAGAAGAAAAACAAGAAAGCGGTGTAATGGATGAATAAGAAATATTGGGCTATATGGATCATAGTTAATCTGATCATGGGAGCAGGCGGATATGTTTTTTTGGGTATTGGCTACATTATCGGATTGGCTAATGCAGGAGATAATCCCGGTATTGTTTATGGAGCATTAGCTATAGCGGTGTTTATTCTGCTGGTCCTGATTCATTTTGCAAATCGGATATTATGCCGGGTATTTTCAGAAGGAAGAGGTAAAACAATTCCGGGAACAGTTCAGCTGGGCGGAAATCTGCTGGCATGGGCAATCGTCATTGTGGTTTATCTGGTTTTTACTTTTATGTGATAAAAAGGAGGCTGGTTTATTGCCAGCCTCCGTCTAAAGTGATGACCTGTCCCGTTAAATAGGAAGGACTGTTGATGATCTGCATAACCAGCCTTGCCACTTCGTCAATGGTGCCCATGCGGTCAGCAGGAATCTCGCCTTTTAAAATTTCAATATCTTCCATACTAAAACATTTATTCATATCGGTATCAATGACGCCGCAGGCAATGGCATTTACCTGAATATTGCTTGGGGCGAGTTCTTTTGCCAGTGCCCGGGTAAAAGCATTCAGACCGCCTTTGGAAGCGGAATAAGCAACTTCCATGGAAGCCCCCACATTTCCCCATACAGATGAGATGTTGATGATCTTGCCGGATTTTGCATGTACCATGCCGGGAATGGCGCATTTGGAGGTATAAAAAGCAGAAGAGAGGTTGGTACTGATAATATAATCCCAATCCTTTACAGTCATTTCTGAAATAAGACCGATATAGGATATGCCTGCATTATTGACCAGTACATCTAAATGGTCGATTTCTTCAAAACACTGCTTAAGAAAATCATAGGAAGCCACATCTCCCACAAAGCATGTAACATTTATGAGAAACTTTTCCTCCAGTTCGATTTTAAAACGATATAATTGCTCCCCCGAATTTTTGCATACCAGATACAAATCGTAATCATGTGCCGCAAGTTCTGCGGCGATTGCTTTTCCGATGCCGCGGGAAGCGCCTGTAATAAAAGCGGTGCGTCTCATAAGCATACCTCCTTCCTACTTATATAAAGACATTCTTTTCTTTCTTATATATATTATATCACAAGCACAGTCTGTGGTCGAGATTTGACGCTGGCAATAAATGAACAATGTCTGATGATAGAGTAAAAGCAGATTCGACAAAATATATGGAAGGAAAAATGTGGAAAAATGGGGAAACAGTTGACAAAGCTAATATATAATGCTATATTATGAAACAGATGTAATAAATTTGTAACAAATTTTAAAAATTGTTAAAGAACTGATTATGGAGGAATTATGTTTTATAAACATATTAAAGTGATAGCAGGAATTTGTGCAGCAGTTGTAGTCATGGCATCCACATCCGTGCCCGTTGAAGCAGGTACAACAGGAATGCCGGCAGTAGGTGCAGCCCCGGCTCTTGAGGCTACATCAACCAGCGAACAGGCAAGTGCAACAGCAGCATTGAAGACAGCCTCAAAGGCACCTGTACAAAATAACACTTCCGGTGTTGAGCTTGCAGTAGGAGAAGCCAGCAGCGATGTATATACTACAGTACACACAGCACAGACACAGGCACAGCAGCAGACAGTGCCGGTTGAAGGCGTTGTGGAAGATACCGTACTTGTTGTTCCTGAAGAGGAAACAGTTTCTGAAAATGACGCAGAAGACTTTTCCAATCTGGTAATAGCACAGGTAAATGATTATGTAAATGTCAGAAGCATACCCAGTGAGGAAGGCGAGATCCTCGGTAAGCTGTATGACGATTCCGTAGGTGAATTTATTTCTGAGCAGGATGGCTGGTATGAAATCAAATCCGGAAGCGTTCAGGGATTTGTAAAAGCAGAATACGTAGTGACCGGTGAAGCGGCAGTTGCCCTTGCCAAGGAAGTCGGAAAGAGGATCGCAACAGTTACCACCACTACATTGTTTGTAAGACAGGAACCCACAACAGAATCTCCTGTTATTGGAATGGTTCCTATTGAAGATGAGTTAACTGTTACGGAAGAAGACGTAACGGAAGGATGGATCAAGGTATCTGTGGAGGAAGGCGAAGGATATGTTTCTACCGATTTCGTTACACTTTCCACTGAATTTGTAAAAGCAGAATCCAAAGCAGAAGAGGAAGCAAGACTTGCGGCAGAAGAAGCTGAGAGAAAGAAAGCCAATGCAGCAGCAAGCAATTCCGCAGCATCCAAATCCGGTGCAACAGTCAGCGGCGGTTCGGGAACAGGTGGATCTGTAGCAAGCTATGCATTGCAGTTTGTAGGTAATCCATATGTATACGGCGGTTCCAGTTTAACAAACGGAACAGACTGCTCCGGTTTTGTCATGAGTGTATATGCACACTTCGGTGTAGGCTTACCACATTCCTCCGGTGCCCAGAGAGGATGCGGATATGATGTAGGCGGTCTTGCAAATGCACAGCCCGGTGATATCGTATGTTACTCCGGTCATGTTGGTATTTACATCGGCGGCGGTCAGATCGTCCATGCATCTACAGCAGCAACAGGAATCAAAGTTTCCAACGCAAACTACAGACAGGTACTTTCCGTAAGACGTATCTTCTAATAAAAATTGATCATTTTAAGGCTTCAGCCATTGGCTGAAGCCTTTTTTGGTGCAGCCAAAGACAGGGCAGGCAGGAGGGGGAAGTGGAGGGGAGGGTATAAGGTATTTTAAGGAGCGGAGCTGGAAAACGAATTTTTCTAACAGAATGGATGGAGGTAAGGATAACGGACGAGTCGTCTTCAAGCGGCATCCATGCCGCACGAAGACTAAAACAGCCATCCATGGCTGTT
>JAGBEV010000058.1 GCA_017936785.1 Lachnospiraceae bacterium | reverse complement strand
TCAACTTTGGCTAATTTTAACCGTTTTACTGTTCTTGGTTTGTGTTCTTTTAAACACGTTCTCTGAAATTTTCTCTTAGAATCTTTCAGGGTTGCATTGCTGTTTATTTGTCAAGGTTCTTTTAATGGTAACATTGAGAATTACCAACGGAGAAGGAGGGATTTGAACCCTCGCGCCGCTATTAACGACCTACTCCCTTTCCAGGGGAGCCCCTTCAGCCTCTTGGGTACTTCTCCAAACATAGCTGAAATTTTACTTCTACATATGCTATTACCATTGTCACTAAAGCTGTATGCTTTAACGGAGAGGATGGGATTCGAACCCATGCGCCCTCACGGACAAACGGTTTTCAAGACCGCCTCGTTATGACCACTTCGATACCTCTCCATGTCGTATCTTGGCTGTGTCTCTCAGCCGACGCAAGTGTTATTCTAGCAGAGTTATTTTTTAGTGTCAACAACTTTTTCTAATTTTTTCACTAAAATTTTCAAATTTTTTTCCAGAAATCTTTTCATGGATTTTACAAGAAGTTTTTACAGATTTTAAAATTGTTGTTTTTTCAAAAAAGTTTCCGCAATCTCCAGATCCTCAGGGGTAGTAAGTTTAATATTCTCATAGCTTCCTTCTACCAGTTTGACCCGTTTTTCCGAAAATAATTCCGCCACCATGGCATCATCCGTAACGGCAATTCCTTTCCGGTGCAATTCCTCCTCTTTCAGGATCAATTCATCATATGCCTTTTTGATCAGCCCAAAGGCGAAAATCTGCGGCGTCTGAATCTGCCATATCAGACTTCTATTGGGAGTATCGGCAGCAAAGCCCTCTTCATCGCTGATCTTAATTGTATCCTTTACAGGCATTCCCAATACACAGGCGTCATATTGCTGTACCACCCTGATTCCCCGTTCTATCATTTCCGGTGTCACAAAAGGTCTTGCCCCATCATGAATCAACACATAATCACAGGCAGCATTTCCTTCATAATGTCCGGATAAATCTGCTTCCTCAGGCTCTGCAATGGCACTTAGCCCTTTGGCTACTGAATGATACCGTTCCTTACCACCGACTACTATTTTTCTAACCTTTCGAAAGCCGTAAGCATCAACGATCTCTTTTTTACAATATTCTACCTGACCTTCTCCGGTTACAAGAACAATATCATCTACCGGACTTTCCTCAAAATTTTTCAGGGTATAATAAAGAACAGGTCTGCCGTCAAGCAATAAATATTGTTTTGCCACGTCAGAACCCATTCTCTTTCCCTGCCCTGCTGCTAGTACAATGGCAGTTGTTTTCATATGCACACTCTCCCGAATTATCTTTCACCCAGTTTTAGATTGGGAATGGCATTTAAATCCCAGCCGCTTCTGGTTCCTTTTATATATTCATAGTACCCAGCCACTCCGATCATAGCTGCGTTGTCAGTGCAAAATATAGGGGAAGGACAGCAAAACTCTATCTTCTGCTTTTTGCATTCCTCTTCAAAGGCTCTTCTGAGTGTAGAATTAGAAGCCACTCCTCCCGCTATTGCGAATTTATGAAATCCATATTCTTTTGCCCCGTGAATGCCGTGCTCTACCAGTACATCCACTACGGCTTTCTGGAAGGATGCCGCCACATCTGCAACGTTCACTTCTTCGCCTTTCATTTCACAGGAATTGATATAGTTCAAGACCGCCGACTTTAAACCGCTGAAGCTGAAATCATACTGGCTGTTTTCCACCTTTGCCCTTGGAAAATGAATGGCATCCGGATTTCCCTCTTTGGATATCTTATCGATTTTGGGTCCTCCCGGATAACCTAAGCCAATGGCTCTTGCAACTTTATCAAAGGCTTCCCCCGCCGCATCATCCCTGGTACAGCCCAGGATCTCGTATTCCCCATAATCCTTTACGGCTACTAAATGGGTATGTCCGCCGGATACTACCAGACATCCAAAAGGCGGTTCCAAGTCTTTATGTTCAATATAATTAGCGCTGATATGCCCTTCAATATGATGAACGCCTACCAGAGGTTTATTGGTGGCAAAGGCAAGGGATTTTGCAAAGGAAACACCTACCAAAAGAGCACCTACCAGTCCGGGACCGTAGGTGACCGCAATTGCCGTTATATCCTCCAGGGTTTTTCCTGCCTCTTCCAAAGCCTGGTCAACGACCTGATTGATTTTTTCAATATGTTTTCTGGATGCAATTTCCGGCACAACGCCTCCGTACAGCGTATGTAAGTCGATCTGCGAGGAAATCACATTGCTTAAAACCTCCCTGCCGTTTTTAATAACCGCTGCCGCAGTTTCATCGCAGGAGCTTTCTATTCCTAATATAAAAATATCTTCTGTCACTGACAGCACTTCCGTTCTAGTTAAAATATAAATTATTCTTATTGTTTATCAACTTTTTCCCAGCCATAGATCTTGTAGTGGGAATCCCCATCCTTACGCAGCATAAAACACAGGGTAGTCTGATACAGGAAAGAATCCTGCTTGATCTCATAGACACAATACAGTCTCGCCCATTCATATCCATCCTGACTAAAGGTCTCTACGTCCACACTGGAAGAAGGCGAGTAATTGGAAATGGTCCTGTTATTTGCTTTGTACTCATTGATATCCTTCTGCAGCAGGTCCAGATATTCCTCTTCGGTCTGGTTTGCCACCAGCTCGTCATCATAGATTTCCCGCATTTTCAACCCCAAAGCCTTCAGTTCCTCTTCGTCATGCTCTTCGTTGTAAAAACACTGGGTAATCTCACTGAAATATTTTACCACTTCTCTGGGTGAAGGCGGATAATTGGTCTCCAGATCACGGGCCAGGGCTTTCTGGCTCATGGTCAGAACTTCCGTTTCTACTGTTGCAGGCTCTTCCGGCTTCTCTTTGTTGGACAGATAAAAATAATATCCGATTACCAGACATACAAGAACACACAGCAGAATAATACCTTTTGTTCCTTTAAATCGATTCATGGATGATCCTTTCTTAACAGTCTACTCTTCCTCAAAATCCAGTTCCACGGTCTGACCGTCCTTAGCTGCATAAGCTCTGGGAAAAATACGCTTTACTTCTTTCATATATTCCTCCGGTCTTGTCAAAGACGGGCTGTAATGAGTCAGCCACATAGCCTTAGGCTGTGCCTGTGCTGCAATATCAGCTGCCTCATAAAATGTCATATGCTTATATTCCTTAGCCTTTGCCTTTTTCTCCGGTTCTCCATACATGCCTTCCAAGATCAGCAGATCCGCATCCATACCATGGGCTGTAATTGCCGGTGTAGGTCTTGTATCCGTGCAATAGGTTACCTTAATTCCCTTTCGTGCACCTCCCATGACCATATCCGGGGTATAGATCCCCTCCGGTGTCTCCACCGTTTCTCCATGCTGAAGGCGGTTCCAGTAATTTATGGGAATCCCCTGTTCCTTTGCCTTTTCCACCTGAAATTTACCTTTTCTTTCCACTACCAGGCTATATCCATAACATACCACATTATGCTGTACCCTGAAAGCATCAATATGAAATCCGTCAAACTGAATGCTTTCTTCCGGTTCCGTCAATTCCCTGCATTGAATTTCAAAGGGAAGCTCCGGTGCAATAACCCGCAGGGAAGCAACGACCCTGTTCAAGCCTTTTGGTCCGATCAGCAAAAGGGGTTCCGTTCTTTCTGCATTTCCCATAGTAAGAAGCATTCCCGGAAGTCCGCTGATATGATCCGCATGATAATGGGTAAAACAGATAATATCAATGGGCTTGGGACTCCAGCCCTTTTCTTTCATGGCTATCTGAGTCCCTTCCCCACAATCGATCAATATACTTTTTCCGTTGTATCTTGCCATCATGGAAGTCAGCCACCTATAAGGAAGAGGCATCATTCCTCCGGTTCCCAACAGACACACATCTAACATAATTTACAAAAACTCCGTTTCCTCCTTCTGGCTGACGGGAATCTGAAATGACTTCACAAAGTCATCATAACACGATTCACACAGATCAAAAGCATGAATTTCCCCGTCCTTGTCAGAAAAATAATCAAAGGTCTGTTTTCCTCTGAAACAGCCTTCTTTTAATATACCATTTTCCACAGTTAATACCTTACCGCATTTGTTGCAGATCACCGTCTGCAGTTTTTCATTTTTGTATTCTCTCATAACCCTCCACGTTCCTTTCCTGCTTTTTCAAAAAGTTTCAGCAAATTAGTTAGCTTTTGCTAATCAGTTTTATTATATAAGAACATGTCGTTTTATTCCTAGCGGTAATTATTGTAACTGCTGTCTATCTTTTCCACATGATCAGAGCATCTTCCATAGGCTTTTCGTAAAAGCATTTACGGATTCCTTCTGTCTGAAAGCCCAAGGCTTCATATAAGGCAATTGCGGGCTCATTGCTCACTCTCACTTCCAGGGTCACCGCCCTGGCTCCTGCCTGCTTAAGCCGTTTTAGAAGCACCTGCATCATCCTTCTGCCCACACCCTGTCCCCTGTATGCCGGAACTACTGCCACCTGATTGATATCCCCTTCATCCAGGATCACATATGCCCCGCAATATCCAACGATATTGCCTTCCTCCTTGGCTGTTACATAAAAAGCCCGAGGATTATCCAATACTTCTTCCAGGGATTTTCTTGACCAGGGCATGCTGAAGCATTCCGCCTCGATTTTGCTGACCTGATCCAGGTCTTCCCGGCACAGGTCAACGATTTGCAGCATTTTCTTTCTCCATCCGTTCTCTTTCTGCCTGAGACATCCGCAGATATTCCGGCTTATGCCTGGAAGCTTTAACAGTTTTTCCTTCCAGATAATATTTCTGTGCCAGCACTGCCACAGATGAGGCATGCTGGCGGTTACAGTTAGCAGGGGCAAACCCAAATGGCACCCTCATGTTTTCTTTTATGATCTGAGCAAATACAGGAACGCCGTCTCCTAAAAACATAACATTCTTTCCCAGTTCATTCAGCTGCTCTGTCACTTCACGGATATCCGCTGCAAATTGTTCCCGTATAATCCGAAAAGAAAAACCGCTTTCCTCTTCTTCATTTCTTTCAAAGGTATAAAATCCCGTATATACCTGATTTCTTCTGGCATCCATGATGGGACAGATCACGCCTTCAAATCCAAATAAATTATATGCCATGCCGTCAATGGTAGGGATTTCAATAATGGGCTTATCCAAAGCGCCTGCCATACCCTTTGCTGTGGCTGAACCGATACGAAGTCCTGTAAAAGACCCCGGTCCCGCTGCCACCGCTATGGCATCTATGGTAGATAGATCCAGTTCTATCATCTTCTTCACTTCATCCAGCATGGGAAGCAGTGTCTGGGAGTGAGTTTTCTTGTAATCAACGGTGTATTCCGCCACCAGCCTGTCTTCCTCAGCCACAGCTATGCCGGCAACCAGCCCCGAGCTGTCAATCGCTAATATTTTCATAATAAACAACTTTCTTTCTCATAAACATGATTTGCGGGAAATGACGATCTTTCGATAATCAAAGCCCTTTTCCAAATCCTTTTCTATGGTTACCCATTTGGTATTCTCCGGCATCAGTTCTTCGATAAGGTCTGCCCATTCCACCAGACAGAGCCCTTCTCCGTAAAAGTAATCCTCATATCCGATCTCATCCATTTCCTCCGGATCACCGATACGATATACATCAAAATGATAAAAAGGCAGCCTGCCGCTTTCATAGACCTGAACAATGGTAAACGTGGGACTGTTTACCTGTTCTTTTACTTCCAGTCCCGCAGCCACACCTTTGGTAAACACTGTTTTTCCCACGCCCAGATCACCTGATAAAGCATAAACCTCTCCCGGCTCAGCTTCCTTTCCTATGGAAAATCCCAGTTCAAATGTTTCCTTTTCGCTTTTTGTTTCAATTACAGTCTTATTCATTGCCAATGTCACTCTTTGATCTTAACCTTTTTAGGGTCCATATGGGTAGAAATAATCTGGATCAACCCCATGGCATCCCCGCCCAGATCCTTTCTGGGAAAAATAGATGCGGAATTTTTACCTGTATATATAATAATGCTCCTGGTAGTTGAAACAGCTTTCAGCATATCTTCCCATTTCTGCATCTGTTTGATATCCCCCTGGGAAACCTGCACTCCATTTTCATAAAAAGCATAATGAAGAGGATTCTTAAAGGTTTCCTGTAATGCCTGCTTTTTAGCTGTCAGATAAAGACTCCATGGCAGATATAAAATGATCACGATGCCGCAAATCAGATAGATTACACTGCTCTCTTTTACAAAATAAAGCATCAGCATGAAAATACCGATAACCGTACCAAGCATCCCTGAAAAGGAGGTGTATACATGACGGAGAAAGTAATCATACAGCGCAGAGGTATTGATCTGAATATCCACTTCATACAAGGGTTCTCCTTCCGGTTCAACCCCCGCATCCTTTACCTCTTCTGTCTGTTCCTCAGTCAAAACCGTTTCCTCCGGAGATTCCTGCAGTTCCTTTTGTTCTTCACTCATTGTTTATGTCTTCCCTTCGTTATTTCTCCTCATAAGACATAGTCATACATAATTATTATACTTATTTTACTAAAAATCGCAAGAAAAATAAAAGGAGGAATAAAGGAAGCATAAAACAGGGGCTGTCGCATTTATAGAATTTTATAAATGCGACAGCCTCCACCTTGTTTTTATGTTATTTACTCATGTCTCAGTGCTTCAATAGGACTGAGTTTTGCTGCCCGCCTTGCAGGATAGATTCCGAAGAAAATACCCACTGCTGAAGAAAACAGGCTGGCGATCAGTACAGTTACCAGAGACACTTTCGCCTGGAAACCCATAAGTGTACAGATAATAAATGCCAGCAAGGCACCTAAAGCAATTCCGATCAAGCCTCCCAACAGGGTTATGATGGCAGATTCAAAGAGGAACTGCAGCAAAATTGATCGGGTCCTTGCTCCCAAAGCCTTTCTGATACCGATTTCCCTTGTCCGTTCTGTTACGGATACAAGCATGATATTCATAACGCCGATGCCGCCTACCAGCAAAGAAATTGCCGCAACAAATACGATAAAGACGGTAATGGTACTGATCACGCTTGTAATAGATGACATCTGATCGCTAAAACTTTCCATGAGGATAACGCCCTGTCCCTTTACCTTATGGCGGATTTCCATTAAATTGATTGCTGCCGACGCAATTTCCTTGGAGTATTCCGGTTCTCCGATGATATAGATAACACCATATTCCTCCGGCTTATCATAAAATGCCTGCCCAAAGGTAGTAATAGGCATCTCCAATTCTACCTGCTCATAATAATTCATGGCATTTAAGAGGGCTGATGCGTTATCAGCGCGGATACCCACGATCCGCAATTCCACAGTATTATTTCCCATTGTGATCTCAAAGGTCTTACCGATCACATCCGTTGTCCCAAACAAAGACATGGCTCCGCTTTCCCGCAGCACACAGACCTTTGCTGCATTTTCCACATCAGCCTCCGTAAAATAGGTTCCCTCTACGATCGCTTCCTGTGCCGTATACTTCAGCGCCTCGTTACCGGCATTGGCATAAGCCGAGAAGTTCCCCTTTGGACCTAATGCAGTGCCAAAATAGCTGTCTGTAAAGGTCGCACCTTTTACATGATCGATCTGTTCTTCTATAGCCGTGATATCCTCATCATCAAAGGTAACTGCATCATATTCCTCATTGGAATTAGAATATACTGCCACCTGCCCTCCGGCTATACTGTTGAGCTGGTCACTGATAGACCCCGAAACACCGTTTCCGATGGAAATGATCATAATGACCGAAGAAATACCGATAATGATACCCAGCATAGTCAGAAAGGAACGTCCCTTATTACTGCGGATATTTTTCAGCGCCATTTTAATATATTCTAAAAGCTGTCCCATAAAACGCTCCTATTCCTCCGGCATGGGGGTTACTTCCATTCCCTCAACCAAATCCATTGTTACTTCTGAAACGACCTGATCACCGGCTTTAAGACCACTTATGATCTGAATCTGTGTATCAGAAGAAATTCCTGCTTCCACATCCCTGCGCACAAGTATTCCGTCCTCTACAACATAACAGAAAGCACCCTTGGTATCATAATTAACGCATGCCACCGGAACCAGGAGAACGTTTTCCTCGCTGGCACTTTCCACCTTTACCTTTGCTTCGATACCCAGATAGATATTGTCATCCGGATTATCGATATGGATATCCGCTGTAACGGTAGCGGCACCTGTTGTATTGACCTGAGCCATTCCGTTTATTTTACTTACCGTACCTTCATACACCTGTCCGTTGATGGTAATGACCGCCTTCTGTCCCACACCGATCTGGGCAAGATCATATTTGGTCACATTAACAGACACCTTTAAATTATCCGTACTTTGTAAAACAAACATCTGCATGCCTTCCGCTGCAGTCTGTCCTGCCACAGCATCCACCTCTGTTACGACACCTGCAAAATCAGCGTGCATACCGTTTTTTGCTGTTTCCAGATTCTCAGCAGCATGCTCTTTCGTCAGATTATTGATCTCCCGCAATGTGGACTGCTGTGCCTTCTGGCTTGCCAATGAAGGATCATCTACCTTTTCTGCTTTATACTGTTGTGCTAACGCTTTATATTCATTCAGATCGTTGCTGCAGACAGCAACAGCTCCCTCCAATGCCGCAAAATCATATTGAGCCATCCGGGCTGAGAGTTCATTTAATCTCACCTCGCCCTGTGTGATCAGGTTCGCCAGCTCCGGATTGGGTGTTTCATTCTCTGCCTGCTGAATCTTATATTGATCTACTGTTGCCTTTAAAGTATCATATTCCGTCTTAACCGCCATAGCCTCATTATATTGTCTGTTGGCTTCTTCCAGACAAGCGGAATAATGATTAACATACTGCATAGCCTCATCATAATTTCTCACAGCCTCTATATGGTCAGTCTGAGCTTTATTGATCGTAGACATAGTTGCATCAATACCATAGCCTTCCGCCTTTGCCTGTAACTCCGCTTCTTCGCTCTGGCGCTCCAGATCCTCCAGATTATAGGTCAGGAGACTGTCTCCTGCATTTACCACATCACCCGGCGCCACATCCACTGTCTCGATCTGTCCTGCTACCGGTGCGAAATAGACCTTCGTCTCCTCTGACATGACTGTACCGGAATAATCCAGTTCCTGTACCAGATTGCCCTCTGATACTGTTGCCACACTGACCGGTCTTGCCGAATTGGAAAGCCCGCTGAGCATACTGCTCACTCCTGCCACTCCTACTATGACGATCAATACAGCGCTGCCGGCAATTAACCATTTTTGCTTTTTACTCAACTTCATTTTCATAGTCCCTCTCAATCTTTCCATCTTTTATCCTGATGACTCTTTTCGCCTGTTCTGCAATTTCATTATCATGGGTGATCAGGATCACTGTTCTTCCTTCTTTATGTAGTTCTTTTAATATCTGAATGATTTCTTTGCTGGAGCCGGAATCCAGATTACCCGTAGGTTCATCTGCCAGAATTACCGGTGGCGCCTGTGCTATGGCTCTTGCAATTGCCACTCGCTGCTGCTGCCCGCCTGACATTTCCGCCGGCTTATGCTCCATTCGCTGTGAAAGTCCTACTTTTGTCAAAGCTTTTACTGCCAGGTCATGTCGTTCCTTTTTCCCCACTCCTCTATATAAAAGCGGAAGTTCTACATTTTCTATTGCCGTAAAGCTGGGAATCAGATTAAATCCCTGAAAAATAAAACCGATTTCCTGATTGCGGATATCGGAAAGCTGATCGTCTGTCAGATGGGAAACATTCTGTCCGTTTAGAATATATTCACCACTGGTAGGTACATCCAGACACCCCAGCATATTCATCAGTGTAGATTTGCCGGAACCGGACTGTCCGATAATCGCAACATACTCTCCCTCATTTACGGCCAGACTCACATGATCCAAAGCACGCACTTCATTTTCACCGGGATTGTAAATCTTGCAAATATCTTTTATTTGTATCAGTACACTCACAATACTCCTCCTTATGAATTGTTTTATAAGAATATTTGACCTTTTGTATCACTGTATTATTGTATTGATGTATTACTCATCTAATACAATAATGTATATTGTATCCTTTGTCAATACATAATCATCATAAATCAGGTCATTTTTTCTTTACATCGATTTATCTTACAATATTTCAAAACAGTTTACATTTTTGTCACATGATATTCCAAATATGGATTTCTTTCTAGTTTGCTCTACATGAAGGCATCTTTTTTATTATATAACTTTATGTTGTTTTGGGAAGACGCTAATATAAATCATTCTGTATCACTTCCTTATTGCATCATATTTTTACCCCAAAAGCATTTTCATCATAAAAAGCATAATTTAAAAAGTCAACAAAAAGCCTGGCGTTTATCACTCGACTATCAGGAAAGTCCTGTAATTTAAGCAAAAATCATCTCTTCGTATGTCAGTTGTATAAATTTCCATGAAATAAAAAAGAAAAACAGGTTGACAGAGTGAGCTTTTCCTATTAAACTGTATGCGAATAAGGCAATTCTTCGGGGTTGGGTGCAATTCCCTACCGGCGGTGATGCGAAAGCTAGTCCGCGACCCATGTAAATGGCTGATTTGGTGAGATTCCAAAACCGACAGTAAAGTCTGGATGAGAGAAGAAAGTCAAGCAAATCCAATATTTATTGATTTGGCTTTTTTGCATGAATGAAGAGCAGATATGCTTTTTATCACCCCGATGAGATGTTCATCGGGATTTTTTTATGCAAATGACCGGAAAACTATTTTTTCCGGTTGCGAAGAATCGTCCTTACAAATTGCGCATTGCGCCAAATTGAAAGGAGATCACTAACATGAGTGAAACAACAATGACACAAACAAAACCACAGGCAAAGAAAATGGATATCCGCAAGATCACTGCAACAGGAATGCTTTCTGCGATTTCCTTTGTGCTGATGTTTATGGATTTCAGCGTACCATTTATGCCCAGCTTCATTAAGATGGACCTGTCAGAGCTTCCCGCATTAATCGGTGCTTTTGCTTATGGTCCTATAGTAGGGGTTATCATCTGCCTCATTAAGAACCTGCTGCATCTTTTTATTTCCAGTACGGGCGGTGTTGGCGAACTGAGCAATTTTATTTTGGGAGCGTCCTTTGTACTGGTGGCAGGATTTGTTTATAAATGGAAAAAGAATCGTAAAAGCGCTTTGATCGGCTCCATAGCAGGCGCTTTGGTCATGGCAGTATTCAGCGTATTTTCCAATTACTTTCTGGTTTATCCTATTTATTATAATTTTATGCCCCAGGATGCGATCCTGGCAGCTTATCAGTTGATCTTTTCGGGAGTAGATAACATTTTGGAGTGTTTGATCGTATTTAATATGCCTTTTACATTTTTGAAGGGAATTTTGAGCGTTATCATTACATTTTTGATTTATAAAAGATTGTCTCCGATCCTGAAAGGGTCCCATTAGGCGAAGACCGGAAATTGAGGGGGACGGATGCCCGGCATCCGTCCCCCTTATTTTTTTAAAACCTCATGGTCAGCTGAATCCTCTTCTTCGCCACGTCTACATTCAGCACTTCCACTTCCACAATATCACCTACGCTGACAACCTCTAAGGGATGCTTGATATAGCGGTCTGTGATCTTGGAAATATGCACCAGCCCGTCCTGATGCACGCCGATGTCCACAAAGATTCCGAAATCGATGACATTGCGGACAGTTCCTTTTAAACGCATGCCCGGCTTCAGATCTTCCATTTCCATAACATCGCTTCTGAGAATGGGCGCAGGCATATCTTCACGGGGATCTCTGGAAGGCTTTTCCAGTTCTTTTGCAATATCTGTTAAGGTCATCTCACCAATGCCAAGTTCTGCCGCCAGAGCTTTCCATTCTTTACTGTCTGCTTTGGGCAGATTTAAGTCCGCATGACCGATATCCTGCAAAGTCAGCCCCATTTTGTCCAGCAGCTTTTCTGCCGCCTCGTAAGATTCAGGATGGACACTGGTTCCGTCCAAAGGATTTTTGCCGTCACGGATGCGCAGGAATCCGGCGCACTGCTCATATGCCTTAGGTCCTAATTTTGCCACTTTCAGCAGTTGCTTTCTCTCCGTAAATGCGCCATTTTCTTCTCTGTAATCTACAATGTTTTTAGCAATGACCTTGGAAATACCTGAAATATAGGATAAAAGGGGAGCCGATGCAGTATTTAAGTCCACACCAACGCTGTTTACACAATCCTCTACCACTCCGGTCAGGGCTTCATCCAGCTTCTTCTGGTTCATATCATGCTGGTACTGTCCCACACCGATGGATTTAGGATCGATCTTCACCAATTCAGCCAGAGGGTCCTGAAGTCTTCTGGCAATGGAAGCTGCGCTTCTCTGTCCCACATCAAAATTGGGAAATTCCTCTGTTGCAAGTTTTGATGCAGAATATACGGAAGCTCCCGCTTCATTGACGATCACATAGGATATGGGCAGCCCTGTTTCCTTTATAAAAGAAACGATCACCTGTTCCGATTCCCTGGACGCAGTTCCGTTTCCTACGGAGATCAGGGAAACATGATACTTTTCAACAAGTTTCTTTAATTCCGCTTTTGCTTCGGTTACTTTATTTTGGGGCGCAGTAGGGAAAATAACTTTGGTGGCAAGGACTTTGCCCGTAGCATCTACCACTGCCAGCTTACATCCGGTACGGAAAGCCGGGTCCCAGCCCAATACAACTTTTCCTGCAATTGGCGGCTGCATCAAAAGCTGTTTTAAGTTCTTGCCAAAAACATTGATGGCACCCTCCTCCGCTTTCTCTGTCAGTGCATTTCTGATCTCCCTTTCAATGGAAGGAGCGATCAGACGGTCATAACTGTCTTCTACCACTTCCTTTAATACAGGAGTTGTAACGGGGTTATTATTTTTAATGACTTCTTTTTCCAGATACCCAAGGATTTTGTCCCGGGGCGCTTCTACTTTCACATTTAAAACTTTTTCCGCTTCTCCCCTGTTTAATGCCAGAATCCTGTGTCCGGCAATTTTTTTCACCGACTCCGCAAACTGATAGTACATCTCATAAACGCTTTCAGTTTCTTCATCCTTTGCCTCGCTGACCACAGTTCCGTCCGTTTCCGTCATTTTCCTGATCCTGGTACGGTAATCCGCTTCATCGGAAACAGCTTCTGCCAGAATATCCTTTGCCCCTGCAATTGCCTCTTCTACCGTTGTAACACCTTTTTCTTCATCAATATAGGCTTCTGCTTCTTCTTCCAAAGACTTTTTGGTCATTTGCAGATAAATAATATTGGCAAGAGGCTCCAGACCTTTTTCCTTGGCAATGGATGCCCTTGTTTTTCTCTTGGGCTTATAAGGACGGTACAGATCTTCCACTGCCACCATAGTCTGTGCAGCTTCGATCTTTGCCTTTAATTCATCCGTCAGCTTGCCCTGGTCTTCAATGCTTGCAAGAACCGTTTCCTTTCTTTCCTCAAGACCTCTTAAATAGACCAGTCTTTCATGAAGATTTCGGAGCACTTCATCATTTAATGCTCCTGTTGCCTCTTTTCTGTATCGGGAAATAAAAGGAATGGTATTTCCCTCATCGATCAATTTAACAGCAGCTTCCACCTGCCACTTCTGTACTTTTAATTCTTCACTTAATACTTTTATAATATCCATTACTTATACCATGTTGAAAAAAACTTTTTCTTCTTAAATTGCAAACTCAAAGGGTGAAAGAAGCCGTGTTTGCATGATCCTCTCAATTGAATTTTCTTTCACCCTTAACACATCAGATTATCATATTATATTGATTATGGTTTCTATCTTTTATTTAAATGCCGCCATCAGATAAATAAGCGGTGAATTCCAGTAAACAGTAACCTCATTACAGGAAAAGCTCTGGGCATTATCCACATAGCATTTTGCAGGAGCCGTTCCGCTCATGGTCGCCTTTGCATAAGGATCTTCCAGATTGCTGTCCGCTCCGCCTGCCAGCATGCCCGGCATGGATTGATCCAGCACCTGGGAAGGTCTGTGATGGGTATGTTCAGGAGACAGGCTTCCGAAACCTGTCAGGAAACAATAGGATGTTGCATTATTTCCAAAGAGATAATTCAATTGTGATTTTGCAAGATTTTCATACTCATCATTGCCATTGATCTCATCCATCATCAAAAGCAGCATACCGTTATTGGCTATGCTCATATTACTGCCCCATGGATAGGTCTCACTGATACTGCAGGAATAGGTATCTGCCCCTGCACTTTCCATAATCCCATCAATGGAATAATTGATCTTATCCACTACTGTTGCCGCATATTCCTTATCAGTGTATTCACTGGTCAAATATGCGTAACCACCGTAAAATCCAACCTTCTCCCAACCAAGTCCGCCTTGAATGGAAAGGAAGGGCATTTCTGTCAGAGCTTCCTCATATTTGGCTTCTTTGGTTGTTTTAAACAGTTCCGCATATGCCCAGAATCTTTCATCTGTATCCTTTTTGTCAGGATATTCTCCCGTTACGATCTCTTCCGGATTTACAAAACCGTCTCCGCTTTCGCTGCTCTCCAGATACTCCACTGCTTTTAATGCTGCTGCCATACAGGTATCAGCGTAGTCACTGTCAATATCCTTGTAAACTCTTGCCGCCATTGCCATAACTGCAGCGAAGTCACCGGTTGCACAGTTGGAAATAGGAGAAAGGATCAACTGGTCCGTTTCTTCTTCAGGCATGACTGTTTCCGGGAAGTTTGCACAGGTTACTTTGTGGTAAACACCGCCTGTTGCCTGATCCTGCATCTTTAACAGCCAATCCAGTTCGTATTTTGCTTCATCCAAAATATCAGGTGTGCCGTTGCCGCTTTCGGGAATTCCCGCATCATCCCCAAATGCCTCCGGATAGCTTTCGTAGGCAAGCAACACATCTGCTACTGCTTTTGCTCCTGATACTACATAGCGTCCATAATCTCCCGCATCATGCCATCCTCCGGACACATCTACAAGTGCACTGCTGGTACTTCCGTGTACCACTGCGCCTTCACTATGGCAGGCAGGATGTGCAAAATCTCCTGCATACTCCTCTGTCAGCTCCATACCACAGCGCTGCATATACAGCATCTTCACTGCAGCGTCAAAAGCGTCATCATAAACATCTTCACCAATTGTAAATTCATAGGATTCTCCGCACTTTTCTCCTACTACCTTATAGGTTCCCGGTGTTTTTAATTCACTGAAATCCCCTGCGCTTTCGTTTTCACGGGTATTCTTGTTGCTCACTGCGTCTGCAAGTGTTCCCTCAAATACTGTCTCGCCTGTTTTTGCATCCACAACGGTAAATGCACTGTCGATCTCATCTCCTCTGAATACTGCAATCTTCTCATCCTCAGGACGGTAGCCCAGCTGGTTTATCTGAATATCCGGCGTGTCCATTGCAGCCTGCGGCAGTGCACGGTTGCTTTCATCGATACAATACAGTTCAAAATTGTCAAAGGTCACATCATGAGCTCCGATATTTTCATCCGTATTACCGTAAAGTCCCATATTGAAACAAAGCCTTGGTGCCGGGTCGCTGCCCTCTTCCATAGTAAATGTAAAATCATAATGCTGTGTTTCCGGAGTCACTGTAATGCCCTCTCCGGTGTACGCATGATAATCTCCGCCGTTGATCTGAATTCTATATTCAATATCCCTCTCCACTGTGGCAGCAGCATCAAAAGATAATTCATAAACGCAGCCTGTTTCCAGCGCAAAGCCGTCATAGTACAGCTGAACGCTGTGATCTTTGGTTCCCAATGTAGTGATCTGAACCTTCAGTCTGCCTTCCTCATCCACTGTGATCACCGCATTGCCGCCGTTAAAATAGGTATTCCATTTGCCTGTTCCGTTGGAAAAATCCCCATTTTCAATCATATTATAACCCATCAGGGACTCCACCTCTTCAGGTGCTTCCTCTTCTGTCTCTCCTGTCTCAGCCGGTTCCTCCTCCGACACTTCCGTTTCTTCCGGCTCAGCCTCTGTTACAACGCTTTCCTGACCGCTTCCACATGCCGTTAATCCAACACACATGCTGACACACAAAAGCAGTGCCAAAATTTTTCTTTTCATCATCCCCATAAATCCTCCCATGGTAGTTTATTGATGCCTGCACAAATCCCCAATGTCTACGTAATTTCATGGGGTGCATTTACATTTATTCTTTTATTATATTAGAAAATGGGGGTTTATTCAATGTTGAAATCATGATAAAATAATATTATCTATGGAGGTTATATTATGGACTTTAATACCGGACAGCCTCAAACCTTTACTCCGGCTCAGCTGAGCCGAAACAGTTTTTTGATGGCATCCTTAATTTGTGCTATTTTGTCTCTTATGAGCAGTTGTTTTATCTTGGGAACTATGTTTTTTAGCGCTTTGGCAATTCTTTTTGCTGTTTTGTCCAAAGGAAAAGAATTGAAAATGCATATTATGGGAAAATCATGTGTTTTTGTTGCTGCCTGCTCCCTGGCATTCAGTCTGCTTTTAACAACTGTTTCCGTATACAGCGTCATGAGTGATCCCCAAACCCGTCAGGAATTTTATGATCAATATGAACAAATGACCGGTACTTCATTTGAAGACGATTTAAACCAGATCACGCAATTGTATCAATAAGGAGGTGTTCTCTATGAATTTACAGATTCAAGGTTCTGCCTATGGTTATACCAATCATTATACAAACCCATTGGCAGGTATTGCAGCCTATGGTGATTCGGAAAAGCATATCATTGTCAATCCCGGAGAATCTACAGAAAAGAAGCCCGGCGCCAAATCCTCCCCTGCGGAATGCGAGACCTGTAAGAACAGAAAATACCAGGATGGCTCCGACGAAATGGTTTCCTTTAAGTCAGCTACACATATTTCACCCAGCGCTGCCGGAGCTGCCGTACGCAGCCATGAACAGGAACATGTTTCCAACGCATACAAAGAAGCCGCTTTGAATAACGGTAAAGTACTGCGTGCCAGCGTTTCCATCCATACTTCCGTTTGTCCGGAATGCGGGCGTTCCTATGTTTCCGGAGGCACTACAAATACACAGATCAAATATTATAATGAAGAAAACCCTTATCAGCAGGAATTAAAGAAGCAGGACGCTGACAAATACAGCGGCATGAATGTGGATATTGCCTGCTGATCGGAAAGGACTTATATAGAATGAAAGCTACATCCTCACAATTAAAGGCGAATGCAAGAGGACATCTTGCAGGTCGGTATGCCCTTCCTATTATCGCCTATATGCTTGCAAGAATGATCATCAATATTCCTTCTTTGCTGATCTCCTATACCGTAAACCCTGCCACCGTTTCCGGCTCACTGATGGATAATGCCGTATCTCTCATACTGACTGTTATCATGACAATTTTTATGGTGGGACAGAATCACATCTGTCTTCAGTATGCAAGAACCAGCGAACGTCTTCCCATGGCAGAAATGTGGTATGGATTTAAGGGCAGGGCTGATGAGATCATCATCACATATTTCCTTATTTTTGTCAGATATCTTGCTTATGGAGTTCCTTTTATCCTGATGTTTGTTTTATATATCATGCAGCCGGCAAATATTCCGATCATATTGCTGCTTTTTTGTTCTATTATCTTTATGGCAGTTATGTATATTAAAGTGGAGCTTGATTATGCATTGGTTTATTTCCTCATAGTGGATCATCCTGAAGTACGTCCAAAACAGCTGCTGATCCGCAGCAAACAGTTAATGCAGGGCAATCGTGGCAGGCTTTTTTATATCCAGTTAAGCTTTATCGGAATGTATCTTTTAGGGCTTTTATCCTTTGGACTTGCAATGTTCTGGATTTATCCTTATGTGAGAATGACCATGACGGAATTCTATCTGGAACTTATACAGAGTAATTCCTGTGAAGGGGCTGTTGCAGAGCCGGAATCTTCAGTAAATGCCACAGCATAGGGTCTGACATCAATCATTGCCATTAAAAATGATTATAAAATCAAAACCGTGTAGATATCCCGGAAAATAATTTTCACAAGATACTTACACGGTTTTTTCATGACATTTCATAACTTTATGCTTCTTTTGTAGCATTCCATTTCAGATAACTATTGATAAACAGATCAAGGGAGCCGTCTAAAACTGCATCCACATTTCCCGTTTCCGCATTGGTACGATGATCCTTGACCATAGTATATGGCTGCATAACATAGGAACGGATCTGATTGCCCCAGCCGATTTCCGTCACTTCTCCCCGGATATCGGAAAGTTTTTCTGCATTAGCTTCCTTTTGGAGCATATACAGCTTTGCCTTTAACATCTGCATTGCCTTATCCTTATTCTGGAACTGGCTTCTTTCATTCTGGCACTGTACAACGATTCCCGTAGGAATATGGGTAATACGGATTGCTGAAGAGGTTTTGTTAATATGCTGTCCGCCCGCACCGGAGCTTCGATAGGTATCGATCCTCAGATCGTCTTCATTGATCTCCACATCCACATCCTCTTCAATATCCGGCATAACATCCAGAGATACAAAGGAGGTCTGTCTTTTGCCCTGGGCATTAAAGGGAGAAATCCTCACCAGACGGTGAACCCCCTTTTCGGATTTCAGATATCCATAGGCATTTTCTCCATTTACCTGAAAAGTCACGGATTTAATTCCTGCCTCATCTCCATCCAGATAATCCAGCACTTCCACATGAAAGCCTTTCTTTTCCGCCCACCGGGTATACATACGGTACAGCATGGATGCCCAGTCGCAGCTTTCTGTTCCGCCTGCACCGGCATTGAGTTTCAAAATGGCGTTGTAGCCATCATATTCATCGGAAAGCAGAGTCTTGATACGGATACTATCCAGCCCTTCTATAAAGCTGTCCAGCTCCTGTCTGATCTCGGGAACCATTTCCGGATCATTTTCCTCATATCCCATTTCGATCAGTACTTCAATATCTTCATACTGGGTTTTTAAGGTATCGTAGGTTTCTACATCATCCTTTAACCCTTTGCATTCTTTTGTAAGCCTTTGTGCCTCTTCTGCATCATTCCAGAAGTCCGGCGTTTCCATCAGCCTTTCCAGTTCTTCGATCCGTTTTGACTTATTAGCTAAGTCAAAGTGAATCCCTTACTTCCGCTAATGGTGTCTCATAAGTCATAAGTTCCTGTTTCATCTGATCTAATTCGACCACTTTGCGTCACCACCTTATTTTTTAATTATTGGCGAGTCTCAATTATGCTCTGCCGCAGCAGTTTTTGTATTTTTTGCCGCTTCCACAAGGGCAGGGGGCATTGGGATAAATCTTAGCGTTTTCACGTTTCATGGGACCCTTTGCGCTTTCATCCTTGTTGGTGCCGGTTACTTCGGCAACCTGTTCTCTTTCTACTTTTTGTTCTACACGAACGCTGAAGAGAAGTCTGATAGTGTCTTCTTTGATATTATCCGTCATGGCATCAAACATTTCATAAGCGCTTAATTTGTATTCTACAATAGGATCTTTCTGACCATATGCAGCAAGACCTACACCCTGACGGAGCTGGTCCATATCATCGATATGGGTCATCCACTTACGGTCGATTACCTTTAAGAGAATAACGCGCTCAATTTCACGGATTGCTTCGGGGTTGGGGAATTCAGCCTCTTTGCTTTCATATAACTTCACCGCTTCTTCTTTTAACTGATGAAGCAGTTCGTTTTTCTTCATTCCTTTTACCATGCCATGATTTAAAGGTTTAACCGGAATGATGCTGCCCAATACCTGATGAAGCTCTGTCAGATCCCAGTCATCGCTGCGGGCATCATCAGAAATACACATATTGACGGAATCCTCCACAATATCCGTGATCATCTTGTAAATCACGTCACGCATGCTCTCTCCGTCCAGTACACGGCGGCGTTCTGCGTAGATGATTTCCCTCTGCTCGTTCATTACCTGATCGTAGTCAAGAAGGTTTTTACGGATACCATAGTTATTGCTCTCTATTTTCTTCTGGGCATTTTCTATTGCCTTAGTCAACATCTTGTGCTCAATCTGCTGTCCTTCGGGAATACCCAGGGCATTAAACATATCGATCATTCTCTCGGAACCGAACAGACGCATCAGATCATCTTCCAGGGAAATGAAAAATCTGGATTCACCGGGATCTCCCTGACGTCCCGCACGACCGCGGAGCTGATTGTCAATACGACGGGATTCATGACGCTCCGTACCTACGATCTTAAGACCCCCTGCTGCCTTTGCTTCATCATCCAGTTTAATATCCGTACCACGACCTGCCATGTTGGTAGCGATAGTTACATGTCCATGAATTCCGGCATCAGCAACAATTTCTGCCTCCAGCTCATGGAACTTGGCATTCAATACCTTGTGAGGAATACCCTCTTTGCTGAGCAGCTTGCTCAATTCTTCGGAAGCATCGATATTGATGGTACCCACCAATACGGGCTGTCCTTTTCTATAAGATACATTTACCTCATCAACAACGGCTTTCAATTTTTCTTTTCTGGTCTTATAGACCGCATCCTGCCAGTCAACCCTTGCTACCGGTCTGTTGGTAGGAATTTCAATAACGTCCATGCCATAGATATCACGGAATTCCTTTTCTTCCGTTAAAGCAGTACCGGTCATACCGGCTTTCTTTTCAAATTTATTAAAGAAGTTCTGGAACGTAATGTTGGCTAATGTTTTACTCTCACGTTTTACTTTCACATGTTCTTTGGCTTCAATTGCCTGATGCAGACCGTCGGAATAACGGCGTCCCGGCATAATACGTCCTGTAAATTCATCCACGATCAATACCTGGTCATCCTTTACCACATAGTCCTGATCTCTTGTCATCAGATTATGGGCACGAAGTGCTAAAATGGTATTGTGCTGGATTTCCAGATTTTCCGGGTCAGCCAGATTCTTGATATTGAAGAAACGTTCAACCTTGGATACACCTTCTGCCGTCAGGTTTACTGTCTTATCCTTTTCATTGACAATGAAATCTCCTGTTTCTTCCTGTTCAATACCCATGAGCACATCCATCTTGGACTGTTCTTCCAGATCTTTACCACGTTTTAACTGCAATGCCAGCAGATTGCATGCTTCGTAAATACGGGTGGATTTGCCGCTCTGACCGGAGATGATTAAAGGAGTACGCGCCTCATCGATCAAAACCGAGTCCACCTCATCGATGATGGCGTAATGCAGATCCCGCAGCACCAGTTGTTCCTTATATATGACCATGTTGTCACGCAGGTAATCAAATCCCAATTCATTATTTGTCACATAGGTAATGTCACAGGCATATGCTTCCCGGCGCTCATCGGACTTTAAGGCATTTAATACCACGCCCACTTTTAAGCCTAAAAACTCATGGACCTGCCCCATCCATTCTGCGTCACGTTTTGCCAGATAATCATTGACTGTTACGACACATACACCCTTGCCTTCCAGGGCATTTAAATAAGCCGGAAGGGTGGATACCAGTGTCTTACCTTCACCGGTACGCATCTCTGCAATACGTCCCTGGTGGAGAATGATACCGCCGATCAACTGTACTCTGTAATGTTCCATGTTAAGAACTCTTCTTGCCGCTTCCCTTACGGTTGCAAATGCTTCCGGCAGCAGATCATCCAGCGTTTCGCCTTCGGCAAGCCTGTTCTTATATTCCTTTGTCTTATTTTTTAATTCATCATCGGACAATGCCATCATGGAATCTCTGAGAGCTTCGATCTTATCCACTATGGGATAAATCCTTTTTAGTTCCCTCTCACTATGAGTACCAAATACTTTTTCTACAACATTCATCTCTGTCGCTCCTATATTGCAGGGAATAAAAATATTCCCCCTTTTAAAACCCTAAAGCCTATTGTAACAGATTTAATTATGGGATTCAATAAAAAGCCCTGTGACCATTCCATAAATTTTTTATGAACAAAGTGTAAAACCCCCGTTCCTTTGCGTTGCTTTTTGCCCTGAATAGTGATATTATTTTAACGAATGCGGTGTGCTTATAAACCGCTGAATTTAATAGGAAAGAGGTAGGATCAAATGACAAAGAGTTTTGATGAGTTAATCGCCAAATTGGACGGCTGCCCGCTGAAAAAAGTTTCCGTTGCCGTTGCACAGGATGCTCCCGTTCTGGAAGCTGTTAAGGTCGCAAAGGAACGCAATATCGCAGATGCGATCTTAGTAGGCGATGAAGACAAGATCAAGGAAATCGCCGCATCCATCCATATGGATTTATCCGGCTATGAGATCATCGACGAAAAAGATATTACTGAGGCTGCAAGAAAAGCCGTTTCTCTGGTACATGAGGGCAAAGCTGATATGTACATGAAAGGTATGATCGATACCAAGGGCTTTTTGAAGAGCGTATTGGATAAAGAAGTCGGACTTCGTACCGGTAAACCCTTATCCCACGTATGCGTATTTGATGTGGAAGGTATCGACCATTTATTATTCTTATCTGACGTTGCATTTATGCCTTATCCTACACTTGAGGATAAAGTTTCCATTATTAACAACACTGTAGAAATCTGCCATGCATGCGGCATTCCCAATCCAAAGGTTGCTCCTCTTGCGGCAGTTGAAGTAGTAAATCCCAAGATGCCCGTTACCGTTGAAGCTGCAGAGCTTACCAGGATGAATGAAGAAGGTCAGATCACAGGCTGTATCGTAGACGGTCCTCTTTCTTTGGATCTTGCTATCTGTCCTGAAGCTGCCGCACATAAAGCAGGTGCTTCCGACCGTAAGATCGTAGGTGATGCTGATGTACTGTTATTCCCTGATATCCATGCAGGAAATCTTGTTTATAAAGCAATGGTACATACTGCTAAGATGGTAAACGGCAACATGCTTACCGGTACGAAGGCTCCGGTTATTTTAACAAGCCGTTCCGATTCAGTAGAAGTAAAAGTAAACTCTCTGGCTCTGGGCGCTGTTGTTTCCGAATTCATGAAAAATAAATAAAAGGAGAATGAAAATGTCCATAAAAAGTTTAATTATCAATCCCGGCTCCACTTCCACCAAGATCGGTGTATTTGAAGATGAGACCTTATTATTTGAAGAAACCTTAAGACATTCCACAGAAGAGATCGCAAGCTACGCTTCTATCGTAGACCAGAAGGATTTCCGTAAAGACATTATCTTAAACTTACTGGATTCCAAAAACTTTGATATCAAATCCTTAGACGTAGTGGTAGGCCGCGGCGGTATGTTAAAGCCTATCCCCGGCGGCACTTACGCTGTAAGCGATGACTTATTGGAAGATTTAAAGATCGGAAAACAGGGACAGCATGCTTCCAACTTAGGCGGCATCCTGGCAAGAGAAATCGGCGACTCCATCGGCGTTCCTTCCTATATTGTCGATCCGGTTGTTGTTGACGAGCTGGAAGATATCGCAAGATACTCCGGCGTGCCGGAACTGCCCCGTACCAGCGTTTTCCACGC
Source organism: Lachnospiraceae bacterium (assembly GCA_017936785.1). Classification (GTDB taxonomy): domain Bacteria; phylum Bacillota; class Clostridia; order Lachnospirales; family Lachnospiraceae; genus UBA2882. The sequence continues at coordinate 11,647 of JAGBEV010000058.1, read as the reverse complement.
ATTAAACCAGAAGGCTGTTGCAAAACGCTATGCTAAAGAAAACGGTAAATCCTATGATTCCTTAAATCTTGTAGTTGTCCACATGGGCGGCGGCGTTTCCGTAGGCGCACACAGACAGGGCAAGGTTGTTGACGTATTTAACGCATTGGACGGCGACGGTGCATTTTCTCCTGAAAGAGCAGGCGCAGTTCCTTCCGGCGCATTGATCAAAATGTGCTTCTCCGGCAAATATACTGAGAAAGAAGTATACAAAAAGATCGTTGGTAACGGCGGCTTTAACGCATATCTTGGCACAAACGATATGAGAGACGTTGAAAAGATGGCTTCCGAAGGTAAGGAAGACGCAATTAAGCTGCGTGCTGCATTTATCCAGCAGGTAGCAAAAGATATGGGCTCCATGGCATGTGTATTAAACGGCAAGGTTGACCAGATCATCGTAACCGGCGGTATTGCATATGACAAGGGTGTTGTTGCAGGATTAAAAGAAAAATGTGAGTGGATCGCTCCTTTTACTGTTTATCCCGGCGAGGATGAATTGCTGGCTCTGGCTCAGGGGGCAATCCGCGTGTTGACCGGTGAGGAAGAGGCGTTGAAGTATTAAGATTTTTTCCCCGGAAGAGGGGATTGAATGTGGGCTCAACCGTTAAAAAAGGTTTCTTTTTGGAAAGCGGAGTTTTGAATCTTGTTTTTCTAACAGAATGGATTCAGGGATTTGGCTTCTGCCGGGTCGGTCCCAATGGACGTCCTGTCCAGTGGGACCTAATCCTGCCATCCATGGCAGGATTCCCCTGGGTATCGGACCATTCTGTAAGAAAAACTACGATTCAAAACAACACTTTCAAAAAGAAACCTTTTTTAACGGTTGAGCAACCACGCCACAATTATTCTCAGGGGCAGTGATGATAAATACTTCCCCGCCGCCGGAGAATAGTTTTCAGCTTCGCCTGTTGAGGCGGGGAAGGCGCTGAGGCTAGGGCGATGGTACGGAAAATAAAGTAAATCTTAAACTAAACACCAGATAATGCTTTCTGTTGCGGGGAGAAAGAGTAGATGAATTGGGTGGGGGTATGTTCTTTTTGGAAACCGTATTAAGGAAAGGGGGCCTTTTCTTACCAAATGGTCCAAAAAACCAGGGAAAAACGCCCATGGATGGGCGTTTTAGGCTTCTGCGCCCGGATGGCGCATTAGAAGCCGACCCGGACGCACTCCACACACCTTCCCATTTGGTTAGAAAATACCCCCTTTCCTTATCCGGTTTCCAAAAAGAACATACCCCCACCCAATTCCACCACAACATCCCCCAACACAAACATTACTCAAAAATACGAAAAGGAGAAACAACTATGACAAAAAAAGAATTAGCAATTGCATATCATGACAAAAAATACAACTGTGCCCAGGCTGTGGCAATGGCATTTGCCGATGAGGCGGGCGTTGATAAGGAAACATTATTTAAGGTCTGTGAGGGCTGCGGTCTTGGCATGGGCGGCATGGAGGGCACCTGTGGCGCAGTGACAGGCGCTGTCATTCTGGCAGGACTGAAAAACAGTGACGGAAATCTGGATGATCCCAAGACAAAAGCTGATACCTACAGACTTTCCAGAGAAATTGTAAAGCAGTTTCAGGAAAAGAATAGTTCCACTATATGCAAGGAATTAAAGGGTGTGGAAACCGGAAAAGTCCTCCGTTCCTGTCCTGACTGTATTATGGATGCAGTTGAAATCGTGGAAAATGTGCTGAAACTCTAAAAAAGAATATATGAAACTTTTTTCCTTTCTGATCTGTTTCATATATAAATGACTTAATTTTGCAGGGGATAATCGATATGTGGATTTACTTTTGGACGATACTTTTATTTTTGATCCCAATATTGGATCTGGCAGGTATTTATGATCTGTCTAAAAAAAGGTGGATGATTCCTTATTTATTTTTTGCACCTCATCTTCCTTTGCTGGTGTATATTATCTGTATCCGGTCGCCTGAGAATTCCGGGATCAGTAACGGATTCTTTATTACTTCTGTTGTTTGCTTTCAGCTTTATACTACAATCCGGCTTCATATTTTCCGGCTTCGCAAAAACGAAAGCGGCAATATGCGTATCGGGATTCTCTATGGAGGAAGGGCTCTGATCCATGGGGGATTGACAGGCTTGTACCTGCTGCCTCTCTGGTACATGATCTGCTTTTTTATTCTGCCAAAAAATCCATATGATATATTGCTGCTGTATGACAATACGAGTCCTGCCAGCTTTACTTTTGAAACTGCCCTTATGATCGCAGAAGTGATCTATGCCATTATATTTGTCTGGCTCTTTCTGGCAAACGGCTGTCTCAGGATATTTTTTACCTCCCGCAATCTGGGTATCACCAAACGCCTTATGATTTTGATTTTTATGTGGGTTCCCTTTGTCCAGCTCTATCTTGCACATATTATGTGCCGGGCGGCAAAGGACGAATATCTGGTTGCCGTGCAGCGTAAAACTTTAGAAGCATTTCAGGTAGATGATGAAAGCTGTGCTGTCAGGTATCCCCTGATCATGGTCCATGGCATCGGATTCCGTGATCTTCGTTATTTCAATTACTGGGGAAGAATTCCCGTAGTCCTTATGAAACATGGAGCTAAAATCTATTATGGTCATCAAAAAGCCTGGGGCACCATTGAAGAAAATGCTGCTGCCATCGCCAGGACCATTGATACTGCTCTAGCCGAAAATAACTGTGATAAAGTAAATATCATTGCCCACTCCAAAGGCGGTCTGGACTGCCGTTACCTGATCTCATCCATGGGCTATGGAGAAAAGGTTGCCTCCTTAACAACAATCAATACTCCCCATTATGGTTCAGAGCTGATTACTTTATTGAACAGGCTGCCTGATTCCCTTTATCGCTTCATCGCTTCCTGCATCAATCATCCTTTTGTTCTGGCAGGCGACGATCATCCTGACTGTTATTCCTCCAGCAAACAGCTGGACCCGGAATTTTGCCTGCAGTTTAACGAAGACAACAAAGACGATCCAAACGTTTACTATCAGAGCTTTGCTTCTGTTATGAAATCCTGTTTCAGCGATTCCTTATTGTCCATTCCTTATTTATTAATGTGTACCTGCAAAGGCAGCGACAATGATGGATTGGTGGACATTTCCAGCGCACAATGGGGCAATTTCAGAGGGGTACTGAAAAATAAATATCACCGCGGGATTTCCCACGGTGACATGATCGATCTGAAAAGGGAAGACATCAAAGGCTTTGATGTCCTCAATATCTTTTATGAAATTGTAGTTGAGTTGAAGAAAAAAGGATTTTAAAGTTCAAATTCATCATAAAGAGCCTGTCTGTAATCTTCATTGGACACGGCTCTTTGTACATCATCCTGTCTGCCTTTTTCAATGAGCTTTGTGGAAAGCTGCTTCATGCGCAGTTCTTCCTCAGTCTGTTTGCTCACATTATCCTGTATTCCCACTTCAACCGCACTGTTCATAATAGCGGGAGCAATGCTCTGATTCATTCCGTCCATCATACCACCTCCGTTTTGAAGAATAGTATGTGCAAATAATTCAGCTTTTATACCTTTCCTCTTTTATCATTATCACATCTTTTATATGACTCTTAATTTCCTACAGAAACCGCATGTTCCATCAAATACTCTTTCCATATATGGATATACTGGGCATACAGATGCACCCCGTCAAAGGTATATTCCGGATTCAGACCTCCTGTTTCATCGCATACCACACTGTTGACATCCAGATAAAATATGGTCTGATCATCCGCTAATTGGGCAATCCGCTCATTTCTCTCATCAATGCCCTGATTATTGATATAATCTCCCTGTTGGGATCGCTCCGTGGTTACCCGTAAAATACCTTCCAGATAAATGACCGCATGAGGTTGGAGCTCCCTGATGCGCGCAACGGCGGCTTCATAATGCTTCATAAAATAATCCACATCTCCCGTGCCCATTTCATTGATGCCGATCATCAGATAGACCTTGCCAAACTGTCTGTTTTCCAGAGCGGTTCCTATATTCTCCGGCCAGTTTCCATCTTTATACTTTCCATCCGGATCTTCAAAAAGTTTATATACAGTAAGCCCGGAGGATGCATAAAAAGCAGCATTATCTAATCCCGCATAATCATAAAGTCCCACGGTCCGGGAATCTCCGATAAATACTGCATCATCAAAATAGCTTTCATCCACAGTGATATAGGACCACTGAGGCTGTCCTTCTGTTTCATCCGTTCCGTTTAATATATTTCCGCTGACATCCTCATTTTCTTCATTTTCCATACCGTTTTCCGAGACGCTTTCCTGTTCCTCATTAACGGAAATCTCATACTCTGAAACATGATTATCCGAGATCACTTCCTCTATAGGTTCCCTCCATGCCTCCTGCATCTGTTCCTGAAACTGATCTGCCACTCCTTCATAACCAAAGAATAAAATGCCTCCGAAAACCAATAAACAGATAAATCTATAATATCTGAATTTTTCCACTTATCATCATTGCCTCTCTAAAACCTAAAATACATAAAAGGATTGTCGCCCATAGTGATTATGTACCACACACACAGCCAGAACAATCCTGCCAGCAGGATCATTCCCGGCAGCCGGTCCTTCCACTTCTCAAACAACTTCTCTCCAGCCGGGGTGCACAAAAACGCTGCTATGAGCATAAGCAGCCCATACCTGGCACATTTATCACCAAAAACGCCTTCATTTACATTGATGCCGCCTACAAGACCAAACATCCTGCCAATGTATACTCCCAATTCCTCTACCCTGTTGATGGCAAAACACATCCAGGTAACGGGAATCACAGCCAATACATATAAATGCCTTAATACCCCAGTGACCAGAGGAGGCTCCTGCACAGCAGCTTTTTTCATATTCTTCTTCTGAAGTATAAATTCAATAACCTTCTCCATGATAATAAAGAAACACAATGCCATCCCCCAGATCAGGAAATTCAAACTGCCTCCATGCCACAAAGAAGTCAGTACCCATACGATCAGCAGATTGCAAAGAGTTCTGGGCAGACCTTTTTTGCTGCCTCCTAAAGGTATATATACATATTTGGTAAACCATCTTCCCAGCGTCATATGCCACCTGCGGTAAAATTCCCGGATGCTTTTCGCCATATAAGGCAATTTAAAATTGACAGGAAGGGTATAGCCCAGCATCTTGCCTAAGCCGATCGCCATTAAGGAATAGCCGTAAAAATCAAAATAAATCTGCATGGAATAGGATATGGCACCCATCCATGCCAAAGGAGTTGAAATACTGATATAGCCTATGGTAGAAATCTCGTGCCACAAAACAGCTAATCTGTCTGCAATGAGTACCTTCATTACCAGTCCCCACACAAAGGTCTTCATACCTGCATCTATACCTTCCGGAGTAATCCCGGGATGCCTCAATTCCTTTGACACCTCACTGTAATTTACAATGGGACCTGCTACCAGCTGGGGAAACATACAAATATAGGTTCCCAGCTTTAAAAAGGAACACTCCGGCGCAATCTCACCCTTATAAACATCTGCCAGATAAGAAATCACCTGAAAGGTATAAAAGCTCACTCCCAGGGGAAGTCCCCAGCTCTCCGGCGCCCATTTAAATGTGGCAAGCACTCCCACATTGACCGCCAAAATTCCTGCAAAGGCTGCTTTTCTATATATTTCTTTCCGTCCCTGATCCGGAGCCAGCATTTGCCCCCACAGGAAGTTGATCACCATGGATACCAGTAAAAGCAGAACATACCTGGGTTCTCCATAGGCATAAAAAAATAAACTCCCTAAAAATAAAGTAATATTTTTGTACTTTACAGGAGTCAGATAATATATAATCAAAAAAATCGGGAGAAATCCCAATAAAAATTCTATACTGCTGAATACCACAAAACCACACTCTATCTTTCGTTCTTTATATCATTATATGCACATTTTTTTGCAACCTACAAGTAGCAAAATAAGGAATATATAACTTCATCTATCCATAGTTCGCAGTAAGATTTTTGTTTTAGACAAAAAACTTTCAATTTTTTCGAAAGCTTCCGCCAATAATAAAAACATTACCTTATTTTGACCTTATTGGTTCATAAACACGCTATCCCACAATAATGTTCCCATATTCTCCTCCACATGCCCTGCACAGATCATCCGGCGCAAGCATGATCTGACAGCCGATTTTTCCGCCGCTGACATAGATCTGTTCCAATTCCTTTGCTGTATCACTGATCACGGTCCGATACTGCTTTTTCATGCCTACCGCCGTACATCCGCCCCGGACATAACCGGTAACAGCGGTAATCTCCTTTACATGAATCATGGAAACCGATTTTTCTCCTACTGCTTTTGCCGCTTTTTTCATATCCAGCTCTGCCTCAATGGGAATGACAAAAACAAAATACTGTTTACTGTTTCCAAGTGTTACCAGGGTTTTATAAACCAGTTCATGGGGAAGTCCCAAATGATCTGCCGTCTCTATTCCGTCTACAAATTCGTCACACTCATAAGACTGGTGGGTATATGTAATCTTTAATCTGTCCAAAATGCGCATGGCATTTGTCTTAACTTCTTTCTGCTTTGCCATGATACTTACTCCTTACTGATCAAAACTGCCATTTCTTTTATTCTGCAGCAGCAAACCGAAAATACCGCCGCAGACTCCACCAACAATATGCGTCAGCTGGGAAATATTGTCCGCTGACAAAATTCCTGCTGCGATCTGTTCCCCCAGATACAGGATAACGACCACGATCAGCGTCAAAGGAATCTTTCCTTCTTTTACACTGGTAACAGAGGACAAAATGATCATCATAAATACAATGCCGCTTGCCCCTAAGAGCCCTGTGGGAAAAAGCATGACATTGACGATTCCCGTTACAAAAGCCGTAATCAGGATCATTTCCAAAAGCAGCCTGCTGCCGTATTTTTCCTCCAGCATGGGACCTGCCAGCAATAACATCATCATATTGTTTATATAATGGGAAAGATTTGCAACGGTGTACAAAGGGAACATAATAAAAAACTTAATAATGGACTGCCAATCTTACACAAAGTACCGCCCAAACGAGACTACGGGCGGTATTTTTGTATCATGGCGGAGAAAGGAGGAACTTCCCACGGGGGCTTGACTGAAAAGTTGAGCCTCTTTTTTCATGCCAAAAAACAGGAGGTAAATGCTTATGGCAGATGATAAAACCACAAAAACGCCGGAACAGCCGGTAACGGATAGCGGGCCGGGCAAGGAAACGCCTCCCGCTCCCCCAAAAGAGCCGGAGAAGGTTTCCGTTTCTCCGGAGCCGGAAAAAAAGACGGAACCGGAGGTAAAGAACCCGCAGGTTTCCGTCTATAACTTCGCTGAAATTATGAAGGAAAAGAAGGTCGAGGAACGGGCGGCAGCTCCCAGCGGGGAAAAGCCTGCCCCGGCAAAAACGGAAAAACCGGAAAAGCAGCCGGAGGCTCCGAAGAAAGCGGAGGAAAAACCCAAAGAGCCGGAACAGCCGAAGCGCCGGGGCCGTCCCCCGAAAGCAGATAAGGACAAGGCCGCAACCCCGAAGCCCGAAGCTCCCGCACAGAAACCGGAAAATGTGGTCAAAAAGGAACCGGAGAAAAAAACGGCGCCAACGGTACAGGCCGCTCCCGCTCCGAAGGAACCCGAAAAACCGAAGGATGCACCACGCCGGGGCAAGGAACAGATCGTCTATATCAAGCTGAACGAGCTTCACGCCTTCAAGAACCATCCCTTTGAGGTTCGGGATGATGAAGAAATGCGGGCTATGGTGTCCAGCGTCAAGGACAAGGGCGTGACCCAGCCCGCTATCGTCCGTCCCCGTGAGGATGGCGGCTATGAGATCGTGTCCGGCCACCGCCGCCAGAAGGCCAGCGAGCTTGCCGGATATGCGGATATGCCCTGTATTGTTCGCAATCTGACGGACGATGAAGCCATCACGCAGATGGTCGAGGACAATCTCAACCAGCGTGAAGAAATCCTCCCCAGTGAGCGGGCCAAAGCCTTGAAAATGCAGCTTGAGGCCATCAAGCACCAGGGCTCCCGCACTTCGGGCCAGATTGACCCGAAGGACGCAGGAAAACGCTCCAACGAAATTGTAGCCGAGCGCAATAAGATGGCGGTCAAGCAGGTGCAGCGGTATATCCGGCTCAATGAGCTGGTTCCCGACCTGATGAAGCTGATGGATGAAAAAAAGCTGGGCTTTACTACGGCGGTGGAGCTTTCCTATATCGGCAAGAAGAACCAGAACTATATCGCCGTCGCCATTGACAGCCAGCAGTCCTCGCCTTCACAGGCGCAGGCAAAGCGTATGCGTGAGCTGGACGAAAAGAAGCTGCTCAACGGGGATGTGATCGACGGCATTATGATGGAGGACAAAAAGGAGGTAGACAAAGTGATTTTGACAGGTGCGGAACTGAGCAAGTATTTCGGCAAGGAAACTACGCCGAGGGAAATGAAGGACCAGATCATCAAGCTGCTGGACGACTGGAAGGGTCAGCAGAAGGAACATGAAAAGCCGGAGAAGAAAACCGAACAGGAAAAGTAAGCCCAAACTTCGGGTCAGCATGGCCCGAGGATTGCGGGGCTCTGCCCCGCGCCCCGAAGCTCTGGAGATATAAATTATTCCCCGTCGCCAGTTATTCCGTAGCATAGCCGGGAAAATCAGTCAAGGGCAGCGCCGCCGCAGGCGGTGCCAGAGGCACCCTTGACGGATTTCTCCCGGTTATGCTTTTTCCCGGTCAAGCGACGGGGATATAAATTCTCCAGAGCCGTTCCCCTTCCCGGGGGAAGGGGCGGAGGGGTTGGGCGAACTCTTGCTTTTCCCTAAACCAAAACAGAAATGGAGGCTCAACCAATGAAACGACCTTTAGCATACCTGACCGCCGCATGGAGCGGCGAGCCGGATGTTGATATGGAGCTGGCGGCCCACTACTGCCGTCTTGCTTATGAGGCGGGCTTTTCCCCGATCTGCCCGCTCTTGTATCTGCCGCTGTTTTTGAATGACAGCGTTCCCGAGGAACACAAGGCCGGGATTGATATGCGCCGGGATATGCTGCGGCGCTCCCACACCCTGATTGTCTGCGGCAGCGCTGTGGACGAGGATGTAAAAAATGATATTGCGGTTGCCGGGCGGCTGGGCATTGCGGCGACCACACTGGAAGGGGTGCTTGCCGTGAAGGGTCACGGCACCCCGGGCCATGCCGGACATTAAGCTGGGAAGCCTTTTCGACGGGATCGGCGTGTTCCCTCTGGCTGCTTCCCGGTGCGGTATCCGTCCGGTATGGGCCAGTGAGATTGAAAAAGCGCCCATCTCCATAACCAAAAGGCACTTTCCCGACATGGTGCATTTGGGGGATATTACGAAGGTGGACGGCGGGAAAATCCCGCCGGTCCATGTGATAACCTTCGGCTCTCCCTGTCAGAACCTTTCTCTGATCGGCAACCGCTCCGGCCTTGCCGGGGCAAAATCAAGCCTGTTCTATCAGGCGTTTCGTATCATACAGGAAATGAGGGATGCTACTGATAACCTATATCCAGCTATCGCTGTTTGGGAAAACGTCATGGGAGCGTTTTCTACAAATGACCGGATGGACTTTAGAGCCGTCCTATCCGCCTTCTCGGACACCGAAATTCCAATGCCTCCTTCGGGAAGATGGGGAAACGCCGGAATGGTGCGAGGGGGAACGCCTGATGTGTGCTGGCGGCTCATGGACGCCCAGTATTGGGCAGGCTCCCGAAGGCTGGCACGAAGGCAGCGGATTTTCGTCGTGGCGGATTTTGGAGGCAGACGTGCCGCAGACATACTATTTAAGCCCCGTCCAATGCTCCCACTTCCTCCGCCTTGCGGAGAGGGCGGGTGGGCCGCCGCCGAAGGAGATCGAACAGCTTCTTTTGAAACAGGGCGGCAGATACCAGTCATCCACCCCTTTCAGTGCTTCCGTATGCGGGGAGCGGCAAAAAGGCAGGAAGAAACGGCCTTCCGAAACAGCTTCGGATTACCAACTGACCCTTTTCCCACTCTTTTAGCCAGTGATGTAACGCCCTTTGCCTTCTGGTATGAGGGCGACCCGGAGGGCGGCTGCATCCGTTTTCTGACGGAAACGGAAAGCGAACGGCTGATGGGGCTGCCGGAGGGCTGGACAAAGTACGGGGCGGACGGCATGGAGATCCGGCCTCTGCAACGCTACAAGGCGCTGGGAAATGCGATTGCCCTCCCTTGCGCCGATTACATTATGGCCGGGATCTATGAGGTGCTGGCTGGCAGGGCCGGAAAGGAGGAATAAGCCCATGTTTGAAGCCTATATAACCAATACAGCCCTGTACCCCTTGATGGGGATCGAGGTAGGGACAACGGTACATTTCCCCATGACGACACAGGAGTTGCAGGCCGCCCTTGCCAAAATCGGGATAGACGGGAAACGGTACAGCGAAGTGTTCTTTACCAGCTTTGACAGTGATGTGCTGGGGCTCTACGATCATCTCTACGAATGTGAGAACATCGACGAGCTGAACGAGCTGGGCCACGCCCTGCTGGAAGTACGGGATAAGGGTGGACTGGAAACCTTTGAAGCCGCTCTTGTCTTGGGAAACCACACAAGGAGCGTGAAGGATTTGATAAACCTGACGCAGAACCTTGACCTTTACCGCTTTTACCCGGATATTTCCGATGATGAAGGGCTGGGTCGTCTTTACGCCGACGAGCTTGGGACTATCGACATACCGGAGCACATTCAGAACTACTTCGATTATGAGGCATACGGGCGGGATGTGCGTATCAACGAGGGCGGCGTATTCGCTCCCGGTGGGTATGTGTCGGCAGTCCCGGAGGGCTTCAAGGAGTATTACCACGGGCCGCAGGACATCCCGCCGGAACACCGGATATTTGCCTATCCTGAAAAGGCCGAGCCTGTCCACTCCATTCTCGCTACACTCAAACAGTTTCAAGAAGCCCCACCCGCTCCGAAAAAGGACAAGGCGGGGCCTTCCCATGAAGAACGGTAGGACTTCGGGCCAGCATGGCCCGAAGCATAAAGGAGGTGCATACCATCAACTATTACCCTATCAATGAAGGAGCCGCCCGCCGGGCAAAAGAAATGAACAGCTTTTCCGACTACAAGGAAGGGAGCGCAACGGCGGAATACCGGGCAATGGTGGACAAGGCCGCCGCCATAGCGGAAAAGCAGAAATCCCGGGTGGACCCCATGTACCATGAGAAGATCGACCATCTGTTAGACACCTACGCCCGCAAGCTGGCCGAAAACATGAACCAGGGCTTTGCCATTGACGCAAGGGTTCCCTCTGTGATGATCGCCGGACCTGCCAATTTCCCGGTGGGAAAGAAGGAAAAACAGAACCGGGCCCGGGACAGCAACATGGAGGAATGGCGGTATATTCAAGGGCTGCTGGATAAGATACGCAGCACCGGCATGGGCGGGATCAGCGCCGATGACCCGGCAGCGATCGAAAAGCTCCAGAAGAAGCTGGACGGGCTGGAACGCTCCCAGCTCATTATGAAGGAAGTCAACGCCTATTACCGCAAGCATGGCAAGCTGGATGGCTGTGCGCTGCTGTCGCCGGAACAGATTGAAAAGCTGAAAGCAAGCATGGCGTCAAGCTGGCGGAGCGACCCGAGGCCC
>JAGBEV010000057.1 GCA_017936785.1 Lachnospiraceae bacterium | reverse complement strand
TCATTCTGTGTTAAATTCATTTTAGAAACCTCCGTTGATTTAAGTGTTTTTGTTTCATCCGCCAAGATGAACACTCTAATCATACATCAGAGGTTTCTTTTTATTCAATTGGCATTATTTCTGAATTACAGGAATGCTCCATATAAAAACATAATCATTTTGATTATACCCCATGGAGAAACTGTGGTAAAGTCAGAAGAAGTGCTTTTTTCTTTTCCTTTAGATAAAAAACTCCGGCGCACGATAGACGATTTCTCCCCGGATCATGGTACACATTGTCCGGGTAAAGATGTCAAAGGGATGACCGTCATAGATCACAATATCCCCCTGTTTGCCCGGCTCCAGGCTTCCTATTTTATCATCCACTCTGCATATTTTTGCCGCATTGATGGTAATAGCTTTTAAAGCCTCCTCCATTTCCATGCCTTCTTTTACTGCCATTGCCGCACATAAGGGCAGAGTTTGAATGATCGATACCGGATGATCGGTAGTAATTGCAGTCAAAACTCCTGCTTTGGACAAGATTCCCGCTGTTTTAAATGCCATATTCTGTACTTCGATCTTATTCCTGCTTGCCAGATCGGGACCTACGATAGCAGGAAATCCCGATGCTTTGATCTCCTCTGCGATCAGGTGCCCCTCCGAGCAATGATCTAAGGTCATATCCAGTTGAAATTCTTTTGCGATTCGAATGGCAGTCAGAATATCATCTGCCCGGTGGACATGTGCCTTAATGGGGATTTTTCTTTCAAATACCTGCCGGTATGCTTCAAAACGCAGATCGGTTTCTTCATCTTTTTTGTGGCTATTTAAATACTGTTTTGCACTAAGCAGTTCCTTGCGGAGCATAGCAGCGATTGCCATACGTGTGGAAGGGGATTTTCCCATACCGCTGTAGTTTACCTTGGGATTTTCTCCAAAAGCCACCTTAAGGGCTGCCGGAAAACGGAGCACCATGTCATCTATACATCTGCCGTGATTATTAACTACAACAAACTGCCCGCCTACTACATTGGAGCTTCCGGGACCGATCATTGCTGCAGTGATCCCCGCACGCACGGCATTATGAAAAGCATCATCCATGGGATTGATGGCATCAATGGCACGAAGAGACGGGGTAACCGGGTCCACTCCCTCATTACAATCATCACCCTCCATTCCCTTCTTTTCCTCGGTGATTCCCATATGACAGTGCGCCTCTATAAACCCCGGTAACACAAAACATCCCTTCGCATCCATCAATCGGTATTCCGGCGGAATGGGCGCTTCTTTTTCCAAAATCTGTTCTATGATACCATTATGAACCAAAACCGTTCCGCCCGGAATGACTTTTTTAACTTTATCCGACATAGTGAGCACTTTGCCATGTACGATTGCCAGTTTCATATTCTCATCCCGTTCTATTTAAAATACCCTACCGGATCAAGGGACTCTCCATCCTTTTCCAGTTTAAAATAAATATTGGTGCCTTCCAGACTATAGTATTTGGTCGGCGCTGCCACATAGCCGATGACCTGGCTCCGGCTTACCTTATCGCCCTGCTCTACTGTCAGATTTGCCAATTGACCATAGGTAGCCTGATATCCGTCTCCCAGATCCATGATCACATATTGTCCGATTTCTTCATTGATACCCACTTTAGATACTTTTCCTTCTGCAGCGGCAGATACGGGAGCGCCTTCTTCTGCGCTGATAGCAACTGCGGGATAATAGCAATACTGGTTTAAAGTAGCAAAATAAGTTCTCTCATCCATACTGTAGTTCATGACCACATTGCCGATCACAGGCCAGGATAATCCATCCTCTCCGTTAAAATGAAGAACTGCCTCCTGACTGCTGTTGCTACCTGCCATGGTAGGCACGCTGAAATCCTCTTCATTGATCTCTACGATCTCTGCCACCTCAGCATCTCCGGTCAGATCCGCAGCAAGAGCATCTCCGGTCTCTGTAAGCTCTTTTGCCTGCTCCATTCCTTCTCTTGCGTCTGAAGGGATAGCTGTCTGTCCGTTTGTAGCTACAGGTACTGTTTCTTCCTCCTGTACGGAAGCCTGGACATTTTCGTCATCAACAGCTGCCTGTTCTTCTCCGTCTGCGCTATAGGCAGAGCTGTCGTCTCCTACGGATTCCAGATCTATGATCTGCTTTTTGGAAGGAGACTGGCTTCCTGCATATATACCGGATACAACACATACGCACACGATCAATGCGGCTGATGCATAAATTGAAAATCTTTCTTTATTCCATTTTGTAAATTTATGTCTTTTCATATTTTTTCACCTCAGCAATAGTTTTGCCCGGTGAAAAAAACTTTATACGATAATTTTCTTTAAAATAAAATCCTTAAAAAAATAATCTAAAATTTGATTATAGTTCCAGCCCTGCTTTGCCAGTTCATTGGCATAATAAATATCCATGCCAAGCCCGTGGCCTTTTCCCCTTGTGATGATCAGATAAGAGCTTTCTCCCTCCTCCAATTCAAAGTTAGCTGAAGGTAATCCCATTTGTTCCCTGAAATACTCTCCGCTTACAATCTTTCCATCCACAAGGATTTCTTCCACATATCCTGCACTGTCCCTTTTTATCTCTCCGATATTTCCCACATCTTCTTTGTTCACTTCTTTTTGATAAAAGAAATCCTCCGCCTCCATGGATTTGTTACAGGGCACGCTGTCACTGTCTGCTGCTGCCCTGGTTATTCCTGCACTGACTCCGTGATAATTGCCTTCCAATATATGATTTCCCGAAACTGCGATCAATCCCCCGGTGGATTCGATGGCTTCTGTAAATTTTTCTTCATATTCTTTTTGATTTTCTCCGTATAACTGCCTGCGCATTGCAAAATCATAATATGGTTCTCTTATGCTAATCTCCATTTCATTTTCCTGCCTGTTCCCTTCCAGATTTCCACGGATCAGTACAGCCAGCGCCTTTTGACATTCTATTTCGTATTCAGGATCGATTACCGCCGCCATGGCTCCCACCATATATTCTTCCACAGGTATTTTCATAACAGCTTTGTCCTCTTCTACAATAACCATAATATGCTCCTCTTCCGGTTCCCGGGAAAGGAGCATAGCAGTCACACTGATCAAAATAAGTAAAAAAATAAAAATTTTGGAACCTTTCAAAAGATCATACCTGACAATCCCACTTGTCAATATTGTATGTGCCGGATAGGTTGGCACATGACAAAGGATGGCACATCTTCCTGATATGCCATCCTCCCTATTTCAATCATTTTTCGTTTTTCCTGCTTTGGTCTGTTCTATGTATCAGATAGCCAGATCCATCTGCTGCATAGTTCCCGCAGTTCCGTTTTCATACAAAAATACTCCTGTGGAACGGATCTGACCGTTGGTCTGATTGGTCTTTAAGGAATTCAGTGAAAAATCTGTTGCCACCTTCTGCAGGCAAATAGCTCCCACTCCCTTGTCCTTTAAATGATAAAGCTCATCATTGCCGTTTTCATCCTTTGACCAGATCAACAGCTTGGAGAAAATCTCATCATTTTCATCAATCCAGCCGTTACCGTCCTCATCATACATGGATAAATCATAAAAACCGTCTCCTGAGGAGGTTCCGAAAAGCTCAGAACCATCGTTGATGATACCGTCTCCGTTTTTATCCAATGCAAGATAACCACTGCCCTTCTGCAGCATGGATATACTGTCCAGAATACCATCATTGTCAATATCAAATTCAAATTTCTGATCCGACAAGGATGCAATATCCGTATCCAGATTGATCACAAGGGGGTCCATCATCTGCACGATCTCCGTTGTCTGGGAAGTCTCATAATACTGTTCAAAGCTTCTGCTCATGGATAAATCCACGTTAAAAGAGATTTCCCTTCCATCTGCAGTAACAACCTTACCTGTAGTTGAAAAGGATGTCTGCTCTGTTTCTGCATAATACTGGGACATCGTTGACTGCATTGTTACAAACTGTGTACTGCCCGTGCTCAGATTCTGTGCCGGCATGACCTGGGACAACTGATCCTTCAGGCGGTCCCTTGTACTGCCGCCAAATAACCAGTAGATCAGATACTGCATGCACTGCATTTTAATGTTTTCGATTGCCTTTTTCTCATCTACCCCTGATATATTGCGGGTAGTGGAAATGGAATAAAGCTGTTCTCTTAATGACAGACTGGTTTCCCCTAAGGCTTCCTCTCCGTTCCCGGATTCCAAAAAATCCGAAAAATTCTTTTCTTTTCCTTCCTTGGCAGCTTCCGGCGTCACTACCCGTGTCTGATAGCTAACTGCTCTGGAAGCGGTAGAAGCATAGCTTCTGGCGGATTCCATTCCTATTGTGCTGGAATCAATCTTCAATTAATACCCCTCTCTGTCCTTTTGACTGATACTCGGCTGTAAATTCTTTTGCAGCCTGTAATATAATTATCGGACATTTACAGAAATTTCCTTACCATCAATTAAGACTGCTTCCACTTTTTCCGGCTCCATGACTTTGTCTGCCACAAAATTTAAATTCCACTTCTCCGCCTGCTCCATGGAATTCCCCCTGCCTTTAAAAATATTCCTTGCACTAAGATTTATCAGCGTTCCGTCCTCCATTCTCATGGAAATTTCACATTTCTCCGGATCTTTTCCATACCCTTCTACATAGACGGAAATAGGCGTGATCTGTAGTTCCTCTGCAATCTCCATATCCGGTTTTATAGTGATCTTATCCAGCTCTCCCATAACAAAGCTGACTTCCCAGCTTCCGTCTATGATTTCTCCATCTTTTACCATTCGTGCCCAAAGGTGATAATCCTCCAATGCTTCCGGATCATCCAGATGATACACATATTCAATATGATGGGTAAAACGGTTATTGCCTGTCGCTTGTTCATCCGCTTCCGTATAGAAGTAATAGTTATCATAGGAAACTGCATCTTCATATTCTCCCGGCTCCTCGCCTTCTGCTAACAGCCACAGCTCTCCGTGATTATCAAAGCTTGTATCCCACTTTGTCTGGATGTGCAGCGTATCGCCTACAATTCCTATATTGCTGATGGTGACAAAATCAATTTGATCCCCCAGAGAAATTTCCGTGACATCGGGTTTTAACACTTCAGGTTTTATATTTGAGTCCATTCCTGCCCCGCTTCCGCCGCCATAGCGGTAATCATCCATGGATGCGGTATCTGCTCCCGGTTTTGCCAGATCCGCCAGATCAAGGCACGTATCATACCAGTCAAATTCCTCTTTATTTACCATCATACTTCTGATATGAAATGTATTTCTGCTGTTTTCAAAATTCCTTTCCCCTGATTCATGGAGCACATAACATGCCGTCTGGCTTTCTTCGTCATAGCTTAAAAATTCCACGTTGGTAATACTGCTGCCATCAATTCCCGCAGAATCCATAAAGTCCACCTTTTTCGCCGTACGCCCCTCTCCTTCCGTATCCTGAATGGTAAAATAAATATCCCCATTGCGCTGGTCATTGACACCTGCAACGACTGTTAAACGAATTCCTTCCTTTTCACAGCTTTCCTCAATGGGATAAAGGATTGCTGCCAGTTGAGGGGATAGATGATGAATCCATTTTTGTATCATGGGAACCTTTGCCCCTGCAACCGTTACTGAAGTCAGGAAAAATGCTAAAAGTCCTGCTGCAATTCCTGCACTATGCAGCCAGCCCTTTCTGCCTCTCCGGTATTTACGGGATGCCTTTTCATTAACTGTCTGCTGTAAGATCTCATCCCGCAACTCTGTATTTACTTTTATTTCTTTTAGATTTTCATCTAAATGCGCTTTTAATCTATTCATCAAAATACCACCCTTCCAAACGGTCCTTCAACTGCTCCCTTGCCCTTGTGAGGCGGACTGTTACAGCCGATGCGGAAATATCCAATATCTGTGCGATTTCCGCCACCTTAAACTCCTGATAATAGAAAAGCAGAATGACCTCCTTGTATTTGGGCTTCAATTGATAAATGGCACGGATAACCGTGTCATCTTTTATTTCCATTTCCTGTGCTATTTGCTTTTCATCCTGCACAGTCTCAATATCCCCATAGAATACCTTTTGTTTCCAGGGAGAACGGAGATAGCTTTTACATACATTGATGGCAATTCTGGTGATCCAGGTTTTTTCTTTGCTTTTTCCCTGAAACTTTTCATAACCCCGGAAGATTCTGATATAAGTTTCCTGTACTGCATCTTCGGCAAGCTGCAGATCATGCAGATATAAATAGCACAACCGCAGCAGCTCATCTCCGTAAAGGTCTATAAGCTTTTCCATATCTATATTTTTTTGTTGTTCGTCAGTCTGCCGGCTCATAACTGCCTCCTTTTGCATATTAGACGCAGGAAAAGTGTATTTTACTACAAATTTATTAAAATTTTATCCTTGCTGCTATAAAAAGCTGCCGCAGAAACAGATTTGTGCGGCAGCTCCTATAAAAAAGGCATGACCATACAGCCATGCCTTTTTGCATATGATTTAGTTCTTATTTTTTTGCAAACTGTCTATGATCAGATTCAGCTGCAAATCCCTATAATTTCTTCCTATTAAATCTGCAAATACTTCTGCATCCTCATCACTAATTTCTGTTTCCTCAATGATATCCTTAACAATTGCCTTTCTGCTATAATGTCTCTGTACATAATAACTCACCAGCGTATCATAGCTTTCTAGAAAATCATAAAATTCTTCTTCACTTTTAGCATTATAGATCTCATATGTTTCCTGAAAATCAAAATCCAGTCTAAGCACAAATTTATCCATGATATTTTGAAATAATACAGCTGCTAATTCCCTATTGCTTTCTTCCAATTGCCTTACAATGGCAAAATTTTTATAGTGCATCAACGTAAACCGTGAAAAAGCAATGATATCTTTGCATAGTTGATCATTCTCAACGTATTGGGACAGCATTTCAAGCGATTCTTCTTCATCATTTTTTACCATCTTGCGAACCTCTGAAATCAAATCATTCAACAGTTCAAGGGTCTTTGGTTCATTAATTTCTTTGATTTCTTTATAATTTTCCCAGCTCTTATCATTTTTCATGATCTCTTTTACAAGATTATTTATTTTTTCCATTTTTTCCACCTACATTTCAAGCAACTTTGTCCTTTTATAATAAGTCTCCAATATTATGACATTGCTTCTATCATAAATATTTTCTTTCTTTTCTATTTTTTTATTTTCAAAATAATTTTTCCTATTTTTTATAATTTTATAAGAATTTTCCTTCTGAATCTCTTTAAATTCACTCATCTCTTTCAGAAAGTCACGCTTTCTCTCTGTATCCTTCTTAGGTTCTATATTTTTCTGCACATACTCCTTTCCTCTTAAAGTCAACTCATAATAGGTACATTTGCCTGTTCCATAACGTCTGATACAATTAATCTTTTCCAATAAAGAAGCTAATTGATTTAAGTAATTGGCTTTAATCCCTGTCTGTAGTGCAAGCGTTTTATGCTGAATCCCGGGCGTATCATAAATACTTGTTACAATA
Source organism: Lachnospiraceae bacterium (assembly GCA_017936785.1). Taxonomy (GTDB): domain Bacteria; phylum Bacillota; class Clostridia; order Lachnospirales; family Lachnospiraceae; genus UBA2882. Next base: position 73,253 of record JAGBEV010000057.1, on the reverse strand, counting down.
TCCCTGATATGTGCCCTTGAAAGCAAAATTCCCATGTTTTGTACAAATGCCTCTTCATTTGTCTGTTCTCTCAGCCAAGCTGCCCCTACCTTACTTTCACCTATGACAATCCCAGTCAGATACGCAATATTTTTTGCATCATCTTCTGTTTTTAAATATTTTTCATAAACATTTTTTATATATTGAAGTTTTTCCGTTTCCGCCCTTATCAGTTCTTCGCTTTGTGCCTTCATTCCCTGCATAAGAATCTGCAAATAGCTCTTATGCAATTCTCTCAGGTTTTCACTTAATTCTTTATTCTCTGTACCGCTTTTCACATAATCTCTTATAAGAGAATAGCTGTCTAAGAAATCACCCATCTAGCTTCCTCCTTTCTATCTGCCTAGCAAGGTTTTGTAATACAGTTTCCAGACTTTCAGCCGAGTTTCCATATATTCTTTTTGAGAACAAAAATCCTCAATACAAACATATTCTCTCTCTTTCCCAGTATTCCTTCCACTCCTTAAGACAAATCCTACTTTTCTTTCTTCCCCATTTCGCTCCTTTATTGCCCCACAGGCATTTGCCCAGACTGCACAGCAGTCCGACATCAATAAATTTCCTGCCATGGTTTCAAAATCATGATAACCGGTAGAATAAGACGGAATCAAAATCAATTTAACCTTTAAATTCTCTAACATTATATCCAAATAATCTTTTGTAAGGAAATCCTTGCAGATCATTACAGCCATTCGACCTATTCCGATTCCATGAATTAAATGGATTCTATAATCTTTTTTGATATCTTCATATGCACTTCCTCCCGGATCAATGGGTTCCAAATATGCTTCCTGCTTATTTTGACCGCAAATGATCGTTCCGGTGTGGTTTAGAAGATTCACTGTATTTTTATGTTCATCCCATACGCTAGGCAGTGATATGATTGCTGGTGGCTTATTTTGACTTAGCCAGAAAGGCTCCTGCAGATATTCCGCAATTTCGTCAACCATCATAGTATTTCCAAGCATTTCAGGAAATATCAGTATATCAACCTGCTCTTTCGCTGCTTCAGATATGATGTCTTTTATATTTTGATTATCACATTCCGCATTCCCACTATATTGTACCGAAAAGTAACAGGTCCCTTCTCTTTCATAAGTCTCCTGTTCAAAATCTCTCTGCATTTTAAAGGGAGAAACCGCTACAGACAGGCTTCCTTTCTTTTCTGCGGAATAAAATGTATTAACCGGGAGAAAATGGTGAAAAACCTGCATTTCCCCCAGTACCTGATAGTTTATGATCAAAATATTTTTCAAAAAATTATCTAATCTATCATAATGCTGACTTCCTCTGTGACCTCTCTCCCAGTAACAGGTACATCGGGGCACAATTCCAAGTTTCAATTTATTCCAATTAGGATTCAGACATTCTTCTGATGCTTCATCTTCCAAACTCTCTAATTCCCTAAGCATTTGAAATTCCAATGAACCATCTAATAATTCCAGCAATTGTAATATACACTTGTCTTCTTCAGCTTTCCTACAATATAGAAATAAATGTTTTAAACTTTCCAGAAACTCCGTTTTGGTTCCTATATTGTTCCCCAGATCACAACATTGTTCCGAATCCTTCTCAAAAAGCCCCGGGACATTTTTACAAACAATATTTCTTTCCCGGTCTCTCTCTGTCTGGGTACGGCTATTATATTTTTTATAAAAATCTGCATCGGTTTTTTCCAACAGATAAACGATCATTTCAGCAATTAAATTATATAGTTCATCCAACACTCTCACCTCCTGTTGGAACTTCACTATATCATAATTTTAGAACAAAATCAATTATTGTTCAGTAATTGTTCAGTAGTTTTTCTTAAAATCCCATTTTTTCCAACCGCCTTACTGCATCCACATACACATCAACAATATCCGAAACTCCTTCTCCCTGTTTCTTCGTAAACCTGCGGTGTCTCAAGTCCACCTGGTCACAGTGAGAAATTCCCCGGTTGGAATTGCCCCGGAAAACGCCTTGAAAATTGGTCCACTTAACAGCTCTCGGCGCCAGCAGTCCATCATTTTCTCCTTCAAAAAAGTATACCACCGGATAGGTCCATGCCAAAAAAATATCGCTAAAAGCATTTTTCATGGCAAATCCATAGCTCTGGTAATAGATCCCATCCATATCAGGATTTTCTTCATTAAATTTTGATGCACTCACGGTAGTAAATGACCGGATTGCTGAGTAGGTATCCGGCTTGTGATCCCCCAGAATCCGCATCCAGAGATTTGTGCATTTACAGCCAAAACGGATTAAAAAATCAGGCAGCTTCAACAGCGCATCCACCGTCTCTGAGCCGTTGTGAGGTGTATTCATGGTAGTAACTGAAGCCACCCATTTCCCTGCTCCCAGCGTGGAAATCGCATAACGGATATCCAGTCCGCCTTTGGAGTGGGCAATGACATTTAACTTCTCTGCGCCTGTCTCATCAATGATTTCCCGTATTCTTCCTGCAAGTATTTCTCCGTTTGCTTCAATAGAACCGTTGCTGTCCTGACAGCCATAATAAATCCTGCACCCCAGTTCTTCCAGCCTGCCGGGAATCCGTCCCCAGTAATTCAGGTATTTCCGGTCCCGAAAGCCCATGCCGTGAACCATTAATATGGGATATTTCAGATTAACCTTTCTTCTATGCCATTCGTTCCAAAAAGCTATATAACCATTTCTGTCAAATTCATCTTTGGGAAAAATTTTCGGTGCGCAATTATTATAATACTCTTCAATATAGTCTGCGAACTTGTATACAGTCATGGAATACTCTGCCAAATCTACCAACGTTTCATTACCGCTTTCAGTTACTATCCTGACATGTTTACCCTCATGAATTACGCTCCAGTCTATTCCATTGGGACAGCCGCAAATATCCACACTGGTCAAATCATCATTTGGTATCATAAAAAATCCACCACAGCTTTTTTATCTCTATTTCAAAGCTCATAGTATTTTCGCCTCGATTTCCTCACAATAAACAGAAATATCCTCATTCTCAAAATCATACAGATGAAAACCAACGCCACTTTCAAACCCACACTCTTTACGCAGATTTCTTATATTCAGTCCGCTTATGGATTGTGTCATATGCAATTTAATATCTCCGATAACATTTTTCAGCTTCAGCCAGATCTTAACCTTTTCATCCCGATCGCTCAAGACAATCTCTGCATCATATCGTTCATGCCATTCTTCATAATCATATATCTTATAATATTTAAACTCATGAACTTGTCCAAAACAATGCCAAAATTGCATTTCCCTGGGAAGTCCCTGCAATAATTCTTTTATCCCGATGATGCCGCTATCTTCATTCATAATTATTGATACATCCCTTCATGATCTATATCTTTTCCTTGCTTCTTTTATATTAGTTCCGGCACACGTTTTATTGCGGTTCTAAATCTTCCATGTTGAAACTCTCCGTTTTCAGATCACAATAATGCCTTCCCTTTACCGCAGTGAATTTCAACACACAATAATCCGGATCTGTTACTCCTTCCCTGTAATACATGGAGTCCCCCGTCCGCCAGATTTCCTTCTTGATTTCTGCATCCTGCAAAACTTCCATGTTCCCTGTAAACATGATTCCTTCATAACGGAAACGCCCCTTATTGTAAAAGTAAACACTTGCCTTGGGATTTGTCATAAATTGTTTTGCCCTCATGGATGACGTATTGGTAGTAAAATAAAAACTGTTTCCCTCTATCTTGCGCGGCACGAACATAGCTTTCATATTGGGATATCCATCTTCATCCACCGATGCAATAAATGCCACCTTCTGTTTTTGAATAAATTCATATATCTGTTCTTTGGTTTTCATGTTTCATCCTCCCCTTCTTGCTTCAACATCTATTCAATCAATAAAATTTCCCGGCTTTATTTTCTCCTATTTTCCTCTTGTATCAAAGTATCTAATATTTTTGCAAGATACTGCTCAAACAGCTTTTGCTCATCCTCAGAAAATCCCTGATAAAATAATTGGTTCATCTGCTGGGAAACTGCTTCATATTTTTCCTGTATGGATTTTGCATACTCTGTAAGGGAAATAATGGTCTGACGGCGGTTCTCAGGGTTAATGTTTCTTTCCAGAATGCCTTTATGCACCATTCCGTCAACTACAATGGAAACCGTGTTTTTTGCCAGAGACGTTTCTTTACTGATCTCACTTATGGTAAGATTATCCTTCTTCCACAAAATAAACAAAATCCTTCCCTGACCGCCGCTGATCTCTATGCCGTTTTCCACCAGCAGCCTTTCAAAAATCCTATCCTGAAGTTGTTTGATCTGCGTAATATAAAATCCGCCTTTTGTTTCCAAGCAAATTCCTCCAATGCTTTAAAATATCAGATTATTTCCACCCGTTCATATGAATTCTATCATCAAGAACATAAGCTTTTTGCTCAGGATACACCGCATCTTCCGCTATTTTCCCTATCCCAATATAACAAGGCATGATATATTCATCCGGAAAATTCAAAACGCTTTTCACATATTCCTGTTCATTTCCAAGAGGTATTCTCAGCGTGTATCCATAGTTCTCAGCCGTTGCCGCCAGAAAAATATTCTCGATGCAGCACCAGATTGATGCGAACCTGTTAAGTGCAGACAAATCTTTAGGCTGTAGCAAATCCCATTCCTGCTTAAAAACCGGAATGATTACACAGCCTGCATTTAACAGCATCTGATATTGCTTTGGAATGGCATCATAATAAGATTTCTGCTGGCATTCATCCTCCAGCTTCCATGATTTTATAATAAATTCCAGCCGCTTATCCGATACCTTTTTGGGTATTTTATTGATCAGTTTCCGTACCACAGCCTTGTCATTCACAACAACAAAATGCCAATCCCTCATATGATCATTGGTGGGGGCTTTCATCCCGGCAGCAATAATCCTTTTTATTGCCTCCATATCAATCGGCTCATCCTTAAAATCTCTGATTGTTCTTCTTGCATTTACCACATCATAAAATTCCATCAAATCCCTCCTGAATAATTCCACTCCAAGGCAAATATACTTTTATCCCTAGTTTATTTTTATTTCCTTTTAGAATATTTCTAAATAGAACAATTATACTTTAACATATTTACCCATAAAAAGCAATCCTTCTTGATTCAGGAAATTAAATCTTTGCATCCTCTTAGTACAACTACTATTTAACCATACACCTCTCCATTTCATGGTTAAATCCAAATCTTTCATATAATTTATGCGCGTCTTTTGTCAAAAGAATACCACGAAGCCCCTTAATTTTATCGTCATTTACAACTGTATCAACTAAAAATTTCCCAATGCCTTTTCCCTGATAAGCTTCATCAACAATTACATCTGCCAGATAAAATATAGTTGCATAATCCGTTACGACTCTGGCAAATCCGATCAGTAGATTGCTTTCAGAATCAAATACTCCATAGCAAATAGAATTGTCAATAGACTTTTGAATGACTTCCTTTGTTCTCTGACTTGCCCAATATGTCCTTTTTAACAATCTTTCAACATCCGCACTCTTTATTTGATGTTTGTCATCCGTTACATAATAAAAATCTTTTGCAGCATTCATTACGTTTCCTCCCATAACACACTTTAATATTGATCCACAAAACAAAAATCCAATCGTACCAGTTTCTTTCCATTAGGAAGAGACTGCTCCGTTTGCTCTGTCAGGGAATATCCGATACACTTCATGGCATCTGCCAATTCTTTCTCCTCCATCTGATGATGCACTCGATCAAGATCGTCAAAGACTGAAAGATAAGGTGAATCCGACACCCAGCTATCATCCGTATTAATTTGAATTATGCAGGATACGTATGCAGGTCTGATCCTATTAATCGCGTTTTGAAAACATTGGTATCCAATATATTCAATCAACAGATTTGCTACTACCATGTCTGCATAGGGAAGCGCAATACTCTCATCCATCAAATCTATACAAAGACACTCCAGCACATCTGCTAAATCAGGATATCTGGCTTCACATTCTTTCAAATATCTGCTATTGATATCCACTCCATATACTTTCCGAAACTTTTCCGTATCAATATGTTCTAAACCGTTTCCTCCTGCAACTCCCAATATCATAACCGATTTTATGGGATACCGGTCAAACTGTTCTTTCATCATGGAATTCATTGCTTGAAGCTGCTTAACAGAATCCAGCTTCATATGATTTTCATAATCTGATAATTCGATCTCTTTCCAAGGATTATTCATTTTTATTTTTCCTCCTTCATTTTCAATCAAACACATATTTTTGATTTTGCTAAAACAATACATGCCAGAGCAGATATCACTGCAAAAACTGCCGCTATACCATATTGTACTATAACATCACAATTACGAACTACCCCCGGCACCAGGCCACCTACGTTTGCCGAAAAATGTGCTATTACTGCCGGAATCAAAGAGCCGGTCTTCTCATAAGTCAATGCAAAGATCAATCCTCCCAGAAAAGCATGTATTGCTGTTACAACACTTCCGGTCATCAAATGAATAAATCCGAATAATAGTGCACTGAAAAAAATTGCCCAGCCAGCCGAAAAGGTCTTACGGAGCCTGGTCATGATTAGCCCCCGAAATACTATTTCTTCTATAATCGGTGCAATAATAAAAATTGCCACAATATATGCTGCAACACTGTTTCCAAGATCTTCTGTCGCATTTCCAAGAAGGCTCTGGGGAATAGGTACTGACTCCTGTATAATACTGGAAAATGAAGAAAATCCAAATGCCGCTATAACGGGAAAAAGATATTTTTTCAACGGAACAGTTTTTATGTAACATCTCTCTGTAAAAGTAATTTTCTTAATCTTGAATATGATCAAGACAGGCGCCAGATACAGCAGCTGCGCTGCTCCACTGATCAATGAAATATGATCCATAGGATTTTTCATTATCATCATTGCAACAGATGATATGATTCCTACAAATACCACAAAAGAAAGTGTGATCAACAGACTTCCGCCAATACTCTTCATTTTTGTCTTCATATTATGAAATCCCCTTACAAAAGTTTATTTAAATTGAAATTCAGGACTGCTCTTCTGTCAAATGAGCACCCATCTTCTTGAAACAAACCGCATCAACTGCATTTCCTATATCCCCTGCCGTCTCCGGATACTTCCTTGTGCATAAAATGAATGTTCAGTTGTTCTTTAAAACGGATTTCAATACATTCATAATGCCTTATCCAATAGGAAAAGCCCTTACCTGTTATCTTTTTAAAAGAGGGAATGGATTCAGCCCTTTGCTCATTTGTAACATGAGGCTTCTGCCATGTTTCTTTATAGCAGGAATATATTACGTTTCCCATTTCCTCTGCGCTATAAGGATGATCGATCAGCTTATAATCTCCAATATCCACGCCCATGGGAGTGTCTTCATAATAGTAGAACGGTACAACTGTCAGATTTCGACTTCTGTCTATATAAATACAGATGCTCTCGGGATTATTCTTTGCAGTCATTTCTTCCTTTTTACCATGCTTTCTATAGAAAAGTTCTTTTGATTTAAATCTGAATTTCTCTCTTTTTATTATCTCCTTGTCCATAAAACTCCGCCTTTTAAAATAGGATCTTATGATAACCCACTAATAAACTTTCACCGCTATCCCTGATTCACAGCTAAAAATGCTTCTCCATTAAATAAAATCTTCCTTTTCGCCAATCAGCATAACCTGCTTTGGTATAATTCAAACTATCATATAATTTTAATGCAAAGGGATTTTGGGAATATACATCCAGCCTGATGGTATGAATGTCCAAATCTATCAGCTCTTCTTCAATATGCTGCAATGTACTTCGGGCAATCCCCTTATTTTGGAAAACAGGATTCACACATAGTCTATGTATAATATAAAATGGTTCATTTTTATATTTCCAATCCCCGTTTTCATATTCGTCATCATAATCCTGATTTAATACATATATGACAGCTATATGGTCATCCAATAATCCCACATAAAGCTGTTCTTTATCTATATCCTCCCGAAAGTCATCCATAGTAGGATATAACTCATCCCATTGAAAAATATTTTGTTTTATCATTTCTTCTATTGCATGATTAACTAATTTGCAAATTTCTTTCAGATCATTGAAATTTGCAAGTCTATATGATATCTTCCCCATCCGTCAGCTCCATGTCTATTCCAAAAACTATCGTAACATTTTCCCAGTCTTTTCTTTGCCAAGGCAATGTTTTCACTGGGTAAATTCTATTTCCGCATTTTGATATTTTTCATTTAAAATAAATTCATATCATTATCTACTGTTTATCCTTATGTGCTGTTATGATCGTATAACTATAGGCATTTACAGTTATCACACAGCCATCTACACTGACATACCAGTTTTTTCCCTTCCGAGAGATGACCGCATTGGCGGATTTTATTTTTTCTCTGCACCAGTCAACTGCTATATCCGTTTCCAGGGAGAGATTTTTCTTAATCCTTATCACTCCCAATTCCGTTGTATGCAGTTTATCTAAATTTTCAAGCAGTTCATTCGTGTTCTTCAATTTAGATCGCTCCTTTCCGTTCATCTCCCGCAAATGCAGCATGCCAAGATTCATAAATTCCAAAATTCTAATATTTCAGAAAGACCTTCATCAATTCTCCTGCCCATGAAAAGTAAGCCGGCACTTCCTTATGAATCAAATCGCATATATTATTATAATCAGCCGGGGTCAATTCTCCAACCTTTTGATAAATGATTCCATAGGCTTCCGATTGTCCCACAGCAATGGCAGCCCTTGCATAGTCTCCCACCGCCATATAATTTCCGATCGCCATGGCACCTGCTGAAAATTCTCCAACTGCTATTGCACCTAAGGCTATAATGCCTAAAGATATAGCTCCTGCTGCCATTATTCCTACAGCTATATTACCGGCGGCTAATATTCCTAATGCTGCAATCCCTAAAGATACCATGCCCAATGAACATACACCCAAAGAGAAAATCCCCATAGATAATACTCCCACAGAAATAATTCCTTTGGATTTTATACCTATTGCAATGATTCCTTTGGCCGTCCTGCCTAAGCCGATATTGATCTGCCAAAGGGGCACTCCGTTTATCTTCTTTTTACTGGTCTTTTCATAATATAGTTCTCTTACACGAAGGACAACACCTTTATCATAGGAATTTTCATCTGTTATCTCGTCTTTTAACAGGTAATCTAACGAACAGTCATACAATTTACTTAACTGGATTATTTTTTCCGTTTCCGGATAAGATACGTCTGATTCCCATTTACTGATCGCCTGTCGGGAAACTCCCAGTATATCCGAGAGCTGTTCCTGAGTATAATTATTTTGTTTTCGCAGCTTTGATAGTTTATTGCCTAATGTCATAATGTTTTCTCCTTTTTCATTTATTTGCTCATAGTATATTTTTTACAGGCAAATAACTCTATCATCTTTGGATTTCTAAATGTAAAGTTTCGGTTGCATCCCAGTAAATATGGGCATTTTCACTTCATGGGCAGAAAATTTTCACACAACAGATTCTATATCCTCCATAAATCTTTCATAATCAAATCTGCCCTTTGCTTTGATTCTTTTAACAGCTGTTAAAACGGTTTCCTTCATCATTTGTATCTTTATATCACTGCCTGCCTCATAATATTTTTCAAAATCCATATGGATCACAATCGCTGCAACAGACTTATTACCAAGAAATCTGATATTTTCTTTCCATTTCCCCTGCTCATAAAGCTCCTCCGGCGCTGCTACCGGCATGATTCCTACCGTATGTAAAGATTCGCTATATTCTTTTTCCCTTACAAACTCTCTCAGCCTGCGGCAATAATCATATACTTCATCATCAACACCATAATGGTCCGAAAAGTATGCAGGACTGTTTATATTTAATTCCAATGTATCCCCTCCAATCCCTTTTTTTGATCAGGCTTATTCCCTGTATTACCTGTGAATGCCAGCCATAGTATTATTTTCTTCAAGAGCTTCCAGAAAGGACAGCTTTTCATGACGCTTTGTGATCTGTTCTGTAAAATGGGAAGAATATAATATATATAGTGCATACACATAGGGCATTCCTAGGTTTGTCTCCAAAAGAGAATTTACGATCAGTGTAAGCAATTTATCGCCCCATGAAACAATAGTCGCACTGCGGATTCCACCGATCAGCAAAGCTGCTTCCCACCCAAACTGGACCAGAATACCGATCGCCAGAATCCATCCAATAGGAATTTTCTGTTCAGATTTCTGATGCCTTAGGTTCCATATGATCACACCCAGATAGCCTACAAATAAGATCAATGCCATATATCCATGATAGGCTCCCGTGGTACGCTGAATGGTTATGAGTTCTTCCGTACCTCCGAAGGTTGCAGCAAGCATGGGACAGCAGAACCACCACATCAAGATCAGCAACGACCATTCCTTCAGATTTTTATCACGGGATATCCACAACCATATCCACACAAAATTTGTAAAGCCATAGCTCATGCTCATCCATAATAATACCCAAAACAGGCTGTGCCCGGCACTGATACTGCGGGTATGGCATAATAAGTGAAATATTCCGTAATCTACGATCATGTACAACACCCCTGCTGCCACTCCCACAGCCACTGTCATATACTTTTTCTGCTTTAACAGCAAAACTGCCAGAAGTATTAAAAATGCCGTGTCCAAATAAATATACATGGGGCTGAATTGTCTTTGTGCAATTATCTCGCTCATTTTTCTCCTCGAATTTCTTAAGTTATTTTGTATCCCTGTTAAATGTTTTGAAGCAATCAAGCCATATGTCTACCAGGCAAAACTCATCTCATTCACATATTGAATTATAGCACATTATGAATGGACTATGTGAACTGATTAAACTAATAAATCTACTCTTACAATTTTAAAAATGAATACGCATTCATTTTATATTGACAAATATGATAGTACACATTAAAATGAAACCAGTTTCATTTTTAAGGAGCAGATATATCATGAACAAAGCCCGAAAACTGATCATAGAAGAAAATGAAATCTCTGAAATATATACTTTTTCTTTGGGAAAAGTCCCACAGAAAATTCTGATCGAAGGAAAAAGCAAAGACCTTCCCATTGTCATTAATCTACATGGCGGTCCGGGAAGCCCCATACCTTTTTCTGTAGGATGCAGAGGACTATTTCCAATGTTTACAGAACGTTTCATCATGGTGTACTGGGATCAGTTAGGCTGTGGTATTAATAATTATAATTTGAAGGATCGGTTTACCGTGGAATCTTTTGTGGAAATGACCATAGACTTGATCACTGAAGTCAAGACACTTTTTCCTGCTAACAAAATAATTCTTTTGGGTATGTCATGGGGAAGTGTACTCGCCTTAAAGGCTGTACAAAAGATTGGAAAAAAAGTAGACGCCGTTGTTATCTGGGGGCAGGTTTTAAAAAAGCTGTTTTTAAATGATGAAGTATATGAAGCGTTGGAGAAAGCCGGATTTTCTGAGAGGAAAATGCAGCGGGTCCGGGCAATTACAACAGACAATTTTAGTGACAAAGACATGCAGTTTTTATCTGGAAGTATTCGCAAATATACAGATGGCTACACCAATAAAAAAGGTAAGCCTGCACCCGTGAGTTCAATAATCAGAGGATTGATCACAAGTCCGGACTATAAATTGAAGGACTTTAAGGCAATTATGATAAACGGCACATCCACAAGTACGTGTCTATGGTCAGAGCTGTTAAAATTGGACCTGACCGAAGATCTCTCTAACGTAAACGTACCCTATTACATTTTACAGGGCGATACAGATATCGTGACATCAACATCGAATATTCTTAAAGCAGTAGAATCTTTGGGAAATTCCTATTTGAACTGCCGTATTATCAAAAATTCCGGACATATGCCGGGAAAAGAAGGTATGGATACTGTATTTGAAACTTTACTTGATGTATCAAATTTGTAGGAGAAAGTTAATATGCCAAAAGTAACAGAGGAATATATTACAAATAAAAAAAATCTCATTATAGGGGCTGCATATGAGCTGTGTATTGAAAAGACTGTAAGCACCGTCACAATGCAGGACATTATTAATCGTACCGGATTAAGTCAAGGAGGAATTTATCGTTTTTATCACGATATTGACGAAATATTTGCAGATATGTTAGTGGAAATGCGAAAAAGGGTTTCTATTAAGGATAAGGTTGATGAAATATTTGCAAGAGCAGATGAACTCTCAGCAAAAGAAATTACCACCCATATTTTTGATATGCTTGCAGATTTTATGTCAGATGAACTGATGGGAATTGAAAAGATCGATTTTGAATTATCGGTACTTGCTATGAATGCACCTCATAGAATCGAAAAGATTCTTGCCGGGGCTCATGGTGTTGGACATATGGAATACATCATGTCGCGCACTTCTGATTATTTTAAGCAAAAACTGCAAAAGGGAGAAATACAGGCAAAGGTAAGCGAAACGGAACTTCTGACTTATATCTCATCAGCATACTCCGGTATTCAGATGTGTTGTATTGTAAACAATTGTTACCGCAAAGGACCTATGGCTGAATATTATCAACCCAAAATGCTTTTACAAACTATGGCAAAGACTGTAAATTATCTTTTAGGAATAGAAGTCTGATCATGCACCTATTCCTCGTTAAACTGTATTTTCTCATTATATATCCGGCTAACTTTTTAATACATCCATTATTTGAGAAAATGTAAACCCTCTATATTTTTCTTTCATTTGTTCAAAATTTTTTCCAGCTTTCTCGATCTTTGCCAATCCTTTTTCATCTGTTATATCATCAATACAAGGCTTTCTTTTGCCACAAATAACCGCACTATTATCAGTGAACTTTACATACGGATTTAAGCAATAACCCTTTAAATTTGGATAATTAGCACAGATCCAGGCTATAAACTCTGTTGGATACAAATTCGTTCGAAAATCTAAATTTTCCAAAGATGGAATTTGCAACATTCGAAATGTATCTTCAAAAGAAACTTCAGCATTGTGATTTATTCTTCGTATGGATGTTAATTGTAAATCCGGAAATCTATTTATTGAAGTTCTTGCCCAGACCTTATTTCCAAACAATAATCCTTCCAGGACAGGAGCCTTTTCAATTCCACTCATGTCTTTTAATCTGGTGAAATCTTCAATAGCTAATAACCTGAGTTTTTTGTTTTCTCTCATATCCCACAGCACTTCAATTCTCTGATTATGAAAGTAAGCTAATACCTCAATGTTTTCCAATTTACTTAATTTAGACCAATCCTCTACTAACTTATTTTTCCAAAAATAGATAGCTTCAAACTTTTTCCCATATGTCTCAACAAAATATTCAAATGTATCTTGATGTAATCCCATAATAGCAATACGCTTTAGATCAGGATATTGACTCAAAACATCTATTTCCTCTTTTAATATTGTTCCACCACCAATGTCTGCAGCATTACCATACAAAAAGGCTTGATAATTATCCCGATTATCGAAATTATCAAATGTTAATGGTTTGCTATCTGTAAATTTTATTGGCATAAATTAGTTACTCCTATTTCTTACACATTCAACATACGCCATGGAAATGCGCGCCTTCATTTCTTTACAATTCTTAACTTTCCATCCGTTCTTTTCAAGAAACTCCTTATAATCCTCTGTCTGCCACTGATGCTCAAACTTTACACCTGCGATTTTTAATATTCCGGACCATGTTCTACTGATAAAGCCGCCCTTATGTTTTACAAAATTAGGAGCAATCAATATACCCTTATTTTTCAATACTCTGTTTATCTCCTGAAGTGCTTTCTCAGGATTCGGCATAATATGAAGTGCATTGGCGATCAGCACCACGTCAAAGGAATCATCATCATACGGCAGATTCGTCGCATCCGCAACTTCAAATGTCAGATTATCAGGATACTCTCCTTTTCTGGCTTCTGCGATCATTCCATCCGAATAGTCTGTGGCAACCATTCTATTTGCAGCATACGCAACATGCTTTGCCAACAATCCCGGACCGGTGGCAATTTCCAATACTTCTTTCCCCTCAATAACCTTTGGAATACGGTCATACATAAACTTATAAACTTTGCGGTCTGCGCGCATCGCCTTTTCATAGATTGGAGCATAGATATCCCATATTTTTTTATTCATTGATCAACCCTCGCCTTATTTATAGTCCTGACTAAAACAGTATCTAATTTATCTTATCATTGCGTTGATAATAGTGTCAATTTTATCTCTATATATCTTGAACGCAATTTTTTTATTATTTAAACGGAAAATTATATTTTTGCTTTCCTAACGGCTTGACGGGGAGAAAGGAAAAGACCTATAATATCCTTAAACTAGCAGAAAGGGGTGTAGGTCATGGAAAATGAAATGCCAGTATTTAAAAGTTTTTTAAGAGAACAATTAGTAGTCCAAAAACAAATTCATGATGCGCTGAAGAATCATGAATATGAGAAAGCCGAAAAACTCATGGAGGAAATGATAGAGCGCACCCAGCAGAATATAGAAGATAATTAATTACCCATTAAAAAGCTGCCATATCCGGAAACGTTTTACATATCAAACATTTCAAAATATGACAGCTTTCACTTCTTACAGATTCTCCATCGCCCGCTCAAAAAACTTCTTCTCTTCTGCAGCATCCTGATCACTCATAAAATGATAAGAAATCCTCATCCCATCCCCTGTAGTAACCACACCTATGATATGCTTTGCATAAGATACAACCGGAGGAACAAACAAAACATTTTTTATCCCATAACTTCCATAAGTATCGGGAATGTCTAGCCTGATCAAATTGGTAATGCCCAATTCCCTTGTCTTTCCGCCCTTGTATCCCATGACCTCAGCCAGTTTTGCACTGGTTTTATTGTCACACAGATCATATGTGGCAAACAATATGGAATCCAGCAAAGCCGGATCAAATAATGGCAGAAAGCGCAAAATAAAATATCTAAAAACAGGGCTGTCTAACTTTTTATGGACCTTTTGATGAACAATTCCTGCATTTTCTTCAAAAGAAAGTTTTTCAGAATAATAGTGATCTACACTGATCCCCGTTGCCTGATTTGCCATTGAACGGTTATGGTCATTTCTTGCATCCACAGGCATTCCTATGCAGCCATTTTCAGGATTCGCCCTTAGAAAAGCTGTTGTCAGCAGACTATTAACTGATATGCCCATCTTCTGTGCTTTGATGCGAAGTTTATCTACATCTTCTACAGAAAAAGTTTTGCAAATGATATTGGAGCTTTTCTCCCTCCAATAAACTTCGTGGATATGATAATAATCTTCCCAGTTAAAGGTACATCTGTTTCGCCGCCATTTTCGATTGAAACTGCGTGCATAGAGCTTATAAAATGGAGGCAGATTTGATTCTTTTGGAAGCAAATCCTCGTTTATTAAATGTAGCGGTTTATATTCGATCTTCTCTCCGGATAATGCCCTCATGACATCTTCCAGAAAATAAGCAACAGACTTACCGTCCCCCACCAGGTGGTGTGCCATAATAAGCATCCGGATTTCATCATCGGAAGTAATAATGAACACCCTCATCATCTCGCCTTTATCAATTTGAAAAGCAAGTTTTTCATTTTCCCTGATCAGGACCTCCCAATCTTTCTGTGTTACTGTTACACTGCATCCGCTTTCAGACATTCTTTCATAAAATGCTGTTCCATCTTCTGTAAGCACAATCTTTGACATGGTGGACTCATTTGCTAAAAAAGCTTCTTTTACGGCTTTCATCAAGTCATCGGCAGTCGGATCGCCCGTGATCTTTACAAGAAACTGAATATAAATATTAGGTTCAAACAAATCCACTCTTTCTGAGCTGATAAAATTTTTCATAAAATCCCCCTCTACTGAAATCCGTATTTTCTGATTCCTTTAATCCATACCCTCATAACGGCTCTTTGAGGAAACAGCTTTGCAATCACATGTTCATACTTCACATATAAGGAACATACTGACATATCTTTTCCTCTCTTTGCGTCTTTTAAAGCAGTTTCCACCACCCTTGCGGCAGATACCATTCCCGGGAATTTTACGGTCTTTCCATTAACCTTTCGCATCAGCAATTCCGTATCCACCCAGCCGGGACATACCGCCGTTACAGTTATGCCGCTTCCTTTTAATTCCGCATTTAAGGCACGGGAATAATTTCGTTCAAAAACTTTTGTCGCTCCATACAGGTTCAGATAAGGCTGCGGTTGAAAAGCAGAAGCTGATGAAATATTCAAAATCCTGCTGCCTTTCTGCATATAGGGAATACACATGGTGCATAAGACCGCCATCGCACTGCAGTTAATATTGATGGTGTTTTCTATTTCTTCTACCGTAAATTCCTTGTACGAGCCCATTCTTGCGATACCGGCATTATTGACCAGATATGCAACAACCGGCTTTTCTTTATAAAGCATCTCACCTATGGAATACAGCTCTTTAGATTTTGTCAGATCTTTTGGAATAACAACTATCTTCCTGCCCATTTCTTTTTGTAACGCCACCAGCTTTTCCCTGTTTCTGGCAACTGCCCAGATTTCATCCACCTCTTCTTCAAGAAGCTTTTTTACAAATTCTCTTCCGATGCCGCCGCTGGCACCTGTTATGATCGCTATTTTATTTCCCACATTCCTTCCTCCTGTATAAAACGATCCATCATTTTAATATTGTCCGCTCCAGATCTGCTTCATTGATCATTTCATACTTGGTGGTAAATAACTTTTTCAAAGAATACAAATACACAACGCCCCAATAATAATCCGCCAGCTTCATAGGTTCCCCTTCTACTACAGTTCCTTCTTTTTGTCCCTGCTCTATGATCTTCGCTGTGTACTTGTACAATTCCAACTGATAGGTGGTATCGCCTGCTGAACCTCCCTCATCCTGCTCTAAAACCATCTGGGTATTCAAGGCGATTACACCTGCAAAGCTCTCATCTTCCTTCAGCTTCTCCAATATGACCTTGGTCATCTTATGTATCTTCTGCTTTGCCGGCATAGGAAGTCCAGCAAGTAATTTTACCTGTTTAATGTCCTTATCCCTGTTTATCATTTTGTGTATCTCCTGAAACAGATCTTCCTTTGATTCAAAATAAACATAGATGGTTCCCTGTCCGATTCCAATATGTTTGGCAAGATCACTGATCTTTGTCCCCGAAAATCCATTCCTGGCAAAATACAACATGGAATCATGAAGTATCTTATTTCTCATTTCCTCCCGGATCTCTTTACAACGCTCTGCTGACTTAGGCATAATACCCTCCATTTATTGAATGAATATTTTTTCATTGATTAAAAACAATATAACTCCCTAATAAATAAATGTCAAGACTATTTCTATATTTAAAAAAGTATAGGAAACATTTATCCCACGCTGTACACCGCAGCCAATGTTTTCTCCGCACAATCGTCCCCACTATCATGATAAAGTGTTCTTTCATATTTCATATTTTCATGAGTCAGGCACACATCAAGAAACAGCAGAAAAATGCCTATATCAATTCTGTTATAATAAACCACTTTATCCATGGGCATCATTCCCCTTTTTCCCGGTTTTTTATATCTAAAAACTTTCAATTCCTTCCCGTCTCTCTCCACGATCCAGGGCTGTGTATTACATGCACTGGGCGCAAATCTGACGATTGCACTGACGTCGGATAGCGGCTCTCCTTCCCAAATTTCCTTCAGGGGCTTTCTTTTACTTTTAAACATATCCTTTCTGAAATCCCCTTCCCCCGCCTGCTCTATGGCAAGCATAATAACAAAATCCAAATCTCCCAGCTTACTATCCTCTTCTTTCACTTTTCCCATTCCATACCAGCACACTCCGATATTCTGCGAAGCAAGCCACAGATCCAATTGTTCCCCAAGATATCCGATATTCTGTAAATGCCCTTCTTTCTGTTCACTGAACAATAACACACAATACTCTCCCCTTTTACAAGAAGTCTCTTCTCTTGGCATAATTTTAATTCCCACCTCTATATCTTCAATAAGTGGTCGCAAACCACAAAAGACCTTTTTAATCTCCGCCAGCTTTTCTTCTGTTAAGCCTTTCTCTCCTCTAAAGATGTGAAAAGATTTCCTCTTAAATATCATCTGATAAAATAATTCTTCCATTGTTCTTTCCTCCCTGTTTTCTCTTTATAAAAAGCCTAATTTAATTAGAAATATTTTTCAATAGTAAAAACGGATGTATAAATTTCTGAAAAACATCCAATAATCCCTATTAGAAATAAATATTTTTCGCATTATGAAACAAACAAGAACAGGAGCTTGCAATGAACTTTTATAGAACTACTTTATCAGCCTTATTGCTGATTCCGATCATAGGTGGGATCGGTGTAAAAATGATTCATGGATACCAAAATGCAACGGAAGCGGCAAAACGTTATATAACTGAATCTGAAAAACAAATGGAACAGACCGCCGACTTATTAGAGGAAGCATTAGATGAAACACTTGATCTTGATATGAATACCGAAATTTTATCAGATGATACTTTCGAAGATGATATTTCTACAGAAGGAACAGAGGAACTACAGCAACTTTTAAACTCAGACTTCTCATATGTACCTACAAAAATAATAGAATAAGCATTTTTGCAGCTCAAATTCACCTTTTCCCCAGTTTTAAGCTGAAATTTTCTGCTTACAAAAGCGCACATATCCATGCTGACAGTAAAGCAATAAACGGAAACAATAGAATTTGCCTAAGCTGTTCCTTTCGATTAAATCCAAACTGATGGAATCCTGCGCATCCCTCTGTTTCCGGATAATAATGCTGGTAAAAATGCGTTTTTGTAAGTAAAAACCAATCTAAAAAAATAATATCAAATGCTTTAAGTAAATACACACGGAAAAACCAAAACACTGATTACAAGAATAAGCCAGCCTAAGATTCTGGCTCCGAAAAAACGCTCCTCATGTTCCAGAATAGCTTCCTGTATATCCTTCGGAGCTGACCCCAAGAACTTCTTGGATTGAATAAATGCTACTACCGCCAATATCATAAAAAACAATGCCGCCATCATGATAAATGATAAAATTAAAGTTACCTTCATACTCCCATAATCCCCCAATAAATACCACCGGCTAATACTGCAATGATCACTGCCGCAAAAATTAGTTTTATTTTACCCAAAAACTTTATCTTTGGATCGTGCCATAAATGATTTAAGTCTTCTGTTCCGGGAATCAGCCACCAGTCAGATATTGCCACCCACCATACATCCACTACGAACCAGTCATACAATTCCTGTCCCATAAAGAGCACATAATACTGCCATACCATATCCCAATAAGTCCTGGCATTATTTACATATATGATCATAATAAACGGAAGGACCAGATCAATCGCCAAAAGCAAAACCATAGAAACCACAGACTGCTTTTTTATTTTTTCTTTGGTAATCAATCCCAATTTCACTACTCGTTCCTGTACCTGCTTGGGATAAAATTGTATTCCTCCAATAGGACCTTTTTTTCGAACCAAAAATTCCATATACAAAGCAAATACAAGCCATAAAATAATTATTTCAATAACGATTTTCAATATCATTTCCAATCCTCCCAATCACCATTTATGGCTTTACTTTTAACATTCAATCTATCAATCTTATATCCTTAATTCCCTTTATTTTCCTTCCTCTTCAGTTGTAATCCCACCATTTAAGTTAGTTTTATCTAACTACCAGTATACAATAATTTTACCAACAATTCCAGCCCTATGTTATAGAAAAATCTAAATGTCAGAACAATTCTCCACCAAAGGTTGGTGCAAGGACATCAGATCATCGTTTTGCAATCAAAAAAGAAATATGGATTTTACTATCCAAATGGAAAAGATTCGTAAAATCTCATATTTCTTTTTTAATTCTCATTTTTTGATTCTAATAATACAATGCCCTGACGCTTCATAATCTGCTTTGTACTTTTTGACAATCTTCACAGATTCCCAAGTCATTGACGCTCATTGCCCTAAAATACTTCTTTATATAATATGCTTTGGCAGTTTTAACTTCACCCTGCCCCCAGTTTGTTGTCAACACCTGCGGCATATTCGGATCATATCCGCTTTGACCACAGCATATACATGTATTTATCCACTTTTTTACTTCCGGGTATTGTTATATATATTGCATTCCATTATCTTTTCTAAAACTCTCTGACTTCATCAAACCATATCCGTTTCCGCAATTTTGTGACACTTGAATAACCCATTGGTTTTTCTTTCTTCAATTTATTTAGTTCTGTCCTTAATGCTTTTCCCGCAGTTTCTTCAATATTATAGCCGATAAAACTTTTTAAACTGCTCCACCTTTTCAGCCCGGGCATATCCTGTAGATCAGGAATATATCTTAATCCAATGTGCTCAAGGTTCTTTAACTCTGCCAGTACATTCAAACTTTTCATATTTCCGCTAAGATTAAGTACCTTCAAATTTTTAAACTGGAGTAAGCTCTCACAGTCAAAAGCTGCTTTTTCAGGAGAATTATTTATATCTACATATGTTGCCTGCGCCAAAGTTTTGTAAACAGGTAACTGATAAGCTGATTTTTCTTTTGGACAGTCCGGATGAAATGTCAAACAGGGAATCTTAGCACACTCTTTGAAATCAAAATTTTCAAGATTTCCGGAAAGCGTAAGAGAGATTATTTTTTCTCCTGTTAAAATTTGGAGTTTGCTGTCCTCCGAATGAATAAACAAACGATAGATGTCTGCATTTGTAAAATCAACAGCCATATCTGTTTTGGGAAACCAATGAAACTCTTCAATTTTTCTTTTATAGGACCATTCAATAAACCCCGTATCGTTGCCGGAATAATAGAACCATCTCGGCCAGTCGCCATAAGGAGATTTCGCCTTTCTTTCTTGATCGCCGCCTATAAAAAAATCATTAAAAGCATTCCAGTTGATCACACTGTCCTTTTCTACCCAGACATCATACTTCCCTTTTGAAATTCCCTTTGTTCCGATTGAAAGAGTCCCCTGTCCTCTGGGAATTGAGATTTTATGACTATTTTCACTTGTTAATGAAATAATAAATTCTCTATTTTTATCCATGTATAATCGTTATCCCCTTAATGAATGCCCGACTATTTTAATACTGCTTCTTACAATGAAAATAAATAAAAATTTACATCATATGTAAATCATGAAAGAGCAATGTAATATCGTTTTCATTTACCTTTTTTATCCAAAACAGAGCTGTTAAATCGCTTCGTTCTCCATCTATAGGCACACCATCAAAAAGTATTTCACCAATGATATTTTTATAATCCAACCCGGATATTCCCCACATCTTCGCCTTTTCAAAAGATATGACATTATCAAAAAATTCTATGGACACTTCAATATCTTCCAACAAATCCTCTTTATCAGGACTATTCAAAATAGATGTCACTTTGCGGTCAACAGGATAGTCCATTCCATATAACCTTTTCATGTCCTCCTTTGTGTACCATGGCTGCCCGTATGTAAAAACAGCCGCTTCTAACCTTTCAGGTGTCCATATCCAGATTTTCCCGTCTATTTCCTGTGTATTATCATACAAAATGAAATCTAACGCTTCTGAATATTTCTCCTGTGCTAAAAGCTCGATCCACTGGATAACCAAATTCTTTATTTCCTCTTTTCCGGCACTTATAGGCAGCGTTTTCAATGTTACTACACCTCCTTGATTCCGATTCTATTTTCATATTTAATCAAAATTGTATCATCCATTTATTATGCTTTCAATGATATGCAGACAGACATTCATAAGAATCTGTAGGACAAACATTCATAAGAATCCATTACATAAACACAAAGGCATTTGATATTCCTGTTTGCAAAACCAATATCAAATGCCCCTTGCATCGTCCGTTACTGACAAGCTATGTTATTATGACACTCTGTTATAATTGATCAGACAGCCTTTCAGGATGATCTCTCTTTCCTCATCCGTCAGCTCGCCCAGCTTCAGAGTAAACTCTTTCAGTCCCTCTTCTTTGACCACATAAGCCGTGATCTCTGATTTTTTATCAATTACCGCCTGCTTAATATCCGGTACAAAAATGTAATCCAGATTCTTAAAAGGCAGTTCTCCTTCATCAATGATAAATGGCAGCATTCCCCAGTTGATCAGATTAGAACGGTATCTCTTGGTCGCATACTCATTGGCGATATTCGCCCAGCCGCCCAATACTTTCTGACAGCTTGCAGCCTGCTCCCTTGCAGAACCATCACCGGGTTTCACTGCAAAGATCGTAGAACCGATACCGAAGGACTCATGATTCAGATTCGGGAATTTCTCTTTAATCTTGTTCATGACCGGCTTGATCTCCGGCAGTATCTGGCAGGGATGCTCTGTGGAAGTTCCTCCAACTAAAGCTTCTCTTGCTTTCTCCGCCTTTTGAACCTCTTTGGCACGCCCTACATAAGCAGGATCTTTTCTGGATAAAGCAAACTCTGCTAATCCCAAAGGATTGGAACGATAAGAGCTGGTTTCTCCGGAAGGGATCAATTCATCGGTAGTGGTAACGGGATCGTGGATCTCAGATACAACCTTTAATACCAGATTATCTGTCAGTGCCACCATAGCGGGCCAGTCCTTAATATTGGGACCGAACTGGATCTCTACGGAAGGATCAGCCACTCCCTTGGAATCAAATACGCGGTTTTCATAAATATTTTTATCGAAGTGATATTTGTATTTTCCGATTTCTCCGTCAAAATCCGTTGCTGCTGTCAACACGCCTTTATTTGCTGCTGTTGCGGCTATGGAACGAGCATCCATCAATGCAACGGAAGAGATCTGACCGTTCTGCAGCTTGGAGCCTTCTCGGTTGGGGAAGTTCCTTGTGGAGTGTCGGATACTGAAGGCATTGTTTGCCGGCGTATCTCCTGCACCGAAACAGGGTCCGCAGAATGCTGTTTTCATAACCGCACCTGTTTCCAGAATGGTTGCTGCACACCCGTTTTTGATCAACTCCATATAAATGGGCATGGACGCAGGATATACGCTTAAAGTAAATCCGTCGGAACCGATATAGCTTCCTTTCAGAATATCCGCTGCCGCACAGATATTTTCAAATCCGCCGCCTGCACAGCCTGCGATAATACCCTGGTCTACCATGAATTTACCGTTTACTACCTTATTTTTCAGAGTGTAATCAACTGCTCCATCCAGGGAAACTGCCGCACGTTTTTCCACATCATCCAGAATATCCATTAAGTTAGCATTGACTTCCTCAATAGTATATGTATTGCTGGGATGGAAAGGCATTGCGATCATGGGCTTAATAGTAGATAAATCAATTTCGATCAAGCCATCATAATAAGCCACATCAGCAGGATTTAATTCTTTATACTCTTCCACTCTGCCATGGATATCATAAAATTCTTTTACCTGATCATCCGTTTTCCAAATAGAAGACAGACAGGTTGTTTCCGTGGTCATAACGTCAATACCAATACGGAAATCAGGTGACATGCTCGCCACGCCGGGTCCTACAAATTCCATGACTTTATTCTTTACATATCCATTACCAAATACTGCACCGATGATGGCAAGCGCCACGTCCTGAGGTCCTACGCCTTTTTGGGGTGCTCCTGTAAAATATACAGCAACCACGCCGGGCATATTGATATCATAGGTCTGATTCAATAACTGTTTTACAAGCTCCGGTCCGCCCTCGCCCATTGCCATAGTTCCCAGTGCACCATAACGAGTATGGGAATCGGAACCTAAGATCATCCTGCCGCCGCCTGCAAGCATTTCCCTTGCAAACTGATGGATGACAGCCTGATGAGGAGGTACATATACACCACCGTATTTCTTCGCACAAGTCAGACCAAACATGTGGTCATCTTCATTGATCGTACCGCCTACCGCACAAAGAGAGTTGTGGCAGTTAGTCAAAACATAGGGAATGGGAAACTTCTCCAATCCCGAAGCTCTTGCAGTCTGAATAATGCCTACAAAAGTAATATCATGGGAAGTCAGCTTATCAAATTTAATCTTCAGCTTATCCATGTTGCCGGAAGTATTGTGGTTCTCCAAA
Source organism: Lachnospiraceae bacterium (assembly GCA_017936785.1). Taxonomy (GTDB): domain Bacteria; phylum Bacillota; class Clostridia; order Lachnospirales; family Lachnospiraceae; genus UBA2882. The sequence continues at coordinate 49,195 of JAGBEV010000057.1, read as the reverse complement.
ATGCCATATGCAATAGTTCCCTTTGCAGCCTCTTCCTTTGTTGTGTTTTTCCCGGTTTTTGCCGCTACTGCCTGCAGTGCGTCAGCTCCATCGGGAATCAGTTCAGTACCGTTTACTAAATAGGCACCGCCATTTGATAATTTTACCATGATTGTCCTCCTTTATAATAAACACCATCTTCAAAATTTTCTCCCAGATAACCCAGATTTTCCAATAGTGCTTTGTCCGTTGTCCCGGGGAAACCGTAATATCCCACCTGATCTCCTACCGGAGAATAATAAAATGTATCTCCGTTGATTTCATATTCCTCTACAGGAAGTACGGAGAAATCTCCCTGATAAATATAGAAGGCATGTAAATTGATCCTTCCTGCTACTGAAGTCTTTAAAACCTCCGGACAGTCTGCCTTTATGAAGGTATACCCGCAGACTAAAAAAACCATACATCCAAATAGTACACCACTTACCTGTACTTTGGAAATAGAAATTTTTTCAATTTCCTGCCAAATTTTTGAAGAAAAAATACAAATAATTGGAAATGCCACCAGATAACACCAGCCAAACCGAATATCCGGCGCCGACAGCAGCCAGTATAGAACCCCTGCCAAAGCCGTTATTTTCAGCAATCCGAAGGATAGTATCTCTCTTTTCTTCTTCCAGATGCCATAAACCACTTCTAATATTTCATAAACAAAAGAAAGTGCATTTAAATATAATAACAATCTATATCTAAGGGGCAATGACCGGAACCAGATCGGAAACCATTCCCCAAATGCCATTTCCATGGTATCAAACACTTTAGAAGTCTGAATCCTTGCCCATCCCTTGATCAAAGCCATCTCATAAACTGCGGACTCATAAGGGATTTTCCATTTTACATCAAATAAATCCAATGGCGGAAATGGATAGAGCAGCCAGCCGGAAATCAGTACATTTCTCATGAACCATGGAAAAACTATCAGCAGCCCGAACATGATAAACAGGAGGATTCTTTTCCATTCCTTTTTCTTTATCATCATGACAGCCGGATAAAGGACCAGTATTCCCAACATTCCCATGGACACCTTGATCGTAACTACATAAACAATATCAAGGGCGATCAAGCCATAAACAAAAGTATCTTTTTCTTTCTGCTCCACCGCTTCCGCAAACAGGATCAAAATCAGCAGTCCCAACATTCCTGCAGAAAGATCGGTTCCAATGCAATTTAAAAGCTCCGCATTATAAAATACATAAGCCAGCACCGCTCCCCGAAGCCCGGCAGAAACATATGCCCGGCTCTCTCTGATATGGCATAGTCCATGAATGGCAAAGATGCCAAAGAACACACAAAGTGCTGAATTTACCGTATGCAGTGAAAAACCATATATTCCTTTAAAGCTGTACAAAGCCATCAGCGCATAAATGGAATTGTTAAATCCCAGTCTGGTGCTGATATTGCCCATGCCCTTAATATAACCGTACTCCTCATAGTAACGCAGCATCTGAGCCTGATAGAGGTAATTATCATACTGCTTGGGATACAAGCTGGTCAGAAACATCACAAAAACCAGAAAAGCCAGAAATAAGATCCATTCAAACCATTTAATATGCTTCAAACAATCCTTTATTCCCATAAATACGCTTTTATGGAATACCAGCAACAATATAATTGAGATTCCCAGCGCAATAAAGGCAAATAGATAGGTAACCCCGGTAAACAGGCTGACAACCTGGGCATAAACCGTCAAAATGACAAATCCTGTTATCAGATAATGAACCGGGTTTATTCTTTTATTCTTTAGTCCGCATAAGCATGCCAAGCCTTTGACCGCTCCCATCCCCAGTCCAAAACCGGAAATAAGCATCATCAGATAACTGATCGCCATCCAGAGCATTTTGATTTCCTCCTTATTACAGAGATACCCGCCAATTTATCCATCAGCGGGTATCACCATAACTTTATTTTATTGCCTTATATTATCAGCATTTCCAAAAACATTATTTGGATTCCACTTTTTTCTTAGGAAGTACTACCTTATCCAAATGCCAGATTTCATCCACATATTCCTGAATGGTTCTGTCGGATGTAAATTTGCCGCTGCATGCCACATTTAAGATAGCGCTCTTTGCCCAGCCTTTTTCATCCCTGTAAGCTGCTTCTACACGTTTCTGTGCTTCTGCATAGGATTTGAAATCTTTTAAGATAAAGTAAGTATCTGCCTTTGCAGTACACTGCGTATTTAACAGAGAGTTATACAGGTCACGGAACAGCTCTGTATCCTGGCTGTAGGTTCCGTTGATCAACTGCATCAATACCTTTCTGATATCTGCATCATTGTTGAAGATATCCATAGGGTTATATCCGCCGTAGTTCTCATACTGAATAACTTCATCAGAGGACAAACCGAAGATAAAAGCATTTTCTTCTCCAACCTCTTCTACGATTTCCACATTGGCACCGTCCATGGTTCCCAAAGTCAGGGCACCGTTTAACATAAATTTCATGTTACCTGTACCGGATGCTTCTTTGGAAGCTGTGGAGATCTGCTCGGAAACATCTGCTGCGGCAAAAATCCACTCTGCATTGGATACGCGGTAGTTTTCAATAAATACAACTTTTAACTTGCCGTTGATGGAAGCGTCATTATTTACCACATCTGCAACGGAGTTAATGAGCTTGATGGTCAACTTGGCATTTTTGTAGCCTGCTGCTGCTTTTGCCCCGAAAATAAAAGTTCTGGGATAGAATTCCATTTCAGGATGCTCTTTGATCTCATTATATAAGTACATAACATGAAGAATGTTCAATAACTGGCGTTTGTACTCATGTAATCTCTTAACCTGTACATCAAAGATGGAACGGGGATCAACCTCCACACCGTTGTGCTCTAAAATGTAGTTGGCAAGACGTACCTTATTCTGGTACTTGATATTCATGAATTCCTGCTGGGCCTTCTCATCTTCTGCAAATACTTTCAGCTTTTTGATCTTAGGTAGGTCTGTGATCCAGTCAGAGCCAACATGGGCAGTTACCCAGTCGGCAAGAAGCGGATTGCCGTGTAACAGGAAACGTCTCTGTGTGATACCGTTTGTCTTGTTGTTGAATTTCTCAGGCATTAACTCATAGAAATCTTTTAATTCCTGATTTTTTAAGATCTCTGTATGTAATCTTGCAACACCGTTTACGGAATAGCCGGCTGCAATGGCAAGATGTGCCATCTTAACCTGTCCGTCATAGATAATAGCCATCTTGCGGACTTTTTCCTGATTGCCGGGATATTTATTTTCAATTTTCTCTACAAAACGGCGGTTGATCTCTTCCACGATCTGATAGATACGGGGAAGCAGGCGGCTGAATAACTCAATGGGCCATTTCTCAAGAGCCTCTGCCATAATGGTATGGTTTGTATATGCACAGGTCTTTGTTGTTACTTCCCATGCTTCTTCCCATGTCAGATAATATTCATCCAGTAAGATTCTCATCAATTCTGCTACTGCAACAGTAGGATGGGTATCATTTAACTGGAATGTTACCTTCTCATAGAATTTATGAATATCGTCATGATTTCTCATATATTTTGCAACTGCTTCCTGAACGGATGCAGATACAAAGAAATACTGCTGTTTCAAACGCAGCTCCTTGCCTGAATAGTGATTGTCATTAGGATAAAGAACTTCTACGATATTTCTTGCAAGGTTTTCCTGTTCAACAGCCTTCTGATAGTCACCTTTATCAAAGGAATCCAGCTTGAAGCATTCTACAGGCTGGGCATCCCAGATACGAAGGGTGTTTACAATGCCGTTGCCATAGCCTACGATAGGCATATCATAAGGAATAGCGGTTACTGACTGATAACCTTCCTGAGTAAATACATTTCTGCCGTTTTCATCCTGACGAACAGAAACATAACCGCCAAATTTAACTTCTTTTGCATATTCAGGACGGCGCAATTCAAAAGGATTTCCTTCTGCTAACCAGTTATCCGGTACTTCTACCTGATATCCGTCACGGATTTCCTGTTTGAACATACCATATCTGTAACGGATACCGCATCCGTATGCAGAATATCCCAGAGTTGCAAGGGAATCCAGGAAACATGCGGCAAGTCTTCCCAAACCACCGTTGCCTAAAGCTGCATCAGGTTCCTGATCTTCAACAACATTGATATCCAGTCCCAGTTCATCCAGTGCTTCCTTTACAGCCGTATATGCCTGTAAATTGATCATATTATTGCCAAGAGCACGACCCATTAAGAATTCCATAGACATATAGTAAACGGTCTTGGGGTCCTCTTTTTCATACTGTTTCTGTGTCTCTAACCAATGATCTACGATTGCATCTTTGATCGCATAGGAAACAGCCTGAAAAATCTGCTGGTCCGTTGCTTCATCAAGAGTCTTGCGGTAAAGAGTCTTTACATTGTAAAGAACGCTTCTCTTAAATAACTCTTTATCAAAGGTTGATAATACGGTTGTTTCTTTCTTTGCCATAAATTTCCTCCTCAAGTTCTCTGACTAACGTAATTCAAATTTCATGTATAATAACACTTATTTCAAGTGCATTACACCAAAGTCCATTATACAATATCTTTTCACAAATAAAAAGGGTTGAAAAATTGCAAACTATGAAATATTTCCTATTGAATTTTCAATTTTTATGGATAAATTATACAAAAAACAGTTCTTTCCTGCCACGGGTCATATAAATACCCACTTCAACCTTTTTCGGTTCAAAAGTGGGTATTTTTTACTGATTGATTATTATTACAAAATAGCTATACTTATTTTGCTTCCCTGCTCTTAATGATTTTCTTTACCACATCAGTGGGGAAACAAACATTACCGCCTGCAGGATTTAATACAAAACCTTTGCACTTTGCATCAGGCTTCAACAGCATAACCGCATAGTCATTGAAATCCGCCAGAAAAGCATCTATATGCTTGCCATTGGTCCATGCCTTAAATTCCTCGCTGTCAGTAAATCCGATAAAATAGTTCCAGTCAGGATTTTTCATATCCTGATAGTTTTTTACTGTAGCAAAAGTAATCTTATGTTTGGGAGATAAAATGTAATTTCCCTGGTCATCCCTCTTTGCTGCAGGAGAAATCTTTACCGGAATCAGCAGTTTGGATTTCATCAGAATGTCGATCATGTCATTCTGGTTTTTGCTGTTATTGTCTTCTGCCATCATTTTAATGGCAGTCTTTAATTCTTCATTGATAATAATTTCTTTTCTCGGTTCCATGAAGGCACTCCTTTACGCTTTCTCTAAAGAGATTGTAACCTTTTCTCCGTTAACTGTCCACTCTTTACTGTTTGCAAAACTTCCATCAGTAACCATTTCATCGGCAAGAACCTTGGATGCAATGGAATCCTTATTTGCCATAACAATATTTCCAAGCTTTTCATTGCCGGTAACAGCAACTTTGATATGGTCAGTTACTTCAAACTTACTGTCTTTACGCATGGTCTGGATCTTGCTGATGATCTCAAATACAAAGCCTTCCTCAATAAGTTCTTCTGTGAGGTTTGTATCAAGGACTACAGTAACCGTATTGTCTGCCTCTGTTACAAAACCTTCCTTCTTCTCCATGGAAATCAGCAGATCTTCTTTGAATAAGGTCACTTCCACACCATCCACGTCAAACTTCAACATGCCCTTTTCATTCAGTTCATCCATTGCCTTGCTGCCGTCCAACGCTGCAAGGGTCTTCTGGATACCCCCAAGCTGTTTACCGTATTTAGGTCCTACAGTACGGAGCTGGGGCTTGAAGCTGTAGGTAGTAAATGCGCTTACATCATCTGTAAATGCAACTTTCTTTACGTTTAACTCATCTTCAATAATATCAATATAGAACTGGGATAATTCACTGGGCGCTTTTACATACATATCTCCAATAGGCTGGCGGTTCTTGATGTTTGCTGCATTTCTTGCGGCACGTCCCATAACGACGATCTTTAATACCTCATCCATATCCTGCTCTAACTTTGTATCAATCATGGATTCCTCTACCTTGGGGAAATCGCACAAATGAATACTTTCAGGTGCATTCTCATCAATGCTGCAGACCAGATTGCGGTAAATGTCCTCTGTCATAAAAGGAACCATAGGCGCAGCTGCCTTGGCAATAGTAACAAGTGCCGTGTAAAGAGTCATGTAAGCATTGATCTTATCCTGCTCCATTCCCTTTGCCCAGAAACGTTCACGGCTTCTTCTCACATACCAGTTGCTCATGTTATCCACAAAGCCGGTCAAAGCCCTTGCAGCTTCGGGGATTCTGTAATTATCCAGATTTTCATCTACAGCCTTTACTGCAGAATTCAGTTTGGATAAAAGCCATTTATCCATAACGGACAATTTATCATATTCCAAAGTATATTTTGTTGCATCAAAATCATCAATATTGGCATACAGCACAAAGAATGCGTAAGTATTCCATAAGGTACCCATGAATTTGCTGCGTCCTTCTTTTACTGCATCTCCATGGAAACGGTTAGGCAGCCATGGAGCGGAATTGATATAAAAATACCAACGGATGGCATCAGCACCGTATTCTGCTAAAGCCTCAAAAGGATCAACAGCATTTCCTTTGGATTTGCTCATCTTCTGACCGTTCTCATCCTGTACGTGACCTAATACAATAACATTTTCATAAGGTGCTTTATTAAATAATAAGGTAGATTCCGCTAACAGAGAGTAGAACCATCCTCTTGTCTGGTCAACAGCCTCGGAAATAAACTGTGCCGGGAACTGGCTTTCAAACAATTCCTTATTCTCAAAAGGATAATGATGCTGTGCAAAAGGCATTGCACCGGAGTCAAACCAGCAATCGATTACTTCAGGTACACGTTTCATAGTGCCGCCGCACTTTGGACACTTAATCGTAATCTCATCTATATAAGGTCTGTGCAGCTCTACTGTCTTTGCCGCTTCGTTTCCGCTCATTTCAAATAATTCCTGGCGGCTTCCGATAGATTCCATATGACCGCATTCACATGTCCATACATTTAAAGGAGTACCCCAGTAACGGTTACGGGAAACGCCCCAGTCCTGAATATTTTCAAGCCAGTCGCCAAACCGTCCTTTACCGATGGATTCAGGAATCCAGTTAACAGTATTATTGTTGCGGATCAGATCCTCTTTTACTGCTGTCATTTTGATGAACCAGGACTCACGGGCATAGTAAATAAGGGGAGTATCACATCTCCAGCAGAATGGATAATCATGCTCGAACTTCGGTGCATCAAATAATAAGCCTCTGGTATCCAGATCTACTAATACCTTAGGATCAGCATCTTTTACAAATAATCCGGCAAAAGGTGTTTCTTCTGTCAGATTACCTTTTCCATCAACAAACTGGATAAAAGGAAGGTCATTTTCACGTCCTACTCTGGCATCATCTTCACCAAATGCAGGAGCAATATGAACGATTCCTGTACCGTCTGTCAATGTAACGTAATTATCTGCTGTAACAAAGTGCGCTTTTTTATGCTGTTTCTCTGCAAGATCAGCAGCACATTTGTAAAGTGCTTCATATTCTGTACCAACCAGGTCCTTACCTGCATATGTTTCTACAACCTCGTAAGCAGCTTTGCCGTCTTCTGCAAGTTTGCCGAGAACCGTATCCAAAAGTGCTTCAGCCATAATATAGGTATAACCGTCTGCTGCCTTTACCTTTGCATAAGTCTCTTCCGGATTTACACAGAGTGCCGTATTGCTTGGCAGTGTCCATGGTGTTGTGGTCCATGCAAGGAAATATTCGTCTTTTCCTACCAGTTTAAAACGAACTGTTGCAGAACGTTCTTTAACCGCTTTATAGCCCTGTGCAACTTCATGAGATGATAAGGGTGTTCCGCAGCGGGGACAATAAGGTACGATCTTAAAACCTTTATATAATAAGTCTTTCTTCCAGATTTCTTTTAAAGCCCACCATTCGGATTCGATAAAGTCATCATGATAGGTAACATAAGGATCATCCATATCCGCCCAGAAACCAACGGTGCCTGAGAAATCTTCCCACATACCTTTGTATTTCCAAACGCTTTCCTTACATTTCTGAATAAAGGGATCCAGACCGTATTCCTCAATCTGTTCCTTACCATCTAATCCCAGTAATTTTTCCACTTCAAGTTCAACCGGCAGACCATGGGTATCCCATCCTGCTTTTCTGGGAACCATACAGCCCTTCATAGTACGGTATCTGGGAATCATATCCTTAATGACACGGGTCAGTACGTGTCCGATATGGGGTTTTCCGTTAGCTGTAGGCGGTCCGTCATAGAAGGTATAAGTAGGTCCTTCCTTACGGCTATCCATACTTTTTTGAAAAATGTTGTTTTCACGCCAGAATTTTTCTGTTGCTTTCTCATGTTCAACAAAATTGACATTGGTTTCAACTTTTTGGTACATGATTTACTCCTTTCCTTTTCGCTGTAATAAGTATTTCATACATAAAAAACCTCCGCCCGTAAAAGGACGAAGGTTAAAATTCGTTACCACCTGTTACAGCATACTCTCTTAATAGATTCATATGATTTCCCATAACGGGGGATTTCCGTCTCGGACTACTGGACTTGAATACCATTCGCTTCTGCAAAATAAATCTATTCTGTCTTTGGTCCTCGCAACTCAGAAGTGATCTTCCATAGTTTCCTACTCATACCGGTCTTACACCCTCACCGGCTCGCTTAAATTTTCAAAAACAATGTACTCTCTTCGTCAACGTCTTTCTTATTTTAAACTGTTTGTATTATAATTCCGCAAAAAGTCCCTTGTCAAGAGCAGAAGCCGGAAAATAAACTATTCATCCCAATAAACCTCTAAGATTTTTTCTGCTTTCTTTCGCTCTTCATCCACCTTCTTCCTTTCAGCCTGTATATCTATCTTTTCCATATTTTCAAATAAATACCCCATATGCCTCTCCTTTACTTTTTCTACACACTGCTTTGCTTCCTCCTGCGGAACATTCATTTTCATGCACAAACTCCAGATGGTTCCGGCAATAATTTCCAGAACATGCCCCGGTGCCTTTTGAACGATCGCGCTGACTTTATCCTGAGGCAATTTTAAAAATTCACTGAAATCCTTTGATTCCTGTATCTTATTGATCAACATCAAAAAGGACATTTCGTCTTCTTTGGATAATAACTCTTCATCAGAATAGTCATGGATTTTTACTACTTTGTATGTAAAATCAGGTATAAATTCCCCGAAAATCTCATGCAGCATAATGCGTTCTTTTAAATGCAGATCGGCAGTCCATTGCCCGCTCCCCTCATAATATACAACAGGAATGATAGGCGGATAACGAAAGTTCTTATTCCTGCTGATCCCCGGATACAACCGGATCATCAAAAATGTCCTTTCCATTCATATCCCTTATTTGGGCAAAAGCAGTTTCTTATCTGTTTTTCTTGTATTTCTTCATTCAGTTAACCTCCTGTTTTTGCATACGCCGCAAACAGGAGAATGGTCTTTCCGCCTGTTTGTATACATTTATAAAATTGGTTGAAAATTTGGCGAAAAACCTAAGACTTGTATTCTTTAGAACTGAGAATACATCTTGAAAATATAGATTAGCGCGCGCTTACTATTAAACGTTATTTCGTTTCTATCAACATTTTAGCACATAATTTCTGAAAACACAATACAAAATTTAAAAACATTGATAAAAATATTTTTGTTGAAATTTACCCTTGAATCCATGAAAAAAATCGATTAAAATCATAACACAGCGTGTGGCATGATTGCGTAAAACCAGTTGATTGCCAAATGCTGTTTTTCTTTATGAAAAGAATATTTCAAATCTTTTTATAAGATTTGGCTGAAAGCGTGTAGCCATGGGCATAAATCCAGCTCTTTTGGTTTCACGCTTTTTTATTTTGCAAAATGGAGGAGAAAAAAATGAACGAAAAATCTAACGCCTTTCTTGAGACTGAACCAATCGGTTCACTAATGAGAAACTATGCAGTGCCCTGTATTATTTCACTGTTGGTCGCTGCACTCTACAACATCGTTGACCAAATTTTTATTGCCAATGCCAGCTATCTGGGTTCTTATGGCAATGCAGCAAATACTGTTGTTTTCCCATTGACTGTTGTGGCACTGGCAATTGCAGTCATGATCGGCGACGGCTGCTGTGCTTTTGTCAGCATTTGTCTGGGCGCTGACAAAAAAGAAGATGCACACAAGAGTATCGGCAGTGCAATACTTTTATGTATCATCAGCGGTATTATACTTATGATATTCTATCTTGTTTTTCAGGAACAGATTTTAACCATGTTCGGTGGACGGGTCAACGAAGATACCTTTTATCATGCAAAGGAATATTTCTTTTGGATTACACTGGGAGTTCCTTTCTATATGTTCGGTCAGGCAATGAACCCTATTATCCGTTCTGACGGAAGTCCTAAATTCGCCATGATATCTACTTTGGCAGGTGCATTTGTAAATATCATCTTAGACCCTGTTTTCATTTTTGTTTGTAAATGGGGTATGATGGGTGCCGCTGTAGCAACTGTACTGGGTCAGGTATTAACTGCCGGATTATCCATCTGGTATCTGTGCCACATGAAAGCCATTCATCTGGAAAAGGGCAGTTTCCGTATTCACGGAAAGCTTGCAGGAAAATATCTTCCTTTAGGTATCTGCAGCTTCCTTTCTCAGATTTCCCTGGTAGCAGCTATGGCAGCCATCCAGAATATGACTTTAAAATACGGTGCCCTTGATCCGATTTTCGGTCAGACCCAATATGCCCAGATTCCTATGGCAGTTCTGGGCATTGTCATGAAATTTTTCCAGATCGTAATCTCTATTGCCGTAGGTATGGCAGCCGGCTGTATCCCTATTGTAGGGTATAATATCGGTGCTAAACGTAATGATCGTGCCGCAAGCCTTTTTACTCACCTTCTGATCGCAGAAGCTGTTGTAGGCGCAGTGGCACTCTTAATCGTTGAACTTCTTCCCAGACAGCTGATCGGCATCTTCGGTGCTGCCAATGAAAGTGTATACTACACTGATTTTGCTGTTAAATGCTTCCGCCTTTATCTGTGTATGATGATCTTAGCAACAGTGAATAAAGCAACCTTCATTTATTTACAATCCCTTGGCAAGGCTTTTCTTTCCACTATGCTTTCCATGGTCCGTGAGGTTGTATTCGGCGTAGGTTTTGCATTATTGCTTCCACGTTTCTTTGGACTGGACGGCGTATTGTATTCCATGCCTGTATCGGATGTTCTGACATTTATTATCTCGGCAATCGTCATTGCCTACACTTATAAATTTTTAAAATCTGATGGAAAGGAGCAAAATTCATGAAAAACAGGATCATTACAATCAGCAGGGAGTTCGGAAGCGGCGGAAGAACAATCGGTAAAGAAGTTGCTGCTAAATTAGGAATCCCCTGTTACGACTACGAACTCATTGAAAAAATCGCTGAGGAAAGCAATTTTTCCAAAGAATATATTGCTGAACGGGGCGAATACACCGCACACAGCGGCTGGCTGGGAAGCGCCTTTGCCGACCGTGACTTTAACGGACATTCCTATCAGGATGATATCTGGTCAGTTCAACGAAAGATAATCCTGGAGCTTGCCGAAAAAGGTCCCTGTGTCATCGTAGGACGCTGCGCTGATTACATTCTGCGTGACAAAGCAGACTGCTTAACCGTATTCATACATTCCGACCTTCAAAAACGTGCAGAACGTATTGTAAAACAATACGGCGAACGTGACATCGCCCCAGAGAAGAGATTAAGAGATAAGGATAAACGCCGTGCCGCATACTATCAATTTTATACCGACATGAAATGGGGCTCTGTCCAAAACTACCATGTTGCTCTGGACAGCGGCGTTTTAGGTATTGACCAATGTGTTGAAACCCTTGCCGCATTATACAATGCCAAATAAAGCCCCAAATTCTAATATCTTGTTCTAACCAACAAATATCGGTCAGATTTATTTTACCCTCCCTTTACAAATCTGACCGATATTTTTACTTTTTTTGCAAATATTAGTTATAGTCTAAATAACTCCCCAATGATATACTACTAATAATAAACAGAATATACAACCGATAGACACAGACAGGAAAAGGCTGCAGCTGTCTTGTCAGTTGTATTGACACCTTATGTCAAAAAGCATAAAATAAAGGGAAGCTTTACGTTTCCCGGAAAGAGAATTTATGGAAAAAACCAAACTGACCAAACATGAAATAAGCTGGATCTTATATGATGTGGCAAATTCCGCCTTTACCATGATCTTAACAGCCACCATACCGATTTATTTCCGTTCTCTTGCAGATGCAGCAAATGTGGCACCGGAGCATGCTACCTCTATTTGGGGCACAACCACCTCTGTGGCACTTTTGATTCTGGCATGCCTTTCTCCTATCTTAGGCGCATTGGCAGATTACCAGAATATGAAGAAGCGGATCTTTGGCTGGTTTCTGGGGCTGGGCATTTTAGGCGGCTTAGCAATGATCTTTGCTCCCGGCTGGATTTCTTTTCTATCCTGTATCATCATCGCCCGTATCGGCTATGCAGCTTGTAATATTTTCTATGATGCCATGCTGATCGATGTGACTTCAGATGAGCGGATGGATTACATTTCCTCCATGGGCTTTGCCTGCGGCTATATCGGAAGCTGTATCCCCTTTGTCATCGGAATCCTTCTGATTCTTCTGACTCCTTTTGGTCTGGATACAGTTACTGCTACCAAGCTTTCTTTCATTATCACTATGGTCTGGTGGCTTGTTTTATCCATTCCCCTTCTGAAAAACGTAAAACAAACCCATTATTTGAAACCGAAAAAACATGTAATTTCACACTCATTCCGACGTCTGGGTGTGACATTCCTCAAATTGCGCCGTGACAGGAAATTGTTATTTTACATTTTGGGATACTTTTTCTATATTGACGGAGTCTACACCATTATATCCATGGCAACTACCTATGGCGGAGAGGTGGGCATTGATTCCACTCAGATGGTTTTAGCCCTGCTCTTAACCCAGATCGTAGCTTTCCCCTTCAGCATTTTAAGCGCTTCCTTTGCCAAAAGGTTCGGCACCATCCGGGTAATGAAAGTCTACATCATACTTTATATGGGTATCTGCGCCTTTGGATATGGTCTGGATACAGCATTGGAATTCTGGATTCTTGCCTTGTGTGTAGGCATCTGCCAGGGTGGTATCCAGGCACTATCCCGTTCCCAGTTTGGTAAAATGATCCCCAAAAAGGAATCCAGCGAATATTTTGGATTCTTTGATATTTTCGGCAAATTTGCAGACTTTTTTGGTCCTTTGATCATTTCGGCATGTGCTTTCTTTTTACACAGTTCCAAATATGGTGTATTATCACTAATAGTATTATTTGCAACAGGTTTCTGCTTCCTTTGCAAATCTGAAAAAATCATGAAAGCAGAGAATTTGGAGGAAAAATAAATGGACAGACAGAATCTGACTCTGCTGACAGACCTTTATGAGTTGACCATGATGCAGGGCTATTTCCGCAACAAAGACCAGAATGAAACCGTTATTTTTGATGCCTTTTTCCGCAATAACCCCATGGGCAGCGGTTATTCCATCTGTGCAGGCTTGGAGCAGGTTATCAACCTGATCAAAAATCTTCATTTTTCTAAAGAAGATATTGATTATCTTGCCAGCCTGAATTTATTTGATGAGGACTTTTTGGATTATCTGAAGGATTTTAAGTTTACCGGCGATATTTATGCGATTCCGGAAGGAAGCATTATGTTCCCCAGAGAGCCCATGGTCAAAGTGATCGCTCCCATCATGCAGGCTCAGCTTGTGGAAACTGCAATCCTAAACATCGTAAATCATCAAAGCCTGATCGCCACCAAAGCATCCAGAGTATGCTTTGCCGCAAGAGGTGACGGAATCATGGAATTCGGTCTCCGCCGGGCACAGGGTCCTGATGCAGGTATCTATGGCGCCCGCGCAGCAGTGATCGGCGGATGTATCGGCACATCCAATGTGCTTGCAGGACAGCTTTTTGATATTCCCGTAAAAGGAACTCATGCACACAGCTGGATCATGAGTTTTCCGGATGAATATACAGCATTTAAGGCATACTCAGAAATTTATCCCAATGCCTGTCTGCTTTTGGTAGATACTTATGACACCTTAAAATCCGGTATTCCCAATGCGATCCGGGTATTTCAGGAAATGCGGGATTCCGGTATGGAATTAAAAAACTACGGCATCCGGCTGGACAGCGGAGACCTTGCCTACCTTTCCAAAAAAGCCCGCAAAATGTTAGATGCAGCCGGTTTTCCTGATGCGATCATATCTGCATCTAACGATCTGGACGAGTATCTGATCGATTCCTTAAAGGTTCAGGGCGCAGCCATTACTTCCTGGGGTGTTGGAACACACCTGATCACTGCAAAGGACTGCCCTTCCTTTGGCGGCGTCTATAAACTGGCTGCTGTAAAGGGTGCTGACGGTCAGTTTATTCCCAAGATCAAGCTTTCCGAAAATACGGAAAAAGTTACCAATCCCGGAAATAAAACTATTTATCGTATTTATGAAAAGGATTCCGGCAAAGTAAAAGCGGATTTGATCTGTCTTGTAGATGAAAAATTTGATGAAGATGATGATCTGATGCTCTTTGATCCTATTGAGCCCTGGAAAAAGACCAAATTAAAAGGCGGCACATACACCATGAGAGAAATGATGGTTCCTGTTTTCAAAAACGGAGAATGTGTTTACGAATCTCCTAAGGTTATGGAAATCAGGGAATATTGCAGGCAGGAGCTTGAAACCTTGTGGCCGGAAACCAGAAGACTGGTAAATCCTCATAAGGTTTATGTGGATCTGTCTAAAAAATTGTATGACATTAAGATCGAGCTGCTGGACCGCATGGGAGCGGAATAGCAACATACCAAATAACGTAATGGCACTAAGCTTGGAAAGATTCCAATCTTAGTGCCAACTTTTTTATATACCAATCACTATGTTCTGTTTATTATCACATACTACTCTATAGATTTCAAAGATTCTACCATATTGATACGGTCCAGTTTGAAATACATGACCACATCAACAAAGGCAGTGAACAGGAAAGTAATAAGGAAGCTTAATAGGAAACTTATGGAAGTTATGTGCACATCAAAGGTTATGGCATCAATATCGATGTTGTACATGACAAACCGGTGGAGATAGATTCCCAGTATAAGACCGACGGCAGCTCCGATTCCTGTCAGGGCGAAGTTTTCCTTGAATACATAAGAAGCAGTTTCATTTGGGTAGAAACCGAGAACCTTAATGGTTGCGATTTCCCGGATTCGTTCTGTAATGTTGATGTTGGTCAGGTTGTATAATACGATAAATGCCAAAGCTCCTGCGCAGATAATGACCAACAAAACAATATAATTCAGGCTCTTGATCATATTGTCAAAACGATCCCTGAAGTCCTGATTGACCGTTACCCCACTGATATGGTCAGCCTCAGTGATCACAGCAGCAGCTTCATGGAGATCCATTCCTTCTTTAATTTTGAAAAATGCATGGGCAAATTCCGGTTCTTCTGATAAAGTCTGCTCATAAGTTTCCCTGTTGATATATACATAATTGTATACAAAGTTCTCACAGACTCCGCTGATGGTACAGGTAAAGGTATTCATATCATCATCCCTGAAAGTCAGCGTATCTCCTACCTTTAAATTGTACTTCTCAGACATCTTTCTTGTGAGTACGGCTTCGCCGGTTCCCGGATACTCAATATGCTCACCCCCAGATGTATGCAGATCCAGAAATGCTCCCAGATCTTCTGTACTTTCAGGAACCACCAGAGTGCATCCCTTATCTCCTTTACCGGTCTGCAGATTGACTGTTTCCTCTCTGATGCGGACAAATCCATCGGAAACCTCTTCTGTCTCTTCTTTTAATGTTTCTACCTGCTCCTCTGTCAGCTCTTTATCAAAAGAAGCCAGCACATCATAGAGCTGTATATGATCATATTGCTGTCCTACTGTTCCTCCAATAGAGTCTTTAATGCCAAAACCTGTTACCAAAAGAGCTGTACATCCTCCGATTCCCACGACCATCATGAAAAAACGTTTTTTATATCGGAACAGGTTCCGTATGGATACCTTTTGCAAAAACTTCAGTCTGTTCCAGAGAAATGTAATCCGTTCCAGAAGGATTCTTTTTCCTCCTTTAGGAGCCTTGGGGCGGATCAGATCCGCAGGCGTGCTCATAAGCTCTACCCTGCATGTAAAATAAGTAGCTCCCACAGAACAAAGAAGGGCGGCTGCCATGGATATAAGGAACAACGGAATATCAAATAAATATTCCACTTCCGCAAAACCGTACATGATATCATAAACTGACCAGATTACCTTGGGAAACAGATAACTGCCAAAAGAAAATCCCAGAACGCCGCCTGCGACCGCCGCACTGCCTGCATAGAAAATATATTTCCCCATGATCCTGGCACCACTGTAGCCTAATGCCTTTAACACTCCGATCTGGGTTCTCTGCTCCTCCACCATACGGTTCATAGTTGTCATACACACCAGAGCTGCCACCAAAAAGAAAAACAGAGGAAATACGGCAGATATGGATCTCACAATATCCGAATCATTTTCAAAACACACATAACCTATATTGCTGTCCCTTGTAAGCACAAAGCTATCCGGCTCCTCTATATCATCAACTTCTTTTCTGGCATCATCAATTTTCTCCTGGGCGTCTGCAATCTCTTCATCAAATTCTGCCTGCGCATCTTCATATTCCATCCAGCCATCATCGATTTCCTGCTGTGCATCTTTCATTTCAGCTTTTGCATTCTTTATCTGATTTCTGCCACTTTGAACAGCAGCAACCGCTTCCGCCGGTCTCATTGCCTCCGGAATTAAAAGCAGTTCATTTTCCTGCGCATTCAATTGCTTTTCCTGTGTATCTAATTTTGCTTTGGCATCATCCAGTTCTTCCTGTGCCTGTACCAGCTCGTCATAGGCATCTGCTAACTCCTCTTCCGCCTCTGCTTTTTTATCATCCAGTTCCTTTTGCGCATCATCCAGTTCTCCCAAAGCCTCTTCCATAATAGAATCGTAACGGCGCATTGCCTGTGTCTTACAAATGTCCGTTATTACATTCTCATGATCTTCAACTAACTGATCATATTGGTCGGAAAACAGCTCTTCATGCCCTTTGAGCGTCACAAAAATCTCCGTATAGTATTCTGCTGTAAAGCCGCCTATGGGCATATAGATAAAAGCACTTACCTTACCGCTTCCCAGTCTGGATGTTCCCCTTTCATAGTTCAGATAATAGGGTGAATCCACAAAACCAACAACAGTATAAGAATCATATGTAAAAGCATCAAAAGTATCTTCATCATTGCTTTCATCCAGAGAAATCTTATCCCCCGGCTTTAACTCTGTCAGTCCTGCCAGATCTCTTGCACGGTTATCCAGTACACATTCATCATCCGATTCCGGCAGACGTCCTTCCCTTAAAACCACACGATTGATATTCTGTGTCAGGGAATGCGCCTTTATTACATAAGCTTCTCCGGTTTCCGTTCCGCAAATAAAATCTTCATTGATGCTGCCTTCTGCCGCCGCCACCTTTTCATCCTTTATAAAGGCATCAACGTCCTCTTCCTCAAATCCCAGCGTATTTAATAACCGATAATCATATAAAGCATTTTCCTCTGTATACTGATCTCCTGCCCTGACCATTACAGGTGTGGTAACTCTCAGACCTGCAAAAAACCCTACGCCCAGGGCTACGATCGCCATAATCGCCATATATCTTCCAAAACTGCTTTTTATTTCCCTCAAGGTTGTTTTCATCATACAATTTTTCATATCAGCCACCATTTATTTTTATCCATTGCTATAATGGTATCATAAAATAGAAAAAAATGGAGTATCCCACTCCATTTTTCACGTTTTTTTCATATTTTATTACTGCTCCATCTGCCTTCCCAGAAAAGCCGCAGCAGATTGTGCCAATTTCTTTTCCACTTCACCCATTTTGCTCTTATCTTCCGTCTCCAGTAAAATAACGGCACCGATCACATCGCCTTCACAGATAATGGGAGCAATCATTTCCTGTTCATAAGCATCCTTTATTTCCGATGCGATTTCCAAAAACTGTTTTTCTCCCTTACCTGCTAAAATCGTTTCTCTTCTCTCCAGCGCATCTTCCAGATGGCGGCTTAACCCCTTGCCATTAAAGGCTTTTCCGCCTCCTGCTGTTGCAATAAACTGATCCCTGTCAGCAATCAGGGCAACTTTGCCGGAAACCTGGGCAAGGCTTTCTGCATATTGTTTTGCAAAGGAACTCATTTCTCCTATAGGGGAATACTTTTTTAAAACAATTTCTCCTTCTCTTCCGGTAAAAATTTCCAGGGGATCACTTTCCCTGATGCGTAATGTCCTTCTGATTTCTTTTGGGATAACAATACGTCCCAGATCATCAATTCTTCTGACTATACCTGTGGCTTTCATATTAAAATTCCTCCATCTATCAAACATTCTGTCACTTATTTCGTGATAGTATTATTTGTAAATGAAGGCATTTTATACCTTAATTTTTTCTGTCGGATTTTGTTTTACAAAAAACTTCTGTAAAGTTTTCCCACAGCTCTGGCAGATGTTTTGAAATCACTATAACGCTGATCAGCATCATGCCAAATCTTACCACCAGATCTTTGACCAAAACCAAAGACAGTATCATCGTACAGGCATAAGCCAGAATGCTTCTTTTTCCATGGGGCTGGATGCGGAATGCTGAAAAAATCAAATAAAATGCTGCCGGAATCAATGCGGGAACCAGATCGGGAAAAAATCCCAATAGTGAGCCAAAGCTAACGGCAATTGCTTTTCCTCCGCCTTTAAATCCCTTATAGACCGGAAAGGCATGACCCAGCACCGGAGCTGCCATTACTAATGTCAGCATCCAGTCACCTGTCTGTCTTCCATTACATTTCAGATACAGCGCCACAGGCAGTATTCCCTTTCCCATATCACAGAGCAGAGTTAAGATACCGCAAACCATTCCTCCTGCAGCAAAAGCATTGAATGTACCGGGGTTTCCATCCTTCCCCGCTTCTCTTATATCCTTCTTTTTTATAGATTTCAAAAAGATCTCCCCAAAAAGAATGCTTCCCAGGAAATACCCCAAAATGATCATGCCTGCTTTTTGCATTATATATCATTCCTTTCCCTCAGTTTTGCCTCTATAAACTGATAAATTCTCAAGGACGCATCCTGAGGTATGGCATTGTGCTGATTGTATATCATTTGATCAATCTTTTCATGATTGTTCAATATACGTAAACCGGCTGCTGCCTGTGCATAAGGATTCCTTCCGCTGACACACATCCCATGTCTGCCAAAAAAGCGGCGGTTTTTTGTTTCACAACCGGGAATCGGTGTCGTAAGAACCAGCGCACTTCCTGCAACCGCAGCTTCCGTAGATGTCAATCCGCCGGGCTTTGTGTAGATCACATCTGCCGCTTTCATAAACAAAGGCATTTCATCAGTTTTTCCTAAAATAGTTACACTTTCCCTTTTTCGGAAAATATGTTCCAGCCGTCTTTTCATTCTCTCATTACTTCCGCAGATGACAATGATCCTGTCTTTTCGCTTTTTCAGCAAATAAATGACCCGGGTCAGCACCTTTAGATTTCCTGCTCCCATGCTTCCTCCGATTACC
Source organism: Lachnospiraceae bacterium (assembly GCA_017936785.1). Classification (GTDB taxonomy): domain Bacteria; phylum Bacillota; class Clostridia; order Lachnospirales; family Lachnospiraceae; genus UBA2882. Next base: position 29,523 of record JAGBEV010000057.1, on the reverse strand, counting down.
AACAGCAGCCTCTCTTTATCCGCCTTTGATAAATCCAGTTCCCGGTACAATTCCTTTTTTGCATCCTCTTTGTCAATATTCTCCGTATATCTCATGGATACGGGAATTCCGGAAGAATATAACTGATCCTTTGTGATTTTTCCCGAAATAAACTCATCTGTCAGTTCCTCATGGGGAATCATATAATAATCACATTCTGTCTCACTCCAAAAAGGAATACAGGTATAATCCGTTCCGATGGCAATTGTAAGGGGCAGGGGCATTTCCTTTCTCTTCATATAGGTAATGGTCTCCGCCGGATATAAATGGGGCATAATGATAACATCAAAATCATTGATCTCCAAAAACTTATTCAAATATTTTGCCATCATTCCATTGATATAGTAGACCGGTGAACGTTTGGTTATTCTGCTTACTATAGCACCCAGCCGGTAAACCAGCCCAAACAGCACAGGTGTCTTCTGTACCAGATTAACATAGCCATTCCCTACAATCCGTGATACCTTTCTTCCTGCTAAGGTCAGATAATCAAAAAAATATGCCTCTCCGCCTTCTGCCTCAATGCGCTCTTTCATTGCCAGTCCGGCAGAATTGTGCCCTCCTCCTGTATTACAGGATAAAATCAATGCTTTCATGGGAAATGCTCCTTTTTCCAAACATACTTTTCATTATTATAGCTTTAATATGAGAATTATGCAAAAAAACGAGATAACGCCCATATTAAAAGGCTGTTGTATTCGATTTCTAAATACAACAGCCCCTTTTCCCCATAACACATTTACTGATCAGCCCTGACAGGCTTTAATAGCCGCTTCCAGATCGGCTTTATTGCCATCAAACATCGGCATAAGAAGAAATCTCTTCATGCCCGTTGCCGAATTCTCTATGGCAATTGCTATACATTCTTTTTTATTATAAGTAGCTGAAACTATCCCTTTTACATTTTTGATGTAGTGTGATGCACTATCCAGACGTGCGTTCATACCTGAAGTATTGTCACAAATGGCGAACTTCCCACTAACACGCATGGTAGATATGACCACCTTAAAATCCTCTGTCTTTTTCATCAAAAGGCCTTCCTTATACACCCAGTCCTTAGAATATTTCACTTCTTCGGAGCGAATGCACGCATTACACAATTCCCCCACACTGTCTTTACCGCATGCTAAGCACTTCATCTCTCCTTCTCCTTCTCTTTGGTCCTGCCAAAACTTAACTAAAAGCTGCATCTGTAGAAACTTGTTCTAACATTATCTTGATTCTACCATAACCCACAAAATATACAATCATTTTCAACAAATAAATAAAATCTTTTTCTAAACAGACTCCAAATACCCCCGTATTGCTTCCAGGGTTTTCCTGTAAACCTCCTGCAATTGTTCAAAATGCTCTTTTATAAAATCCAGATCCTCTTCTCTTGCCGCCTCTTCATGGTCTCTTGCCAATTGAGATAACATATGGGCACCAATGGCAGCAGCAGAGCTTTTTAATCCATGTACTAATATTTCATACTGTTTAAGATCATGCTGTTTTAGTGCATCACATAAATCTTTTTTTTGAAAAGAACCATTTTCTGCGAAGGTTTTCAAAATCTCCCTATATCCCTCTGCACCCCCGCAAAATGCTTCTCCCCTTTCCGCCTCGATTCCTTCTTGTAACAGGATCTTATATTTTTCCGCATTTTCCTGTCCATGAGGATTCATGTCATGACCGGTTACGCCTACACTCTTGTCTCCTGCAAAACGATACAGAATCCTCTCCAATTCTGTCAGCTCCATAGGTTTTCCCATAAAATCATCAAAGCCCGCCGCCAACATTTCTTCTTTTACACCTACCAGCGCATTTGCCGTTAATACAATAACAGGAACTTTTCCGTAACCTTCCACTTCATTCCTTAAACAATGTAAAGTCTCTACTCCATCCATTTCCGGCATCATCTGGTCCATAAATACCATATCATAAACTCTGTTCCCGGCTTCCTTCAGACACTCTAAACCCGATTGTGCCAAATGTGCTTCTATTCCATACAATTTCAACAAACCGTATGCAACCTTTAAATTCACTTTATTATCATCTACCACCAAAACTGCTGTATTGGGAAATTGGACATTGATAGGGGTGTTCTCCATTTTTTCCAGATCCCGGTTTGTGCCGCGGCACTCGCCAATAGGTGTTGAATCGCCTATTTGCTGCCATATTCTGGCTCTGAAAGTACTTCCTTCCCCATAGGTACTCTCTACCTCCACACTTCCATCCATCAGGTCAGTCAGGCTTTTTACAATAGCCAGTCCCAGTCCGGTTCCTTCTACGGAATAATTTCTATAAATATCATACTGCTCAAATTTATTAAAAATTCTTTCCTTATCTTCCTGCCGGATTCCAATACCCGTATCCTTTACAATAATCTCCAGAAGAATCCGTTCCCCTTTGCGTTCCACTTCCTTGATCTTAAATAAGATGGTTCCTTCTTCCGTATATTTTACGGCATTGGACAAAAGGTTGATAATGATCTCTCTCACTCTCATCCGGTCACCCCGGAGTATGGAGGGCATCTGATCTCCCAGCAGATAACGGAAAGTCAGTTTCTTTTCATTTATGGAAGGACTGATAAGGGAAATTGTTTCATCCATTACTTCTTTGATGCTGTAATCGATCTCTGCAAGATCCATTTTGCCTGATTCGATTTTGGATATATCCAGGACTTCGTTGATCAGATTCATCAATGTTCCTGCAGAAGTCCGTATATTTTTCACATATTCTCCAATTTCCCCTTCAGGTCTTTCCTTCAGACATAAATCAGAAAAACCGATAATGGCATTCATGGGCGTTCTGATCTCATGAGACATATGGGCAAGAAAAGAAGATTTTGCCAGATTTGCTTTTTCCGCTTCCTGCCGCAGTTTTATCATTTCTTCCGTATACCGGTTAATAAAGGTCATATCAAAAATCCATGCCAGATATCCCTTTACCGTTTCCAGATAAGAATCATCTGTGATCCGGGAAACACGGATTTCATAATTCCTTCCGTTCATTTCAAAAATAGCTTCCCTGTGGTTTTCTCCAAAAATCTCCTTTATCTGATCGCCCCTTTTTTTGATATCGTCAATATCCGGAAAAAGATGTCTTGCGACCTTATTGGCATAGAGCAGATTATTGTTGGGATCTACTATGACCAGACCTTCCTTGGTACTTTCGATCACCTTTTCTTTTGCCAGCTGCAAAGTATCCAAAAGTCCGTATTTTACCACATTAAATGTCAATAAAGTACAGGATATTTCTATTCCCAGGGGAACCAGATCAAAAACATTTAAGATTCCTGTCAGATAAACCGCCAGCATAATAGAAGGGATAATTCCCGCTAAGGACAGCAAAATCAGCCGCTTTCTCTCAATTCCCTCCCGCTTGTGCAATTCCATCAGGGAAATTACGAGATACCATCCCATTAAAAAAAGCATAACAGCCATAAACATCCAATAACATATTCCCTTATCAAATGCCAGGCGTGGGAATAGTCCGCCATATGTAATATGGAGATTTCTGTAATAAAGAGAATGTTTTTCACAACTTAAGATCAATGCCAGAATGATCGTATTAAAGAAAAGAAAAAAGCCGAATACCTTTTTGGGAAAGGGCACTTTGCAATAAGTAGCCATAAACATCAGAAAGAAAAGCAGTACATAGCATTTTCCTACATATCCAAATTTCAATGCCATGACCATAGCCTCTAAGGTTTTAGCATTGATCTCCAAGGTATATGCCAAAATACTCAAAAATGCACAACTGCATGCGATCATCAAAATTTTCTGGTTTTCGGAAGGCTTTTGTATTGCAACTACCACCAACGCCAGAAACCCAACAACGATACCCATGATCTGTATGATATTTATCATGACATACATCATTTTGTCCCCTCCTAACACATACACCTTTTAACGATCAGCCTCCCCGTGGCTGATATCCGTATACATATCCAAAAGTGCTACGGTCTCACTGGCCGGTCTTCCATACATATGACAGCACCCGTGATCTACCTGTTTATCCTCCCGGGAATTCTCATCGATCTGTACACTCATTCGTGCAACTCCCTGTCCGGTTTCACCATCCAAATGCTTTAAAATTTCTTCTATCATTGCATTTTCATCCATATTCAAACCTCCTGGCAAATTTCCGTCCCGCATTTTAAGTTTCTATTTTTCCCTATCTTTTCCCAGCTCTATTCCCTTGTGATTCTTTGCCAAAAATACCATGACATTTTTAGCATCATCAGGCCGGTCCAGCCGCAGAGCAAATTCTTCTTCCTGTCTGGTCTTTGCTATAATATAATGCTCATGAACAGGAAATTCTCCGTATTCTCCAAATTCTATCCGCAAAAAGATCCGGCTGCATTCCCTGAAAGGCACAAAACGCACGCGGATAAAGCTTCTATAAAACAAATGGTCCTTTCCGACTCTGATTTCTCCAAATTGCCCGGCATTGTCAAATTCTTCTTTCAGGCTTTCCTGTGTTGGCATATCCCAACCTGCTTTTTTTGATAAAGGTATAAATTTCATCGCTTCAATCTCTCTTCTATTTCTTCTTTTACATTGTTTATGAATTGTTCCTTATATTCCCTGAAAACTGCAGCATATTTACCGGAAACCGCTGTGGGATTTCTCTTTAACATATGCTCTACAGATACATTTCTCCTGATGCCGTTCTTCATTCTTTCAACATACATCTGCTGTTTTTCACGGATCTGGCGCAATTCATCCACAACATCTTCTTTGCGTCCCTGTACACCTGCCTTGAATTCGTCCTTGAATTCCTGCAATTCCTCCTTAAACTCGTCCCTGCGTTCCAGCAATTCTTCCTTCTTTTCCTGCAGTTCCTCGCTCTTCTTCTCTGCACTGTCTGCAAGGAAGGCTTCGATGATCTCCGCCCTTCTCTGCATCCTTCTCATCTCTTCTTTCACACGTTCCATTCCATCCAGAATATCCCGCAGTTCCATAGCTGTTTTGAAGCTGACTGCAAAGTCTCCTGCAATTACGGCAGTCAGAATAAAAGCGGCTGTATTTTCTAACCAATATGGCAGCCCCGTCACCAGGCTTTCGATTGGTTTATGAAATCCATAGATCATCGCCAGAGAAAAAAATCCCCATGCAATAGATGAGCTCAAACAAATATGCCCCTTAAAATTAAATTTCTGGTTGCTGTAATCCCAGTACCGCACATGAAACAACCGCTCCATACAGATACCTGTTACCAGTTCCAAAAGAGTCGCCCCGATCAATCCGAACACATAGACCAATGCCGGATATTCCCGAACGGGAAGGGTTGCTACCAGAACTGCCAGTGCGCCGGAGCCGTAAATGGGCAGAAAGGGTCCGTTTAAAAATCCCCTGTTGACCCAGTGCTTCTGTTTAACGGACACATAAGCGGACTCCCAGCACCAGCCCAGAAAACAATAAGTAAAAAAGAACAGCAGCCATTGCTGCAATGAATAAGTATACATCCATACAGCCTCCTTTGTATGATTTGTGTATCTCCCTGCCGATCAAGTCTATACTATCCTACAGCATCAGATGTTTTTCCATACAGGCAATGATCTTTGCCGTGGTCTCCAAAAGCATTTCTTCATCCTTTTTGTCAAATCCGGTAGGGTAAAGCTTATAGGTAAATGTTGGAATATTCTTCATGGTAAATTTTATTTTTCCTCCCAGCTCTTCTATGACAAGGGGAATATTCTCCGCCCTGATATCCGCTCTTACATTCATGATTACCGTTATCCCATCTTTTTTGCCCTTGATCTCTTCCACATACATCCGGTGTGCCCTGGCACGGATCAGGGATATCTGAAGCAGGTTTTCCACCGCCCCGGGAAGACTTCCGAAACGGTCCAGAAGCTCGGCACGCATGTCATCACATTCTTCCTCGTTTTCAATTGCTGCGATTCTCTTATAGATATCCAGCTTTTGAAATTCGTTTAAGATATACTCTGCCGGAATGAAAGCATTGATGTCCAGATCGATGGTGGTCTGGAAATCTTCTTTCAGATCAATTCCTTTCAAATGCTTTACTGCTTCATTTAACATTTTACAGTAAAGGTCATATCCTACTGCTTCCATATGTCCATGCTGCATTTTTCCCAAAAGGTTTCCGGCTCCCCTGATCTCCAGATCCTTCATGGCGATCTTAAAGCCGCTTCCTAAGTCCGTAAACTCCTTGATGGCTTCCAGCCTCTTTTCCGCCACTTCCTTTAATACCTTATTCCTCCGGTACATCAGAAAGGCATAGGCATTTCGGTTACTTCTTCCCACACGGCCTCGCAACTGGTAAAGCTGGGACAGCCCCATGCTGTCTGAATCATGAATGATCATGGTGTTTACATTGGGGATATCGATACCTGTCTCAATAATGGTAGTTGCCACCAGCACATCGATCTCACCGTTGATGAATTCGTACAATATCTTCTCCAGTTCCGATTCCTTCATCTGCCCGTGGGCAAATGCAACTACCGCATCGGGAACCAGCGCCTGTACTGATGCTGTGATCTCTGCAATGGAATCCACCCGGTTGTACACATAATAAACCTGTCCGTTCCTTGCTAATTCCCTGTTAATGGCTTCCCTGACCATCTCCTCATTGTATTCCATCACATAGGTCTGAATGGGCATACGATCGTTAGGTGCCTCCTCCAGTACGCTCATATCCCTGATTCCGATCAGGCTCATATGAAGAGTTCTGGGAATAGGGGTGGCAGTCAGCGTCAGAACATCCACATTGTTTTTTAGCTGCTTGATCTTTTCCTTGTGGGTAACTCCGAACCGCTGTTCCTCATCAATGATCAAAAGTCCCAGATCCTTATATGCCACATCCTTGGAGAGCACTCTGTGAGTGCCTATGACAATATCCACCATGCCCTTTTTCATTTCTTCAATGGTATGCTTCTGCTCTGCCGAAGTACGGAAACGAGACAGCATTTCTATGGTAACAGGATAATCTTTCATTCTTTGCTTGAAGGTATCATAATGCTGTTTTGCCAAAATAGTAGTGGGTACCAGATACACTACCTGCTTTCCTTCCTGAACCGCCTTAAAAGCAGCACGGATTGCGATCTCCGTCTTACCAAAGCCTACGTCCCCACAGACCAGACGGTCCATGATCTTTGTGCTTTCCATGTCCTTTTTGGTAGCTTCAATGGCGATCAGCTGATCTTCCGTCTCCTCATAGGGAAACAACTCTTCAAATTCCTTTTGCCATACAGTATCTTTTCCATATGCAAAGCCTTCCTTGTTGGCACGTGCAGCATAAAGCTCCACCAGTTCCTTCGCCACCTCAGAAACTGCGCCCTTTACCTTCGTTTTGGTCTTTTCCCATTCCTGAGTGCCCAATTTATTTAATTTGGGCTTCTTTGCATCGGCGGCAGCATATTTTTGGATCACATCAAAACCTGTGGCACGTACATAAAGGATTCCTCCGTCCCGATAGGCAATCTTCATATAATCCTTGACCACATGATCGATCTCTACCTTTTCAATGCCCTGGTAAACACCCAGTCCATGGCTTTCATGAACTACATAATCTCCCACCTTTAAGTCCGTAAAATCGTTGATCTTCTGACCTTCATAGCGTTTTTTCTTTTTCTTCTTAACACCCTTGCTGCCGAATATATCACTTTCCGCTATAACTGCAAATTTCAAATGAGGGTATTCAAATCCTTTTAAAATCTGTCCATATACGGACATGATCTGCCCCTTATCAGGGACATCCTCTGCATTTTCACTGTAAAAGCATGACAACTCCATATCCCGCAATTCATCAGCCAGCCTTTTTGCCCTGGTACGGGAAGGCGTAACCAGCAGTACCTGATAACTGTTCTTTTTGTAGCGTTTTAACTCTTTACAAAGTTCTTCAAAGCTGTTATGAAAGGACTGAATACTTTTCGCCGTAATATAATATTTCTTATCTATATCAATTCCCGGAGTTCTTCCATCTAAAGTGGAAATACATGCAAGAAATCTCTTTTGCAATCCCGCCAATATCTCCTTCGCCGGATAGAGAATTTCAGTCTGTCCCGGCAGGGTATAGCCTTTCTCCAGACGGTTTTTCATGCTTTCCCGAAACTCCAGTTCAATGGCATCTGTATGCTCTGCCACATGAAGGGGCTCATCTATAAAAAATATGGTCTCTTCCTTTGACAAAAGCTGGGGAAAAGAAGCAGTTTCCTCACAGAAATAGTGGATATAACTATCCAGGTTTGCCAGAACACCAAATTCCTCCAGCTGCTCCCGGAGAGTCTCTATCTGATTCCTGACTCTTGCGGCAAGCTCCGGCTCATGTGCTTCCCGGAATGTCTTTTCCACCTGTTTTGCTTCTTTTTGGATCTTTTCAAGCCCTTCTTCCCTCTGTTTTGAAGTCAGAAGGAGCTCTGTAGCCGGATAAATGATGATCTCTGAAAGCTGTTCAATAGACCTCTGGCTCAGCACATCAAAGCTGCGGATGGAGTCAATTTCATCCCCCCACAGTTCAATACGATAAGGATTTTCCTCTGTCAGATCAAATACATCTATGATCCCGCCCCGAATGGAAAACTGACCTCCTGCTTCCACCTGGGGAACCCTTTCATATCCCATGCGCACCAGTTTGGCTGCCAGCGCTTTTTCATCCACCACACTGTCCCCATCCAGCATGATAACGTTCTTTTCCATAACACCCAATGGCATACAGGGAGCCATAAAAGCATCAAAAGTCGTAATGATCGTAACCGGTTCCGCCTCTAAAATTCTGCGGTATACTGCTATTCTTTCCCTTGTTACCTTGTTGCTGTGAATATCTGCCTGGAAAAAGATAAAATCCTTTGCCGGAAAATACAGCACATCCTTAGTATAAAAGGAAAAGTCCTCATAAAGCTCCCTTGCCCTTTTATCGGAATAAGTGGCAACGACCCGATAAGGAAAGTCTTCGGAAAGCCCCCACATCATATGAACTTTTTGAGAATCCACACAGCCGGAAACAGCTATGCTTTTTCCGCTCTGTATACTCTTTTGCATTTCCTCAAAATCCGAAAGCCCCTTTAGACAATCCTGTAATACTTTCACTGTTTATTCCTCTTTCTATTTCTTTCCGTTCAGGCAGTCATTTCTTTTTATTATATAAATTCATCGCTGCATCCGGTCCTTCTGTTATCATGACCTCAATGGCATCTGCAGCCTCCTTAAAAGCCTCCTCCATGACCGCCCGGTCCTCTTTGGAAAACCTGCCCAGTACATAATCTGCCAGATCATATCCCTGAGGCTTTTCACCTACACCGACCTTTACCCGCATAAAGGTGTCATGCCCCAGATGGGCAATTATATTTTTAATGCCATTATGTCCGCCTGCACTGCCCTTTTTGCGGATTCGAAGCTGCCCCGGCGGCAAGGAAATATCATCATAAACCACGATCAGTTCTTCTCTCTCATCCGCCTTATAAAAATCCAATACAGCACGGATACTCTCCCCGCTTAAATTCATAAAGGTCTGAGGCTTTATGAGAATTACTTTCTCACCGGCGATGATGCCTTTTCCAACCAGCGCCTTATGTTTCTTTTCACTGATGCTGATCCCATGCTTTTCTGCCAGATAGTCAACTGTATCAAAGCCTGCATTATGTCTTGTTTTATCATATTCCCTGGAAGGATTTCCAAGTCCTGCAATTATAAACATTGTTCTTACCTGTCCCCGATCTGCTTTTTCTGACTCTCATTTTTGCCTGTCAGCAGATTATAATAAATGCTTTCTCAATTCTTCTCCCGATTTAGGGCTGAGATATGCAGGCGCAATATCAAATACGGTCTTGCAGCCTGTCTGTCCTTCCTGATGGAGGCGGTTGACAGCTCTTGCAAAAGCAAGAAGCACGGAAGCAGTAAATTCCGGATTGGAGTCCAGCTTTAAGCTGTATTCAATAACATGCTTGTTTTCCTTGTCCCAGCCTGTAACTCCTGTTCTGAATACAAATCCTCCATGGGGTATTCCGCTGTGATCTCTCTTTAATTCATCTTCACTGATAAAATGTACAGTGGTATCATAATCCGCAAAGTAATTGGGCATATTCTTGATGGTCTCTTCGATCTTTGCCAGATCTGCTCCTTCCTCGGGAACTACAAAACATTCTCTGATATGTTTCTGTCTTGTAGAAAGCTGGGGATTGCTTCCGCTTCTGACTTCCTTTAAAGCCTCCTCTACAGGGATTGTATATTGTTTGCCGTCCTTTACTCCCTCTACACGGCGGATGGCGTCTGAATGTCCCTGGCTGACACCTTTTCCCCAGAAAGTATAATCATTGCCTTCCGGCAAAATAGCATTTGCATATAATCTGTTCAAAGAAAACATACCCGGGTCCCAGCCGCAGGAGATCAATGCCACATGACCGCCTTCCTTTGCTGCAGCATCCACCTGTTCAAAATGCTCCGGTATTCTTGCATGGGTATCAAAGCTGTCAATAACATTAAAATATTTTGCATATACCGGTGTCTGTCTTGGCAGGTCAGTTGCGCTTCCGCCGCAAAGAACCACTACATCCAGTTTACCCTCCATCTTTTCGATCTCATCTACAGGATACACCGGAACTCCTTCTGTCAATATCTTTACGTCCGAAGGATTTCTTCTGGTAAATACTGCTGCCAGCTCCATATCCGCATTCTGCTTAATGGCACATTCAATTCCTCTTCCTAAATTTCCGTAACCGATAATTCCGATTTTCATTTCTTTTCCTTCCCTTCCATATAGTATATCATTCAAAAACTAATGTGAAAGTATATTACTCATTACACTTTCCTGCCTTAATATCATACCAAAAACCTCCCCATTTATAAACTTCATTTTTTGATTTTATGGAATTTCCTGACCTAATGTAAATAAATATGTGACCGGTCTGTAAAAAATCAAAGATGGGTTCCTGCCATACAGGAATCCATCCTTGATTTTAATGTGTTACAGTTATCTATTTTCCACATTGCATCCCTGTAACGTCAAATACCCAAGGTACTTCGGGCAAGGCAGAATTCTATTTCTGCAATCGGCGGCTTATTTCAGACAAATATCCGAAGGGGTACATAAGCTGCCGTATTCCGATACGCGGACACTCCGGAATCATTGTCCGAAAGTGCCTATGGAAGATATGGCATTGCCGTTACATGACATGCAAGTAATGTGGCATCTGAAATTGAAAAACGTCTTCATACTTTGACATTTTTCGTGTTTCTTATACAATAATATTAGTATAAAAAATGATTTATGTCCACCAGCATCAATCGACAAATACCGACATTTCCCGTAAAAAGAAGCTGATGCCAATGGCACCAGCCTCTTTTTTACCCTCGTTTAACCTTCTCGAAATATCAGTCCCTTATACTTCAGGCTCTTCTGTGGACAATGCGTCCTCATAAGCTCTGAGAATAGTTGTCTGGATAATCTGTCTTGTTGCTGAATTGATGGGATGTGCGATATCCCGATATTCTCCATCAGCTGTTTTTTTACTTGGCATTGCAATGAATAATCCTTTTTCACCGTCAATCACCTTGATGTCATGTACTACAAATACGTCATCCAGAGTAATGGATACAACTGCTTTCATCTTTCCCTCATGGCTGATCTTCCGCACATGTACGTCAGTAATATTCATCTGGTGTCCCCCTTAGTTTTCTGCAGATTAGATTACAAATCTGTCATTTTGTTCTACTACAACCTTTATGCCATCTTCCCCTTTCAGATACGAATTGGCACGAATCGTATCATGGCTTTCCACAATACAATTTTCAATGTAGGTATTGTCTCCAATGTATACATCATTCAAAATAACGGAATTTTTAATGGTACAATTATTGCCTACAAATACCTTCTTAAAGATAACTGAATTTTCCACTGTTCCGTTAATGATACTTCCGCTGGAGATCAGGCAGTTTTTCAATTTTGCCCCTACATTGTATTTTGCAGGCGGAAGATCATCTACTTTGGAGTAGATATCCGGATATTCCCTAAAGAAGTGCCTGCGGATCTCCGGTTTCAGGAAATCCATATTTGTATTGAAGTAATCTTCAATCGTCGCAATATTCTTCCAGTAGTCCGTCATCTTATAGCCGTAAATTCTTTTCAGGCTCTTATAACGGATCAAAATATCCTTAACAAAATCATAAAGATTTTCTTCCGCACATTTTTCAATCAGTTCGATCAACTGTCTTCTACGAATGACATAAATACCACAGGAAATCGTATTGGATTTTGCTACAATGGGCTTTTCCTCAAATTCTTCAATACGGAAATCTTCATTCATCTTAACAGTACCATAACGATCTACATTTTCTCCGGCATCCATCTCTTTACATACCACTGTAATATCTGCTTTCTTTGCAATATGATATTCCAGCACTTTGTTGTAGTCCATCTTATAAACACAATCACCGGATGCAATAACAACATAAGGTTCATGGCTGGCTTTCAAAAAAGAAAGGTTTTGATAGATCGCATCTGCAGTTCCCCTGTACCAGGAGTTATTATCACTGGTAACTGTTGGCGTGAACACGAACAGACCTCCCTGTTTTCTACCAAAATCCCACCATTTGGAAGAACTCAGATGTTCATTTAAACTTCTGGCATTATATTGGGTAAATACGCCTACTTTCTGAATATGGGAATTGGTCATATTACTCAATGCAAAATCGATACCCCGGTAACTTCCTGCAATGGGCATAGCCGAAATAGCTCTTTTTTTGGATAAATCTCCCATTCTGTGGTTGTTACCGCCGGCTAAAATAATTCCTATTGCTCTCATACCTCGTCACCTGCCTTAATCAAAGATTTTCCGCTTGCCAACTGCATGCCTTCATAATCCTCCGGACCGGTCACACCGGAAATCACAACATTCTTTCCAATGGTTACACCGCTTGGTACAACGGATTTCTCTCCTACACATACCAGTCCGTGATTATAAATATGAGGTGCGGTATCATTGTCCACTTCTTCTCCGACACCGATGTTTACATTATCTCCGATGGTAACATTTTCTGCGATAATGGCTTTCTCAATATGTCCGCCGAAACCTATCACTGCATCATTCATGATAATGGAATCCCTTACTACAGTTCCTTCTCCTATGGTAACACCGCAGCCGATAACGGAATTGTAAACCTTTCCGTAAATCTGTGTGCCTTCTCCAATGATACATTTCTCAATTTCACCGTTTTCAGAAATATACTGAGGCGGAAGCTTATCACATTTTGTATAGATCTTCCAGTATTCCTCATATAGATTAAATTCAGGAACGATATCGATCAGTTCCATGTTTGCTTCCCAGTAAGAATGAAGAGTTCCTACATCCTTCCAGTATGCATTATATTCATAAGCGTAGCAGGGTGAACCCTTTGCATGACAATACGGAATTACATGTTTACCGAAATCCAGAGACGGCTGTTGTGCATTTGCGATCAAAGCCTCTTTTAAGGTTTTCCAATTAAATATGTAAATACCCATACTGGCAAGGTTGCTTCTGGGATGCTCCGGCTTTTCTTCAAACTCATTGATCCTGCGGTCTTCATCTGTGATCAGAATACCGAATCGCTTTGCTTCCTCCATGGGAACCGGCATAGCTGCCAGAGTAACTTCTGCACCTTTTGACTTGTGGTAATCCAGCATTACTTCATAATCCATCTTGTAAATATGGTCGCCGGATAAAATCAGAACATAATCCGGATTAAAACTATCCATATAATCAATATTCTGATAAATTGCATTAGCAGTACCGGTATACCATTCCGTATTGGAACTCTTCTCATAAGGCGGAAGAACCGTTACCCCTCCGATATTTCTGTCCAGATCCCACGGAATACCGATCCCGATATGTGTATTCAATCGAAGCGGCTGATACTGTGTCAGCACGCCCACCGTGTCAACCCCGGAATTGATACAGTTACTGAGCGGGAAATCAATGATGCGGTATTTCCCGCCAAAGGATACGGCAGGTTTTGCCACCTTTGCTGTCAATACACCAAGTCTGCTGCCCTGTCCGCCGGCTAACAGCATGGCAATCATTTCTTTCTTAATCATGTCCTCACCTCTTGCTATCTCTCCAAATATCTAATCACCCAATATTACGAAAAGAATGTTTTTTAATAAATAACAAATTGATTATAGCATACTATCTATGCAAAGTGAATATTTTTTACAAATAAATTCTCCCATTTTTTGAAAGTTTATGTAAAAAATACACAAATTCTTTTTTCTTTTGTGCATTTTTTCCGTTAAATTGCACATACGGCATTTTTTTATTCTGGTATATTAGTACCATTTTTTGTTAAAATTGTCTAATTTTCCCCCTTTTACAATTTTTTTACCCCTGCCAAAATAACAGTTGGTTTTTCTGCCCCAGATGGTTATAATGAAAAAAGAATAAGAAATAGGAATAATGAATAGGAAGTGTATCCATGTATCATATCAATTTTAATCAACCAATCCATGTCCATTTTATCGGTATCGGCGGCATCAGCATGAGCGGGCTGGCAGAAGTTTTACTGGACCGGGGATTTACGGTTTCCGGCTCTGATGCAAAAAGCAGCGCCCTGACCACCCACCTGGAAGAAATGGGAGCATCCGTCATCTATGGACAATCCGCACATAACATTACCGATCATATTGATGTGGTTGTATATACCGCTGCGATCCATGCTGACAATCCGGAGCTGTGTGCTGCCAAAGAACACCATATTCCCTGTATGACTAGGGCTGAACTTCTGGGACAGATCATGCGCAATTATGAAACTCCCATAGCAGTCAGCGGTACCCATGGAAAAACAACAACAACTTCCATGATCAGCGAAATCCTTCTGGAAGCAGATTCCGACCCTACCCTTTCCATCGGCGGTATTCTTCCGTCCATCCACGGCAATATCCGGGTAGGCAGTTCAAACCTGTTTGTTACTGAAGCTTGTGAATACACAAACAGCTTTTTGAGCTTTTACCCTAAGATCAGCCTCATTTTAAATATTGAAGCAGACCACTTGGACTTTTTTAAAGATATTCAGGACATACGTCATTCTTTCCAAAAATTTGCATCTTTGCTTCCAGAAGATGGAACATTGATCATTAACGGAGACATTCCAAACCTCTCAGAAATTACCGATGGTCTGAAATGCCGCATCGTTACCTATGGAAAGACATCATCCTGCGATTATTATCCCGAAGGAATAACCTATGATTCTCTGGCAAGACCTACTTATTATCTATGCCATAAAGGAACCCGTGAAAAAATCACTTTAGGCGTTCCCGGCGAGCATAATGTATACAATTCCATGGCAGCAGCAGTGCTTTCACATATTTTGGGCATTTCCATGGAAAATGTGCGTAAAGCTTTGGAAAACTTCCACGGTACTGACAGGCGCTTCCAGTTAAAGGGAAAAACGGACGGTGTAACCATTATTGATGACTATGCTCATCATCCTACAGAAATATCCGCAACCCTTTCTGCCGCCCGGAATTATCCTCATCAGAAACTGTGGTGTGTTTTCCAGCCCCATACTTATACAAGGACAAAGGCTTTCCTGCCTGAATTTGCCCACGCCCTTTCTGCGGCGGATCATGTGGTACTGGCAGATATTTATGCAGCCAGGGAAACCGATACACTGGGAATCAGTTCCGAAACCTTACAAAAGGAGATTCAGAACCTTGGAACCGAATGTGATTATTTTCCTTCCTTTGAAGAAATTGAAAACTTTTTGAAAAAAAATTATTCCCCAGGTGATTTGTTGATAACTATGGGTGCCGGAGATGTTGTAAATATCGGCGAAAATCTTTTAAAAAAATAATTATCCACAATATCCACAACGCAGCGTGAAAAATTACACACTTTTTGTTGTGGATATTTTAATTTACATAACTCATTATATTTTTTAGTACAAAGTCCTTGATTCTTCCACAATATCGACAAAAATTTTATATTATGTGGACCTGCTATCCACATTATCCACAATTTGAACAAAAGTCTCCAAATCCAGTATTTATGCGGCTTCACGAAAAATTTCCTATTTCATTTTTGACTTGATTATGCTATACTTTCACTTGCTTTAAAGAATTGAACAGACCAGGTGATAAGATGACACATTTAACAGTTTATGAGGAACATGGATTGAACGCTACCATTATATCCAATCAGTTTATTGATGAATATATGGTATCCGCCAATGATGCCCAAATTAAGATTTATCTGTATTTAATCCGTATGACAGGCGCCAATCTGCCCTTTGGCATTTCCGATATTGCAGACCGCTTTAATTATACGGAAAAGGACGTGCTGCGCGCACTTCGTTACTGGGAAAAATTAAAACTGCTCTCCTTGGATTATGACAGCGAGCAGAATTTAAAGGCGGTTCATGTGCTCCCCTTTCCATCAATGAATCCTAAGGCTGAAATTGTGCCCTTAACGCCCAAATTAGCAGCAGTAAGCAGTCCTGCACCGGTTTCTGCTGCCGTTTCAGAAACTGCAAAACCCGCCAAGGCTGCCGCTTCCAAGAATGCGGTTCCGGCAAGAATGCCTTTCTCTGCTGATGATCTGGCTGCCTTTCAGAATAATAATGAGACTTCCCAGATTATCTTTATTGCAGAACAGTATACGGGCAAAATGCTCTCCCGAAGCGATCTGGAGACACTGCTTTTTATTTATGACACCCTTGGATTTTCCATTGATCTGATCGATTACCTGATTCAGTACTGCGTAGGCAGGGGCAAGAAACAGTTTTCTTATATGGAAAAGGTTGCCATGGATTGGGCACAGGCGCATATTGTTACAGTTCGTCAGGCAAAACTGCGGACCACAAAATATGACAAACAGGTATACAGCATCATGCGTGCCCTGGGCAAAAGCTCCGAACCTACAGAACCGGAGGTCGCTTACATAAAGAAATGGACCGGGCAGTTGGGTTTTTCTTCGGAGGTTATTCTCAAGGCTTGTGAACGTGCCGTATTGGCTACAGACCACAACCGTTTTCAATATACCAATGCCATATTAACCAAATGGCATGAGGCAAACGTCAAAAATCTTAAGGATATTGATGCATTGGATGCTTCTTATCAAAAATCTCCCAGCCCTTCTGCCAGGAAGGACGGAGGATTTAATGATTTCAGCCAGCGTTCTTATGACTATGACGCTTTAGAGAAAATGTTATTAAGCAATTAGTTTACACTCAAAAGAGGTAGCATTATGGGTTTAAGCAACAAGCAATTCGACTCCATCATGGAGAAATATGACAGCATCCGTTTGAATAACCACAGACTCCAAATGGAACGTGCTGATGAAGTCCACCAAAAAATCCCTGCATATTTTGATGTAGAGGATGAACTTCGCACACTCCGCATGAGACACATGCAGGCCAGTCTGGACCAGGATAGTGAGGCATTGACCATCATCCGATCCCAGGAAGATCTGCTGATAGATAAAAGAGACCGGCTCTTAACAGATGGAGGATATCCCAAGGATTATCTTGCTCCCATATATTCCTGTGAGAAATGTCACGATACAGGCTTTCTTCCGGAAAGCCGTACAAAATGTTCCTGCTTTGTGGAAGCACAGACAAGACTTTTATTTGAGCAGTCCGGTATTTTTGACTTAATTACGGTGCAGAATTTTGACACCCTTTCTTTTGAATATTTCAATGAAGCAGAAGCTGCTTCTTATTCCAACGCTTTAAACATCAGCAAAAATTTTACAGGAAATTTCAACTCGGACTACCAAAATCTTGTATTTTATGGTAATGTTGGTACTGGTAAAACTTTTTTATCCTGTTGTATTGCTAAGGAACTGATGGAAAAAGGCTATTCTGTAACCTATTGCAGCGCTGATAAATTATTTAAAAATCTGGTGGATCTCCGCTTTAATGATGACAGGGAAGCATATTTCTCATTTATGGAGGAAATTAACCAGTGTGATCTGCTGATCATTGATGATCTAGGAACAGAGGCTATCAGCGAAAGAGTAAGAGCAGATTTATTTACCTGTCTGAATAACAGGGATTTATTAAAAAAGGCTACCTTGATTTCTACGAACCTGACTTTGGATGAACTGAACAGACGTTACTCGGAAAGAATTTTTTCCCGTGTCAGCAGTCATTTCACTTTTTGTAAATTTGAGGGACGAGATATACGAATGCTAAAGAAATTTTCAAGATAAGAGAAAGTGAGGATCTTTCATCATGTCCAAGCGTGAAGAAATGAGAAACTTAGAAACCATTCCCGTAGGCTCTTTGGGAATTATCTCTCTGGAAGGCTGTAAGGCTTTAGGAGAAAAAGTCAACAATTATCTGGTTGACTGGCGAACAGAACGTGAAAATGCCCATAGTAACAGCCTTGCATTTAAGGGCTATCAAAGGGATTCCTACCTGATCAAAACAAAGGTTCCACGTTTTGGTTCCGGTGAAGCCAAAGGTGTGATTTTAGAATCTGTGAGAGGTACAGATCTCTATCTCCTCGTAGATGTAGCAAATTATTCTTTAACCTATTCTTTATGTGGACATCCCAATCACATGTCACCTGATGATCATTTTCAGGATTTAAAACGTATTATTGCTGCTGTAGGCGGAAAGGCCCGACGCATTACTGTTATCATGCCTTTCTTATATGAAAGCAGACAACATAAAAGAAGTTCCCGTGAGTCTTTGGATTGTGCTATTGCACTTCAGGAACTGGTCAGCATGGGCGTTGATAACATTATTACTTTTGATGCCCATGATGCCAGAGTACAAAATGCCATTCCTTTAAACGGTTTTGAAACCGTGCAGCCGGCTTATCAGTTTATTAAGGGTCTTCTTTCCCATGTTAAGGACTTGACCATTGATTCCGACCATATGATGGTAGTCAGCCCTGATGAAGGCGGCATGAGCCGTGCTATTTATATTGCCAATGTATTGGGACTGGATATGGGTATGTTCTATAAGAGAAGGGATTATACCCAGATCATAGACGGACGTAATCCTATTGTAGCTCATGAATTTTTGGGCTCCAGTGTGGAAGGCAAGGACATTATCGTAGTGGACGATATGATTTCTTCTGGAGAAAGTGTATTGGAAGTTGCTGCTGCATTGAAGAAAAGAAAAGCAAACCGTATCTTTATTTGTGCAACTTTTGGCTTGTTTACAAATGGACTTGCTAAATTTGACCAGGCTTACGAAGATGGTATCATTGATGACATCCTGACCACAAACCTGATCTATCAGACTCCTGAATTGTTGGAAAGACCTTATTATATCAACTGTGATATGAGTAAATATATTGCTTACATTATCGATACGCTCAATCATGACGCTTCTATCAGCGATCTGCTGAATCCAAGCGACAGAATCCAGAGTCTGCTGGCAAGGTATAAGAACGGAGAGGTTTAGGATATAAGGGGCAGCTGGATTTTCCTTATATTTTCAAAATAGAAAAAGAAGCTGGTATTTAATAATGAATACTCAGCTTCTTTTTGATTATCTTGAAAATATTCCTATGATCATGACTAAAATTGATGACCGCAGACGTTGCAGAAGGCGGAATCGTCAGGGACAGTCCTGCCGCAGATAGGACAGACTTTTTCAATGGAAACTGAACCGGGAGCTGCGTCGGCTGTGGTTTCACCGCCTTTTTTCTTTTCTTCTATTTCAGCTTTTAACTGTCCGATTTTTTTCTGATTTTCTTTGATCAACTGAAACTGTTCTGCATATTCATTTTGTTCTTCATGCTCATGGGCATGGAAATATGCTTCACCGATTTCTTCATAGGCTTTTTTTATCTGACTCTCACATTTTCCCACCTGGACCTGAAGTCCGGGAATTCCCGCATAGTTCTTTGCTTTTTTGGTCACTTCGCTATCTTTAATGGTCTGAAACGTTTCTCCTGCCTTAGCAGATACTTTACTTAAAAAATCCATCTTAATTCCCTCCATAATTTATAAAACTAAATGTTATGTTCATGGTAAAATATGGTTTTACAAAAGTCAATGTGTTTAAAGGCGGTTTTATAAAGATTTAATCTGTTTGAAACGGCAGTTATCGACAGAATATTTCATCCTTTAGTTGCATTTTCCTTCTCTTTATGCTACACTAGCCACGTTGTAAATCTCTATTCTAAAAACTTACAACAAAACCGGTCAGTTCGAGACCTTCCTGACCTCAGTCTGAAACCCATGATTTCCAGACTGTCGCAGTATTTGTTGAACTTTCGTTCATGTAAACATGAAAAAAGTTCTCCTCATTACTTGCGCAAAAACAAAACTAAAGGAGAAAACAAAATGAAAAACAAAAAAGCTTACTTTATCACCCAGGCAGCGGTTATCGCTGCTATCTATGTGGTGCTCACTGTTGCCATCAATGCTTTTGATCTGGCAAGCGGCGCCATTCAGGTCCGTATTTCCGAGGCACTTACCATCTTACCCTTTTTTACACCTGCTGCCGTTCCCGGCTTATTTATCGGATGCCTGTTAAGTAATTTCATTACAGGTGCCCCTATCTGGGATGTGATCTTTGGCAGCCTTGCAACCTTATTAGGTGCCCTTGGAACCTATGCCCTGCGAAAATGGAAATGGTGTGCTCCAATCCCACCGATTCTGGCAAACGTCCTGATCATCCCCTTTGTCCTGCAATACGCCTACGGTCTCCCCGGCGGCATCCCCTTTTTCATGCTGACCATCGGCATCGGTGAACTAATATCCTGCGGCATCCTTGGAATGCTCCTGCTATTCCTCCTCCAAAAATACCGCACCCACCTCTTCCGCCAATAAAATAACCCCGGGGTACAACACAAACTCACCCCTTCAATTTAATAAGGTCTATTTAATCAAAAAACAGGCTGCGGGGATTATCAGATTTTATTTTATATAGTATCAAAGGGAACCGTATAAAAACGCCGGTGCTTAGATTGCGTCCTTTGCAATCTTACGCATCCGCTGCGTTTTTATCCGAGCGAAAGCGCGTTCCCGTGATACTATATAAAATAAAATCTGATAATCCCCGCAGCCGTCCGTTTTTAATTAATATACGTAATAAACTGATTCCCATTCTGGTTGAACCATTCCGTAGAATCATTCATTCCCTTTTTATAAACAGTTCCTGTTGCCGGGTCCATGATCACCGTATTCAATTCATTAAATCCCACGATTAAAACAGCACTTCTATCCTGTAAAATCGCCATAACCGGGATATCCCTGTCCACATAATAAAGAACCGCATCCAGGCTGCATCCGCTCAGATCCAGTATCTGCGCTTCCTCCATCTGTTCATCCAAAATGGACAGCGCTGATTTCCCCTGATCCAGCAAATACTGACTGTTTCTGGTAATGCCTTCTGCTGCCAGCATGGTATTCAGGCATACTGCCAAAGATGAATTTTCTTCATCGGCAGCCGTTCCTTCAATCTTCATGATCTGATTGCGGATTGCCCGGTTTCCTTTTACCCAGACATAATCTCCTGATTCATTGATAACTGTACCTGCTGTACTTTCTGCAGTGCTTACCGCCTCTGCGGCATTGGAATATACGCCGTCAATTCCATCTGCTCCACAAACATAATATTTATTTTCCGACTGCTCCGGATAATTTAAAATTACCTCATGACCGCCTTCATACATGACCTCTTTAGGCGTCAGGAATTTCAATGACTTAGTGGCAATGGTTCCCTTTGCCGCAATCTGCACGATCTTTTCCAACACTTCCGTAGCTACAACCTCAATCTGGTTTTCTCCCTGCAGTTCCGTTTCCGTACTCATGATCTGATCTGCCGATGCAGGGCTGTATGTCCCATCTGCTGTATTTTTACTTACCCGTTCCAGATTGATCTGGTTATGGGCTATGGTGATATCCAATACATAGATGCCGGACTTTTCATAATTCATGGTTATGGAATTATCTGATCCGCTGCAAATCCTTACACAAAACATGGGCATCAGGATACTTCCCGCATTATCCGTATAGGTATCCGAAGACCGTACCAATCCATAAATCAGATCTTCATCCATAAATCCCAAGGGTCTGATATAATTGCCATTGCCTGCTTCTACCTTGGAAATGCTTCCGCTGCTTAAATTCATCAACGAAAGGCTTGTGCTGCCCTCTGCATCTCCCCCTTCGGACCATACTACCATCCGATTGGACCGGGATACCTTTAAGCTGTCCTGGGACAGGTTCTCTACCACGGTTTCATAGGTATTTTCCTCCAGTCTGATACGAAAGATACTGCCGTTTAAATACAAAAACAATTCGTTGCTGCTGTTTAGATAGATCAATTGTTCCAGGTCGCTGGCAAGAACTGCATAGGACTTGGAATATGGAATAAAAACTTCCTCTTCAATGGTGTTCAGGGCGCTGTTATAAAAATAGACCGCAATTCCCATATTCCCCTCATGAGTTCCCCTGTTCATATAACCATAGACCATAAACTGGACATTTCCCGTCTCATCCACATTTAATATCCGGATGGCATTCTGATCGTAATAAGTCCTTTCGTCTTCCTGATCCTTCCCATAAAAACCAAACAACTGGGCAAACCTGTTGCTTGAGGAATTGTAACAGAATAACCTGTTTTCCGATACAAAAGCAAAGATTCCTCCATCCTCACTTTCCATAAATTCCACATCCGCATCTCTGATACCCATATCCAGCTTATTTTTGTTAAAGGCTTCAATATCCATTTCAAAAACTTCATTCATGGTTCTCTCGTAATCCAGCAGATAAATTCTCTGGGTTCCGTAACGAAGCCTGTAAAATTCCTCCACCCGGCACTTTCTTTCGCCCTCTTCCGTAGTCACCTTCACAAAATAAGTCAGTTTTACCCGCATGGTCTGAGAAAAGAATTCCGTAACATAAATCTGTGGTTCGGAAATCCTTTCCACATTCAGATTTCCCCATGTCAGCTGCGAAAAACTGCTGTGAATATTCACATTGCTGAAAGAAGTATTATCTCCTGTTTCATCCGTCTCCAGATACTTTGCCAGTTCCTTTGCCGCTGTCTTATCAAAGGTTTTATTATGAAAATCCTTTGCAAAACGGATTTCCTCACCGGCATGATTTTCACTCCTTTGAATGATTCTGGTATAGTACCGGATGGTCTTTCCTGCAGAAGTCCCTATGATCACGATAAACTCATACTCTGTGTCCTTTTCGATCAGATCCTTGATGGTCACATCAGCGGAAATTCCTGCATCCTTTTCTTTATAATTAAATATCTCAGAATTTTCAATCAGTCTTTCCCCATCTGCAGACCGCACTTCGAAAGTAATGGAAGTGACATCGCTGTTAAATTTATCAATATATAATGAAATCTGCCGGTCTTCTCCCAAAGGTGTAACCGTGTCACGCATAAAAGGCACATCCATTTCATTGCTGTAGCCATGAAGACAATTAATGTGCTCTCCTTCATAATTGATATAGACTAACGGATAGGATGCGGCGCTCATTTCCATGGTCATATCCGTATTTCCTCTGTTCATGATCGCACTGATCACAAAAATAGATACAAAAAATGTCACAAAACAGACAATTCCTTTTATCAATCCCTTTTTCATAATTTCCTCTTATTCATTTTTACAAAACGACTTTCACCTTATCTACATATTTTCCAACAATTTTTGCAATGTAGGCTTCCCTTGAAGGAATTCCAGCATTGCTCCCAGATTATCATTTTTCTTAGACCGTATATGAGTATTTTTAACACAGCGCAGCAAAATGTTTTTGGGCGTATGCTCCATATCAATAAATTCCATCACCTGTACATCATATCCCGCCTCTTCCAGCAAAGACGCTCTGATACCGTCTGTAAGAAGTGCGGATATCCGTTCCTTCAAAAGCCCGTATTTCAAAACCGGCTTTAACAATTCCTGGGAAATCTGTCCGTTTAACTCATGCTGACAGCAGGGCACGGATAAGATTACCTTTGCATCCCATTTTACTGCTTTTGCCAGAGCATAATCTGTTGCAGTATCACAGGCATGAAGGGTAACGACCATATCTACCTGGGATTTCCCTTCATATCGACTGATATCCCCTACCAGAAAGCGCAGATTCTCATAGCCATATGCCTCCTTTAAGGCATTGCATTTTTGAATAACATCTTCCTTTAAATCCAGACCTATAATATCAACATCCAGTCCGTTCATGATCTTCAGGTAATAATACATGGCAAAGGTCAGATAGCTTTTACCACAGCCAAAATCCAGAATGGAAATCTGCCTGTCTCTGGGCAGGCTGGGAAGAATATCCCTGATAAATTCCAAAAAGCGGTTGATCTGGCGGAATTTATCATATTTGCCGGCTATAATTCTGCCTTCCTTTGTCTGAACCCCCAGATCTACGAGAAATGGAACCGGCTCATCTTTGGGTAGAATATATTCCTTTTCCCGGTTATGAGAAAGAGCTGCCCTTACTTCCCCGTTTTCCCCTTCCCTTTTTTCTTGAAGCTTTATTTCACTTTTAACAGAAAGATTTCCCTTTTTTCCGGACATCACACTGGCTTTTATGCCATTCCCATAGGCTTGCAGCTGTTTGTAATCTTCCATTGCCTTTGCGATAAACTCCATTGCCTGTTGCCTTGAAAGATTTTCATGAAATACCTGTTTTTCCGTATAGCTGGCTGCCTGAAATAAAAGCTGTCCCTTTAATAATATGGGGCGGATCTGAATTTTCCTGACAAAATGCTCCGGATCAGCAGCATTGCTTTTCTTTGGTCCGCTGATAACGATCTGTTTCAGATTTTCATTTAATATTTGTAAAAGAAGTGCTTCTAACTTATCCATTCTGCAGTTCCTTTATGATACCCTTATTTTTTCCATTTGTACATAAGTATGACTCTATTCTAATTCCTTTCCTTCAAAACCTCAACTAAAATTTCTCCAAACTCCTCTTTCAACAAGTTCTATTAAAAGGCGTCAAAAAAACGCCGCCGGTGCATATTTCTTTCACAAACCGGTGGCGTTTCCACACTATCCCACAAAATCCCCCAAAAATTATACTAAAACCTAAGATACCCTCTGTTTCTTCGATGGCGTCTTTTCAGGATTTCTTCATGAAGCAGCAGCATGATGATCTCTTCAAATCCATCCCAGTCAAGCATTTTGTGGACAGGATTTTCCACATCATCTTTATGTTTTCTGCGGACTTTTTCCGCAATATCCTTTCCGTATTTCTGCAAAAGAAATCTATCGGGATATTCATCATAGATCATACTGCCGCTGTAGTCCATCATATTCATAAACTGTACGATTTCTCCCTGCAGGGTTCTGATCTCTAATGGATGCTGACCTTGAAGATATTCCATATCTTTAATCAGCTCATGCTCGTCTTCATAATATAAAGGAAGCGGATATGTCATGTAGAAAGGAAGAATTTTTCGATTGTCCATAACTGAAGTGACTCCGTTTTTTATTATATTATGTATGATTTATACAGATAGTTCCTTTTTCTGATACGCCCCTTTTGCTTTTTCAACAAAGGCTTTTTATTTTTTTCATTTTTCCTCTTGACTCTAATACTATTATAGAGTTTATAAAATGATTAGATATCCGTCAAGGATAAATAAAAACAATGAGGAGGCTAATTTATGGAACATTTTGAATTTGATGATATTTCTTTCAGCGAAGGAACCCGTCTTTTATACGAGGGCAGAAATGTCAACGGACTGGATATTTCCCCTGAAGCATTTCCCTTATTTATGACCAGTGCATTCAACATCGGCAAAAATCTGAAAGAAGTGGAACAGACATATGATGAAAAAGGTTATACTTATATCCGTACCAGAAACCCTAACCGCAAGGCACTTGCAGATGTACTGACTTATCTTGAGCAGGGAACGGATACCCTGATCTTTTCTTCGGGCATGGGTGCTATTACAACCACTCATTTTGCTCTGTTGGCACCGGGCGATCACATGCTCTGTAATGAAAATATCTATGGAGAAACCTTTGATGCCATTACTTCTCTTTTAAAAAATTATGGCGTAGAAACTACATTTGTTCCTTTTGATAACTTAGAGGCAGTCAGAGAGGCTATGCGCCCTAACACCAAAATGTTATATACGGAAGTGGCAAGCAATCCCACTGACCGCCTTTGTGATATTGAAGCCCTTGCCAGGATCGCACATGAGCAGGATGCTCTGCTGATGGTAGACAACACCTTCACTACCCCGATCTGTATAAAACCCCTTACCCTGGGCGCAGATATCGTAATCAACAGTTTAACCAAATTTATCAATGGACATTCCGATGCCCTTGCAGGCTCCATTACCATTAAAGATATGGATTTATATGAAAAAATACATACCGTCCGCATGCTGACAGGTACTTCCGGATGCCCTTATGCTTCCTGGCTTGTTTACCGGGGTATCCACACTGCCGATCTGCGCATCCGCAGACAGTGTGACAATGCTGCAAAGCTTGCTGCCGCATTGAATGAAAATCCTCATGTCAGTGTAGTAAATCATCCATCAGTATCTACACACCCCCAATATGAGCTGGGTAAAAAGCTTTTTGCCTCTCCTTCTCTTATGACGGGAATGCTGAGCTTTGAAATGCCCGATGACAGAAATAAGATCAATGCTTTTATGGACAGGCTGCATATTGCAAACTATGCTCCCACCTTAGGCGGCATCCGTACCACTCTTTCTTATCCGCTTCTTTCTTCCCATATGCATGTACCGGAAGAAGACAGAAAGAAAATGAATATTACAGGCGGCTTGATGCGTGTATCTGTGGGGATTGAAAATCCTGAGGATCTGATCGCTGACTTTACACATGCCTTAAAGGCATTTGACTGATTATTTTGCCGTTACCTTATCTTATATATATCATTCCCTTCAAAAAAGGCTGTCTTACCTTTTACCAATAGGTAGGACAGCCTTTTTTCCTTATAGCAGACAAACTAATTTTCTTTTATTAAAATCTGGACTTCATATGGACAATTTCTGTATTCTACAAGATTATCCTCATACTCGTTTGCTACTGCAAATAAATTATTTCCCTTTTCTCGCAGAAAATCCGCAGCCTCAAAGGGATTCCAATGATCGGTACAGATTCTTCCTCTAAAGCATAAATATTCGCCTGCCGGCAATACCATGGTACATTCCAGACTATGCTTTGGTTTTTCCTTCAAATAAGTAATATATCGTTTCCTGGTCAGTTTTTTTTGCAAAAGGTCCTGACAATCCACAACAAATCCATATTGCCTGAAATAACGGAATCCATATGCCTCGCACCGGTGCTTTAAAATAGCAAGCCTTGTCTCAATAGTTTCTACTGTATCATCTTCCCTATATTCTTCATAGATAGCATATCTCTCCGGCAATATGATTTTGTAAGTATGTCCATCCAGAGAATCCTCTTTCATATATGCAAAATATTGTTCATACCAGCATATATCATTATATTTTTCCTTAAGTTCCTCTATTTCTTCTGCAATTCTGTTTTTCTGAATTTCCAAATGCTCACTTAATCCATCTACATTGCCGCTTTTCATGACCTCTTCAATTTCCGAAAGGGGCATATCCAGACTTCTCAGATAACGGATTCTGTCAATCACATGAAACTGCTTAAAAGAATAATAACGATATCCTGTTTTCTCATCAATATATTGGGGTTTCAACAATTCTGAATTAGAATAATTTCTTAAAGTCTGTACAGAAATTCCCATTATTTTTGCCACTTCTCCAATGGAATACAATTCCTTCATATTCCGACCTCACAATCATTTCACTTCGTAAAATCTATTTCTTCATAGTGGTCAGATTCCTGATAATGCTCTGTCTGGTAACGATCCCGATAAAGAAATCCCTGTCATCCACTACAGGCACAAAGTTTTGCTGCATTGCTCTTTCCAATAGTTCTTCCATGGAAACACCGATCTTAACCGCCGGATTGAAATTTTCACGCAATACTTCTTTGACGAAAAGCATTTCCTGCTCCCGCAGGCTGTTGTTTTTCCGGTCTAAAATATGCCATAAGAAATCGCCTTCACTGACGGTTCCCCTATAATGACCGTCTTTTGACAAAACGGGAATTGCTGTGTATTTGTGAGCGTGCATTTTTTCAAGCCCCTGACGGATGGAATCGTCTTCTTCCAGATAGGCAACCTGAGTCTTGGGCATTAAAAGGGTTATGACGTTCATTGGAGGTCCTCCTTTGTATGTATGGGGAATAGTAGATGCATGGGGAAAGTGACGCCGGACGGAGATTTGCATATTGCTTGGTTTTTCAAGCCGGAGTACGAAGTGCATTTTTCTAACAGAATGCGGCAATAGGTGTTAGAAGGCGGACGGGTCGGTTCCAACGTGCATCCATGCACGAAGGAACCTAATCCTGCCATCCATGGCAGGATTACCCTGGTTGTGAGGCATTCTGTAAGAAAAATTGGCACTTCTTTACATACGGCTTGAAAAACCAAGCAATATGCAAATCTCCTGTTTTCTGGCTGTCTCCGTTTTTAGGGCTTTCCCATTTTGGGAATGGTTCTTTTGGGGTGTATCTACTATTTAGTTTCTATTTTTGTTTCTATTTTTTTCGGTTTTATTCTATGCAGAAAATATGTAATTTTTATGAAATTATTTTGGTTTTCGTTTTTTGATTTCAAAATGGGGGATGCGGCTTTAAGCCGGCATCCCCCGGGACGGCTGAAAAAACTTCCTGCCGTTTGGTTTTGGTTTATTTTAGTACTTCGATACGGGCGATGGCACGCTGGAGAGCGGTTTCGGCTCGGGCTACATCAGTTTCGGATGTTTTGTGCTGTAAGCGGTCCATGGCACGTTCTTTTGCCTGCTCGGCTCTTTCTTCGTCGATTTCTGCAGGCCATTCAATGATCTCTGCCATGATCGTGATCTTGTCGGGGAGGATTTCAGCAAAGCCGGCATGAAGAGCGGCTTCTTTGGTTTCCTCTTCCTCGGTAATGGTCAGGATTCCCGGGCTGATGATGACAGTCATGGGAATATGGTTTTTGTACACACCGATTTCTCCTTCAGTGGTGTTGAACTCTACCATTTCTGCGCTTCCTTCGTAAAAGACACGATCAGGTGTAATGATTTTTAATTCAAATGCTCTTTCACTTGCCACTTAATCACCCCTAACTCTTCTGGGCAACAACTTCGTCAATACTGCCGACGCTTAAGAAGTAGCTTTCAGGAACATCATCATGCTTGCCTTCCAGGATCTCTTTAAATCCGCGGATGGTCTCGCTGAGAGGTACATATTTACCTTCCTTGCCGGTAAACTGGGTAGCTACGAAGAAAGGCTGGGATAAGAATCTCTGTACCTTTCTGGCTCTGTTTACTACCAGCTTATCATCTTCGGAAAGTTCATCCATACCGAGGATTGCGATAATATCCTGTAATTCTTTGTATTTCTGTAAAATTTCCTGTACACCGCGGGCTACCTGATAGTGTTCTTCACCTACGATACGAGGGTCCAGAATACGAGAGGTTGACTCCAAAGGATCAACTGCCGGATAAATACCAAGCTCTGCGATGGAACGGGAAAGTACGGTGGTTGCATCCAGATGGGCAAAGGTTGTTGCCGGAGCCG
>JAGBEV010000056.1 GCA_017936785.1 Lachnospiraceae bacterium | reverse complement strand
GTAAACAGAAAAATAGGCTATCAGGGGTGATAGCCTATTTTACGGGGAGTATAAATAAATATATCGTTTCTAGACAGAAAAATTGGGGATTACTCTGTCTATGTGAAAATTATAAGTCATTAGCTTTTTTTTTTCAATAGATTTTGTGATACATCATAATTTTTTGTATGTTTTTTATATTTCTTTATCATTATTTTATTCTTTTTGTTTATTTTTTCATTTGTCAATGGTATAAAATTCTTTCGATTAGAAATACTACTATTGTAATCAAATTGATTGGAGGATTTTATCATGGCAAAAAACGATTTTAGCGAATCAAAACAGTCAAAACAGAACTTTAATTCTTCTGACAGTAAAGATGCAACTAAAAATGAAAGTCAGAGCAAAAATGAGCAGAACAAAGCTTCAAATGCTAAAAACAGCAAAGATGAAGCTGAAAACAACTACTAATCAGTGGATTTGCTCGCCGGTCTGCAAAGGGGTGGACCGGTTACATATTACATACAGTTTGTGAGTAGAATATGCAAATTTTCGTTTGGGACACAATTATATAAAGGGAGAAACATAATTGACACGGGAAGTCTTTCTCATTAATATAAACATATGAGAAAAATGGAATTAATTGTTCCATGCCATTTTGGCCTGGAAGCAGTCTTAAAAAAAGAAATAATCGATTTGGGCTATGACATTACCAAGGTAGAAGATGGTCGTGTGACTTTTCTTGGTGATGAAGATGCTGTTTGCCGTGCAAACATTTTTTTGCGTACAGCAGAAAGAGTATTGATAAAAGTCGGAAGCTTTCATGCGGAGACTTTTGATGAGTTGTTTGAAAAGACCAAGGCACTCCCTTGGGCAGACTTTATTCCGAAAAACGGAAAGTTCTGGGTGACAAAGGCCTCCAGTGTCAAATCCAAATTGTTCAGTCCTTCCGATATTCAGTCCATTATGAAAAAAGCAATGGTCAGAAGTCTGCAGGAGACATATGGAATAAGCTGGTTTGAAGAAGATGGAGATAGTTTTCCTATCCGCGTTTTTATTTATAAGGATGAAGTGACAGTCTCATTGGATACGACAGGGGATTCGTTACATAAAAGAGGTTACCGTAAGCTGACAGCAAAGGCTCCGATAGCCGAAAACCTTGCGGCGGCATTGATTATGCTTACGCCGTGGCATAAAGATCGCATTTTAGTTGATCCTTTTTGTGGCAGTGGCACCTTTTTGATTGAAGCAGCTCTTATGGCGGCCAATATCGCACCGGGAATGAACCGGAGCTTCAATGCATTTGAATGGAAACATCTGATTCCGACAAAGATGTGGTATGATTGTGTCGATGAGGCAAGAGAAGAAATTGACATGAATATCGAGACCGATTTGCAGGGCTATGATATTGATCCTGAGATGACGCGGATTGCCAGAGCAAATGCCAGACTCGCGGGAGTAGATAAACTGATTCATTTTCAGACCAGACCCTTATGTGAATTAAGTCATCCTAAGAAATATGGTTTTATTATCACGAATCCGCCATATGGCGAACGTCTCGAGGAGAAAAAAGATTTGCCTGAATTGTACAAAATGCTGGGTGAAAAATATCGTGAGCTGGAAACATGGTCCATGTATCTGATTACATCCTATGAAGACGCACAAAAGGATATCGGGCAAAAAGTGGATAAAAACAGAAAACTGTATAATGGAATGTTGAAGACGTATTTTTATCAGTATTTGGGTCCCAAGCCTCCGCGGAGAGAACGTACATGACAAAAAAAGAAGAGAAAATCCTGATTTGCTTTTCTTTTACATTTCTTTTCATTATAATCATATTGAGTATCATTTCATGGAAAGGAAAGACGTTAATCGGGGAAGAAATACCTCTAAAAAACCATATTTTCACAATATCCTATGTTTTTCAAAAAGAAGATGGGCTGACGGAGGGAGATGTGGAAAAAGCAAATACAATGCATGCTGATTGTTTTGTCCTACTTATTTCAAAAGAAATTACCACAGAAACAAAACAGGAAGATGCTGATTTGAATCAAGCGACTGACAGTATTTGGGCAGTTATTTCTTATAATAATGAATTTGTCCTGCCGGATTACGACAGTTTTGATTTGGCAAGAGATATTTCGGAGAGCTTTTCACAGTATTTTTTGACGCAGGATATAACAATGGTAGAAAGCTCGGATGAGGAGCTTGCAAAAGCCATGCAGCCTGCTATCATCATAGAAAGCAATCTTCCGATGGAAGAGATGCAAAAATTTATTTCAGAAAATCTGGAAAATATATTTACGGAAGAGAATGAAACACCATGATAGAGATTTTATTTGCAACGTCCAATGCAGGAAAGGCCAGAGAAGTTCAGGCTATGTTTTCGGATCTGGATGTTGATGTCAAAACATTAAAAGAGGACGGTATTTCTGTGGATGTGGAAGAAAACGGAAAAACATTTGCAGAAAATGCTATGATAAAAGCGAAAGCAATGGCTGGTATGACGAAAAAAATAGTACTGGCGGATGACTCCGGTCTGGTGGTAGACTATTTAAATGGAGAGCCCGGTATTTATTCGGCTAGATATCTTGGGGAGGATACCTCTTATGATATAAAAAATGCCAAGATTTTGGAACGGATGGAGGGTGTGCCAAAAGAACAGCGAAGTGCCCGATTTGTCTGTGCCATGGCAGCAATTATGCCGGATGGCGAAGTGATTTGCACGGAAGGCATTATGGAAGGCCTCATTGGATACGAAATCAAAGGAACCAATGGATTTGGTTATGATCCGATTTTTTATTTGCCTGAATATGGCATGACGAGCGCCGAAATCACGCCGGAAGAGAAAAATGCAATCAGCCACAGAGGAAAGGCTTTGCATAAAATGCAGCAAGAGTTGAAAAAAAGAATTCAAGGATGACACTACCAATGAGAATTTTGATTGTGAGCGATACCCACAGACAAAACGACAATTACTTTACGGTAATTGAAAATGTCGGCAAGATTGATATGGTTATCCACTGCGGGGATGCAGAAGGAAGCGAATATGCGCTGCAGCAGGCAGCGGGATGTCCGCTTTATATTGTGGCGGGAAATAATGATTTCTTTTCAGATCTGTCAAGAGAATTGGAACTTGAAATTGAGGGAAGACGGGTACTTATTACACATGGACATTACTATTATGTCAGTAACGGAATTGAGAAGATAAAAGAAGAGGCATTATCCCGTCATTATGATATTGTCATGTTTGGGCATACCCATCGACCGCTTGTTAAATTTCAGGATGGATTGACCATTATTAATCCGGGAAGTCTCAGCTATCCGCGTCAGGAAGGCCGGAGGCCATCCTATATTATACTGGAGACGGATGCAAAGGGAGAATTTGAATATCATTTGGAATATTTATAGCTATACATATATTGAATTTGCATAGACAATATAGAAGAACTGTAAAGTAGTACAAAAGAGTGATAAAAACAGTATATGAACTGTTTTCATTTATCTGAAAATTTTGCTGAAGTGGAAAGTTTATTTCATCTGAAAATTTTATCTTTAAAACATCTGAAAATTTTATCTTTAAAACAGTTGACAATTATTTTTTCCTATAATATAATAATTTTTGCGCGTGGCGAGAAGTAAGAAACACGCCCGAAGCCTACGGGGTGTGGCTCAGCTTGGCTAGAGCGCCTGGTTTGGGACCAGGAGGTCGCAGGTTCGAATCCTGTCACCCCGATTCTCAACTGAATATTTGAGCGTTTTTACAATGCGCGGGTGTAGTTCAATGGTAGAACACCAGCCTTCCAAGCTGGATACGTGGGTTCGATTCCCATCACCCGCTTTGTGTGTCCGTAGCTCAGCTGGATAGAGCAACGGCCTTCTAAGCCGTGGGTCGGGGGTTCGAATCCCTTCGGGCACATTTAGGAGTTCAAATTCTCCAAATGATAATATGGTGGGTATAGCGCAGTTGGTTAGCGCGCCAGATTGTGGCTCTGGAGGCCCAGGGTTCGAATCCCTGTATCCACCTTTTAAATATCATTGGGCTATCGCCAAGCGGTAAGGCACAGGACTTTGACTCCTGCATTCGCTGGTTCGAATCCAGCTAGCCCAGTTCATATGGGCCACTAGCTCAGGTGGTAGAGCACTTGACTTTTAATCAAGTTGTCCGGGGTTCGAGTCCCCGGTGGCTCATGTAAAGCGGCAGACTTATGGTTTGCCGCTTTTTTATCGGAAATGACAGCTGACAGGTAATACCGGGCTGTACATTTTTGCAAATAAGCGGATATGGCGGAATTGGCAGACGCGCCAGATTTAGGTTCTGGTGGGAGACCGTGCAGGTTCAAGTCCTGTTATCCGCATGAAATGGCGCAAAGATGAACGTGATGAGTCAGGCTTTGTGCCATTTTGCATAAGAAAGAGGGAACATTAAAAAAGTAATAATGTAAATCGTCCTGTTTATGCCAAAGGTGCAGGACGATTATTTTTTATTTTTCAAATTCAGAATAGCAGTAATCAGTAGATGAAAGCAAGTTGGAAAATACTTGTCTTACTCCCGTCAATCTGCTATAATAACAATCGATTGAGGGCTTTTAGGTAGCGGCGTGGATACCGCAGGAAAGCTCTTTCAGAAGAAAATGAATTTTAAAAGGAGAGAACACAATGAAAGGTAATATTGTTGTTGGACAGTCCGGCGGACCTACAGCCGTAATCAACTCATCTGTAGCTGGCGTATACGCAGCTGCTAAAAAGTTAGGTGTAAACAAAATTTATGGTATGGTTCATGGTATCGAAGGTTTCTTAGAGGATAAGATCGTTGATCTTGCTCCTTATCTTGATGATGAAGTAGGAATTGAAATGTTAAAGAGAACTCCTTCTGCATTCCTTGGTTCCTGCCGTTTCAAGATGCCTAAGATCGAAGGTCATGAAGATGTATATGAAAAAGTTTTTGAGATCATGGAAAAACATGATATCGAGTGCTTATTCTATGCCGGTGGTAATGACTCCATGGATACTGTTAAGATGTTATCCGATTATGCGGCAGCTCATAACAAACCTCAGAGATTTATGGGTGTTCCCAAGACAATCGACAACGATCTTCCTGTAACAGATCACTGCCCCGGATACGGTTCCGCAGCAAAATATATTGCAACATCCATCAAAGAGATCATCCGCGACAACGAGTCCTTCGGTGCACAGAAACCTACTGTTTGTATTGTTGAGATCATGGGACGTAACGCAGGCTGGCTGACAGCTGCTGCTGCTCTTGCAAAAGGACCTGACTGCTCCGGTTGTGATGCGATCTATTTACCTGAGAAAACATTTGATGTAGATGCTTTTGTAGCAAAAGTAAAAGAACTTGCTGCAACAAAGACTTCCGTAGTTATTGCAGTATCTGAAGGTGTTCATGTAGCAGACGGTCGTTACGTATGCGAGTTAGCAAATGAAAACGTAGCAGTAGATGCTTTCGGACACAAACAGATGTCCGGTACAGCTGCTTATTTAGCACAGATCGTTGCTGCTGAGACAGGCTTAAAGACAAGAGCTGTTGAATTCTCCACATTACAGAGAGCTGCAACACATCTTGCTTCCTTAACAGATATCAATGAAGCATTCCAGGTTGGCGCTGATGCAGTAAAAGCTGCTGAAGAAGGCAAGACAGGTATGATGATCACTCTTGACAGAAACGGTGATGATCCTTACCAGTGCGGTACAAGCGCATATGACATTCATGCTATCGCTAACGTAGAAAGACCTGTACCTGCTGAATGGATCACAGAGGACGGATGCAACTTAAATGACGGCTATGTAAAATATGCAAGACCGCTCATTATGGGTGAATTAACACCTATGTTTGTTGACGGACTTCCTCGTCATTTAGTAATGAAAGAATTATTCGAGTACAGATAAAATATGGCTGTATGCTGTGATTTTATTGGATTTTTATGTAAAATTTGAATAAGAATCATAAAAAAGGGCGGTTTACAAGACCGTCCTTTTGTTGTACAATTTTGTGGGAGTTTTATCTCCCGGGAGATGAAAAAATTATCTTGTTTTGTTTTTTTATGGAGGAAATTACATGACATTGCAGAGAGAGATCATTGAAATGAAAATGGAAGACCAGTTAAATGAGATTTTGGAAGTCCGTTATGGGAAAGGAATCGGAGAGTGCAGCGACAGTGAGCTCTATTACGGACTTTTACAGCTGGCAAAAGGCTTAAGTGCAGCAACGGAACCTATTGCAGGATCTAAAAAGGTTTATTATATTTCCGCAGAGTTTTTAATTGGTAAGCTTTTATCCAATAATTTAATCAATCTTGGAGTGTATGACAAGTTAGAAGAAATTTTAAAGAAATATGGTAAAGACATTGCAAAGATTGAAGAAGTAGAGCCGGAGCCTTCTTTAGGTAATGGCGGTCTGGGACGTCTTGCAGCATGTTTTCTGGATTCTATTGCGTCTTTGGGGCTGTCCGGAGACGGCATCGGATTGAATTATCACTTTGGTCTGTTCAAGCAGGTATTTAAAGACAGAAAGCAGACTGCAGAAAAGAACGACTGGATTGAGCCGGAAAGCTGGCTGAATAAAACGGATGTATCCTTTGAAGTGCCTTTTGGAAATCTGACTGTAAAATCCAGATTATATGACATTGATGTCATCGGTTATGACAATGGCATTAATAAGCTGAGATTATTTGATGTGGAATCTGTAGATGAGAGCATTGTAAAGGAAGGCATTGACTTCGATAAAGAAGATATTGCAAAGAATCTGACTCTATTCTTATATCCCGATGATTCTGATGAAGCAGGAAACCTTCTGCGTATTTATCAGCAGTATTTCATGGTAAGCAATGCAGCTCAGTTTATTTTAAAAGAGTTAAAAGAGAAAAAAGTAGATCTTAGAAAGATGTATGACCATGCGGTTATCCAGATCAACGATACCCATCCTACTATGGTAATTCCTGAACTGATCCTTATTCTGGTGGAGGAAAAGGCGTTTACCATTGATGAAGCGATTGAGGTGGTAAGTAAGACCTGCGCTTATACAAACCATACGATTTTGGCGGAAGCACTGGAAAAATGGCCGTTGAAATATCTGGAGAAGGTTGTTCCCCAGTTAGTACCCTACATTGAAGAGCTGGATAAGAGAGTTGCGGCTAAATATGAGGATGAGAAAGTACAGATCATCGATAAAGATGAGAGAGTGCATATGGCTCATATCGATATTCATTATGGATTTTCCGTTAACGGTGTTGCAGCGATTCATACGGAAATCTTAAAGGATACGGAACTGAATGCTTTTTATAAGATTTATCCTGAGAAGTTTAACAATAAGACCAACGGTATCACATTCAGAAGATGGCTGTTATCCTGTAACAGACCTCTTGCAAAGCTGATCACGGATACCATTGGTGAAGGTTATAAGAAAGATGCGGCAGAATTGGAAAAACTGCTTGCCAAAGTAAATGATGCCCATTTCTTAAACCAGATCGATCAGATCAAGAAACAGAAAAAGGAAGAGTTGGCTGCCTATGTAAAGGAAACAGAAGGTGTAGCCCTGAATACAGAGTCCATTTTTGATATTCAGATCAAGAGACTGCATGAGTATAAACGCCAGCAGATGAATGCCCTTTATATTATTCATAAATATTTGGAAATCAAGGGCGGCAAGAAGCCTTCTACTCCTTTAACCTTTATCTTTGGTGCCAAGGCAGCTCCTGCTTATGTGATCGCACAGGATATTATTCATCTGATCTTATGCTTACAGGAGATCGTAAATAATGATCCTGAAGTATCTCCGTATATGCAGGTGCTGATGGTTGAGAATTATAATGTAAGCTATGCAGAGAAGCTGATCCCGGCATGTGACATTTCCGAGCAGATTTCATTGGCAAGTAAAGAGGCATCCGGTACGGGAAATATGAAGTTTATGTTAAACGGTGCTGTTACATTGGGAACCTCTGACGGAGCAAATGTGGAAATTCATGAGCTGGTAGGCGATGAGAATATTTATATCTTTGGTGAAAAATCCGAACAGGTTATTGCTCATTATGAAAAAGCGGATTATGTGTCTAAGAAGTATTATGAAAATGATCCGATGATCAAAGAAGCGGTTGACTTTATTATAAGCGATGAGGCGCTGGCGGTAGGAGATCAGGAAAATCTGGAACGTCTTTATAAGGAACTGTTGAACAAAGACTGGTTCATGACATTGTTGGATTTCAGGGATTATGTAGTGACCAAAGACCGTATGTTTGAGGACTACAAGGATCGCGAGAAATGGAAAAAGATGATGCTTGTGAATATTGCAAAGGCAGGTTTCTTCTCATCTGACCGCACTATTTCTGAATACAATAGAGATATCTGGAAATTGAAGTAAAATTTATCCGGAATCAATTTGAAAAGTATACCGGTTAAAGTACATGTTAAAATCAGTGGGGAATGCTATGAGGAAATGTGGCGTATTGTGTCCCGTATTTAGTCTGCCGTCACCATACGGCATCGGGACCTTTGGAAAGAGTGCATATGAATTTGTAGATCAGTTAAAAAAGGCAGGACAGAGCTATTGGCAGATTCTGCCTTTAGGACAGACTGGGTATGGGGATTCCCCTTACCAGTCTTTTTCCACTTTTGCAGGAAATCCTTATTTTATCGATCTGGATATGCTGCGGGAGGAAGGTTTGCTGACTATTACAGAATGTGAACAGGTGGAGGTGTGCGAAAATCCGGCTTATATCGATTATGAAAAGATGTATTTCAGCCGGTATAAAGTTCTTCGTATGGCCTTTGCCAGATTTCGTGGCGATCAGGAAAAACGGTATGCCAAATTTGTAAAAAAGAACAGCTATTGGCTTGAGGATTATGCGTTATATATGGCTGTGAAAGATTATTTCGGCGGTAAGGCATTTACGGAGTGGGATGCAGATATCCGTCTGCGGAAAAAGAAAGCCATTGCGAGGTATAAGGACCAGCTTTCCGGAGAAATGGATTTTTATAAATTTATGCAGTTCTGCTTTGCCAGACAATGGAAGAAGTTAAAGAAATATGCCAATAAGAAGGGAATTGAAATCATTGGTGATATTCCTATTTATGTGGCGTTTGACAGCGCGGATACATGGGCAAATCCTGAGTTGTTTCAGCTGGATGACAGTGGACTTCCCATAGCTGTTGCCGGCTGTCCGCCTGATGCATTCTGCGCCACAGGGCAGCTTTGGGGCAATCCGCTGTATGACTGGAATCATCATAAACAGACCAAGTATGTATGGTGGATGAAGCGGATTGCTTATTGCTATGAGCTGTATGATGTGGTCAGGATCGATCATTTCAGGGGATTTGAGTCTTATTATGCTATTCCTTATGGAGATCCTACGGCAGAATTCGGTCACTGGGAACAGGGACCGGGGTATGCTTTGTTTGAGAAGATGAAAGCGACGCTGGGAGAGTGTAAGGTTATTGCAGAGGATCTGGGCTTTTTGACGGATGAGGTCCGTGCACTTGTGGCAAAGACCGGTTATCCGGGTATGAAGATCATTGAGTTTGCTTTCAGCGATTATGAAGATAATGACTATTTACCTCATCATTATGGGAAAAACAGCATTGTATATACAGGAACCCATGACAATGAAACGGCGCTGGGCTGGTTGTCAGGATTGTCCAAAGAAGATAAGAAGTTTGTAAAAGAGTATTGTCATTGCCAGACGGATAAGGGACTGGTGTATGCCTTGATCAGGCTTGCAATGATGAGTGTTTCTGAGACAGCGGTAATTCCCATTCAGGATTATCTGGAATTAGATAACGCAGCGCGCATCAATGTGCCTTCTACCCTTGGCGAGAACTGGAAGTGGAGATTGCTTCCCGGACAGTTTGATGACAAGACTGTGGAAAAAATGCGGGAAATGGCAAAGATCAGTTTCCGTCTTCCAGAAAAGAAGGAGTCGGATCAAAAATAGCACCGCCTTTGCTGATGTTGGAATTGTGATAGGCTTTGTTATTGGTAACATCTTCGGCAAACCAGCCGGGCATTTGGTAAGCGTTTGCTAACTCTATGGAAGGGAATTCTACTTCCGCCATGATCAGTCCGGAGGGGCTGGTAAATATATCCAGTTCGATCTTTAACTGGAGATGGTCGGGAATTTTGTGAATGCCCAGATCGGCTAAAGCGTCCATATCAAAGGATGGAGCCTCAATAGGAATAAGATAACGGTCTTTTTGTATGATAAGACCATCTGCCTTTGTTAAGAGGTGTGCATAACCCTCAGCATGAAGTGGCAGATTGGCTTCTTCTCTTGCAAGAAGACCTTTTCCTTTGTAGGTCAGATAATAGTTGTCATTTTCCTTGCGGATGCGGACAACAGGATCGGTACAGAGGTATGCCTGTTCCATGTGGAGGCAGGTATAGGAGGAGAGGTTTTCGGGTAAGTGGCGGATGGTAAATTTGCGTTCGATTTCCATAGGTTATGATTCCTTTCAGAGGGGGAGTGATAATATTCGTTTAAAGGTGACGGGGATCGGGAGCAGCCATAGTCTTTTTCAAAGCCGAATAAGGGAAACGGCATTTTTCTAATGAAATGCAGAAAATGTGTTGGCTGGATGCGGGTCGGTTTCCATGCGGCGTCCTGCCGCGGGAAACCTCAAACCGCCGTCCATGGCGGTTTGTCCCTGGGATATGGAGCATTTCATAAGAAAAATATCATTTTCCTTATAACGGCTTTGAAAAAGACTATGGCTGCTCCCGATCCCCTGTCTTTGGCTGGCGATATTATTTTGGCGTTTCATTGGTTTATTATTTTATTATAATGCCCGGAAATGGAAATGGAAATACATTTTTGCTTTTACAGGATTTTGGCAGCCATTTCGATGTTGAAACAGTCCGGTGGGGATAGAGGTATTATTTTTCGAATTTTCTGTCGTAGAGCAGGGCGGCGTTTAGGACTACCAGGACGGAGCCGGCATTGTGTATCAGTGCTCCGGTGACAGGATTGAGCAGTCCTAATACGGATAGGGTAACGGCAATTGCGTTGATGCACATGGAGGCGGTGATGTTCCCTTTGATGGTGTTTAGGGTGGAGCGGGACAAACGTTTTAAATAGGGAATTTTGGAAATATCATCGCTCATTAGTGCGATGTCGGCGGCTTCGATTGCAATATCGCTGCCCATACTACCCATAGCGATGCCTACATTTGCGGTCTTCAGGGCGGGGGCATCGTTTACGCCGTCGCCGATCATGCAGACATGATTGCCGGCATGTTGTAACTGGGTGATATTTTCTACCTTTTGCCGGGGAAGAAGGTCAGCGCGGACTTCGGCGATGCCCAGTTGTCCGGCAAAATAATCGGCAGTCATTTGGTTGTCGCCTGTTAATAATACTGTTCTTATATTCATTGCAGAAAGTTTTTGGATCATATCTTTGGCGGTTTCCCGAAGGACATCGGAAAGACCGATGATGCCTATGCAAATGTTGTCAGAGGCAATCAGAATGGAGGCTTTTCCCTGGGAACGGAGTTCTTTTAGTTC
Source organism: Lachnospiraceae bacterium (assembly GCA_017936785.1). Lineage (GTDB taxonomy): Bacteria > Bacillota > Clostridia > Lachnospirales > Lachnospiraceae > UBA2882. Next base: position 50,815 of record JAGBEV010000056.1, on the reverse strand, counting down.
CAAGGCAATGTATTCTGGAATTATAATCTGATTTTCCAGTAAATATTTTTCAGTTCCGCACAGCAAATGTTTTTTCTGCACAACTGCACAGATCCCTTTTCCTGCAGTCATTTGAAAATCGCTGCTTTCCATGAGTGTGATTTTTTTCTGCTTTGCATATTCTACGATTGCTTTGGCAAGAGGGTGTTCGCTTTTGGCTTCGGCAGAGGCGGTCATGGATAGAAGTGCGCTTTCGCTGATTGTTTGATCAAAGGAAAGAATGTCGCTTACTTCCGGCTTGCCATAGGTCAGTGTTCCGGTTTTATCAAAGGCAATGGTATCAATTCTTCCCATTTTTTCAAGTGCCTCTCCTGATTTTATGATAATGCCATGCTTTGTGGCATGACCAATGGCTGCCATAATGGAAACAGGTGTTGCAAGTGCCAATGCGCAGGGGCAGAATACCACCAGTACGGTTACGCCGCGGTTAAGTGCAGTCATTATATCATAACCTGATGCCCATGTGATGAAAAATGCTAACACTGCAATCACCAGAGCTATGGGAACAAGCCAGACAGCCCATTTGTCTGCAATGCGCTGCATAGGGGCTTTTTTGTTCTCGGCTTCCTTTACCATGGCGATCAGCTTTTGCAGAGAGGAATCTTCGCACACTTTAGTTGCTTCTATATCGATGGAGCCGTAACAGTTAAGGGTGCCGCAGAATACATCTTCGCCAATTGTTTTATCTGCCGGAAGAGATTCACCTGTTATAACGGATTGGTCAATGGAAGTACTGCCTGAAGTGATTCTTCCGTCAACAGGGATTTTTTCGCCGGGAAGAACACGAAGCAGGTCGCCGGATTCTATCTTTTCGGCAGGTATTATTTCTTCTGTCCATGTATTTTCGGTTTTTATAAGCCGTCTGCCTTCTGTAGGTGCAAGGGCGATCAGCTTTGATAAGCCTTTTTTTGCACGTGCTACAGTCATATCCTCTAAAATAGCGCCGATCGCCATGATAAAGGCAACCTCGCCTGCGGCAAAGATTTCGCCGATTGCCATGGAAGCGGTCATTGCAATGGAGATCAATAATGCGGATGAAACCCACTTTTCATAAAACAGACGTGTTAATGCCAGATATAACATGGGAATTCCTGATATGATGATCGTTATCCACGCAGGGTCAACAGGAAAAGAAAAACCTGTCAGCATAAATATCAGGCTGAGAACGAGAAATACACCTGCAAGGATTGTCATGGGAAGTCCTGCTAAAAGATCATTTATTTTTTTCATATGAGATCCTTTCTTTTTTCTATCTGTTGTCTTGACAATAATTATTAGCTACAATACAATTTATATGTTACCGTACAAAATGTTTGGTTAAATTATGTGAAAGAATTTAAGTGCAGTCAATAATCAATACGGGCAAAATGTAAGTTACGGAACATTTTATTAAAATTGTATAGGAGGGTTGTTATGGACAGAAGGCAGCAGAAAACCAGGGCTTCCATATTCAGAGCGTTCAGTAAATTGCTTGAAACAAAGTCTTTTAACAATATTACAGTGCAGGAGATCATTGATGAAGCCAATATCGGAAGGAGTACTTTTTACGCTCATTTTGAAACAAAGGATGAGCTGTTAAAAGCCATGTGTACGGATATATTTCATCATGTTTTTTCAAAGGATCTGCGTTCGGAAGAGACACATGATTTTTCATCTGATAATAACGGTCTGCAATCCAAGCTGACCCATATTCTGTATCATTTAAAAGATAGTGAAAAAGATATTTCAGGCATTCTTTCCAGCGAAAGCGGTGAATTGTTTATGGGGTATTTTAAAGGATACCTTTCTGAGATGTTTGGCAAATATCTAAGTGAAGTGCAGGCAGATGCGCCTGAGGAATTTGTATTAAATCATCTAGTGGGCAGCTTTGCGGAAGCGGTAAAATGGTGGATAAAAAGTAAAATGCAGTATATGCCGGAGGAAATCGCGGCGTATTATATGGCAGTGATCTGATCGTGTCTTAATAGGATTTTTGTGGGATAAAAATGCAGATATATCGTAAATGGACCGGATTGAGGCTTGAAATAGTTGAATATTGTAAAAGCAATAAAATATCAGAAAATGATTTTAGGTTTTTGGATGTTTATGAATGGCAAAATGTTTATGACAAAGTGTTGGAGCATTTTGTGGATGAAAGATATGCAAGAAATCATGGCTTGTATTGGTCGAATATAACAGAAGGCGGCTTTCGGAAAAACATTGACAGGATTTATGCTTTTCATGAAGGCGTTGAACAGAATGCCTCGTGGGAATGGATTGAAAAGCTTTCCGAAATTGTAGAATGTGAACAGGTATATCTTTTATTACAAGAGAAAAAACAGCGTGCTAAATACCGGATAGCTGAGTGTGACATTACCAAAAATCATCATGATATAGTCCAATTTATTGGTAAAGGTTTGGATTTGGAAATGATAAAAAACGTATGTAAGAAGTGATAGCTTGGCTGCAACCTTTTTTTGGGTCAATAGTGTTATAAGTAACAAAGAATGATTATAGAGAGGCGGCATTTATTTTGAAAAAGAGCAATTATACAATTCGTGGTATTATGGTACTGTTTAGCAGCATCTGGTCTACGGTCATATTGTTACTTATCCAAAAAATGGACTGTTTTAGAGGATATAGCAGAGCAGCAAGATGGAGAAGCGTTATGTTAATGGCTGTAGTTTATGGGATCACTTTGATTTATAACAGTATAGCGATTGGGAAGTGTTATAAACTAAAATGTAAGGGACAGGGAGGATCAAAGGCACCACTTATCATGTGTGTGATAGGATTTGTATTGTTTTTTATTGTTGCAGGATTTGTGTCATTCGTATATGTACTTATTGCAGCTACAGGTGGAGTATGATGAAAATTATGTTGTAATATTGAAAAGTATGTTATAGCTTTAATGATATAAGGAATGTGTAATTATGGAAATGAGTTATAATCCATTCCAATGCTTAAAATAAATCAAAGTTAGAAAGGCGGTTTTAAATGAAAAATAGAAGGCAATCTTACCAATTTATAGCTGCACTATGTTGTACGATCACAGCATTCCTATCATTTGGACTATTCATTTTAGTAGAAGAGGCTTTTGCTCTGGCATTTTTGGATTTGATTGTCGGTTTCATATGGATAATTTCAACAGCCATGGCAATATGCCTATGGTTTGTGGTGATCGTCAATAAAATCCGCAGTGTAATCGGAAAGGAAAGGTTTTCGGCTTTCCGGTGTTTTGCTATTGCAGACGGTATCCTTATGGCTGGTACGATCGCTTATGCTGTCTATGACATAATGACGGACACGGGATTTTTGGCAGGAATAGTTGGATTCTTTTTGCTGATCATTGTTGTTCCGATATTGTTGCTATTGCTGATCGGCGACATTGTAGCCGGATATTTGTATAAGAAAAAGCATCCGCAATTATAAGTATTTTTAAATTCCAGCAGAGATAAAATTGCTGTCGGCATTTATATTAACGATTGAAAGATCACAGGAGAAAACTGATGAAAAAGACCAAGATAAAAAAATATGCCATAGCGGCAATGACTGCATTATTCGTGCTGATGCTCACCGGATGTCAGGAATTATATTTGCACAATGAGAGCTCGGGGCAAAGAGAACAGTATGAAAAAAACGGAGAAAGAATCATAACAGAATATCTTGAAACTAATATTCCTGATGCGGAAGTGCTCAGTTGTTACTGCAACACGGTATATGAGGGAGACTATTCTTATATAACGGATTACGTACAGGGGAATTTTTCTGTGGGAGCAGAAGAATGCTATTACTATGTTAATGTTGATTCAGGGGATGTGTATACGACATATTATGCAGATGAAATCGGCAGGCGGGTCTGTAGCAGGATCATGGATCGGTTAGGTATAGAAAATTATGTAATAGGGAATTCATCTGTTACTAAAAAGGTTAAGACAACGGAAAATGAACAGCTTGACAGCGATGAATTTGATAAGACGTTGAACATATATATTCCCGGAAATATCAATCAGGATAATCTTGATGAATTTATTGCAGAAGTATTATCCGGGAATGGTTATTTTTTTGATGTTACTATCCGCTATGATGATGATGTCCGGATTGAGGATCTGGATTTTAACCAATTAAATGATGAATATGAAGATGTTGCGTTGATGTTATATCATATGCAGAGCGGCTCAGATATTAAGCAAAGCAGTGTATTAGAAAGAGAAGAGGCTTTATCTATCGTTTTTAATGCTGAATATTGCTATACCTCCTATAACCGCATTGAGAAAGATGATATTTTCCTGTTATATAAGGAGTATTCATGCGAGGGGAAGGAATATGTGGATATATCTTTAGATGATGTGGTGAAAGCGGACAATTTTTCTATCAATATTGATGGTGAAAAAATTGATATTGTCTTAAAAGAAGATGTAGAGTATTATTTATGCTTTTATGATCTGGATTTCTTAAATGGCAATGACCTTTATTATTATTTAAGTACAGCCGGACAATATGAAAAGGCGGGAATAGCGCAAGACGCCGGATATTATTACAGCAGTGTATATTATGGTGGAGCCAGACCGGTTTATCAGAGCGAAACTTTCTACATTGGGGATCCGTCAGCAGAATGAGGGACAGGAAAAAATGATTGGTACAAACAATATTTCGGATATTTATTTCCGAAATAACTTGTGGATAAAATGACAATATGCTATAATCTCATTGTAGAATTCCTCTGCGAAAGTGGAGGAAAAATGAAAGAAAAGAGAAAACTAAAGGAACTTACAATTAAGGATAACTTCATGTTTGGTGCGGTTATGTCCGAGGAGGATAACTGCCGGAAACTGCTGGAACTTGTTTTGGAAATGCCGATTGAACGGGTTAAGGTCAGCAAAGAAAAGAGTATTGTATATCACCCGGAATATAAAGGTATCCGTCTGGATGTTTATGCAGAGGATGAAAAACATACCCATTATAATGTGGAAATGCAGATAGTAAAAAAACAGAATCTTGAAAAGCGCACCCGGTATTACCACAGCCAGATTGATATGGAATTGTTGGCAGGCGGGGAGGAATATGCAAAACTGCCGGATACCTACGTTATATTTATCTGTGATTTTGATCCTTTTGGGCAGGGAAAATATCGTTACACCTTTCAAAATGTGTGTATGGAAGACAAAAAAATGGAGCTGAAGGATGGCAGTATCAGTGTTTTCTTAAACACATATGGAAAAAATCGGGCTGATATTTCTGAACCGCTTGCAAGATTTCTGGATTTTGTGAAAGCTGATCTGAAAGAGAGCATGGAAGATTTTGGGGATGCGTTTATCGTGCAGCTTCAGGATGCGGTCAGCAAAGTGAAAGGCAATCGTGAAATGGAGGGGCGATTTATGGTTTTAGAAGAAATGCTGAAAGATGAGCGTGCGGAAGGCAGACAGGAAGAGTGTGCGGAAAATATTCTTTTATTGCTGAGCGAATTAGGGAATGTTTCAAATGAACTGACAGAAAAGATCATAAATGAAAAAGATATGTCCGTGCTGAAACAATATCTGAAATGTGCTGCTAAAGCCGAAACAGTAGAACAATTCATGAAAGAGATCCAGTAAATAAGATCTGGATCTCAGAACGTATATCTATCGACAGATACCACAGTATATCATGTGTGGAACTGTTGTCTATAGTATTCATCTTGCCCATATCGGGCAAAATTCAAAAAATAATACATTTATAAAAGCGCAGAGGAATTCTATTTAAATTTCATTTCAAGAATTGTGTTTTATTTCATTCAGTATTATACTGAATGCAGTTGGGAAATATTGAACATTTAAGGAAAGGCGGATTAAAAATGGCAAGGATTTGTGTTTTTTTAGCAACAGGATTTGAGGAGTGTGAGGCTCTTTTGGTAGTGGATATTTGCAGGAGAGCAGGGCTGGATTTAAAGACGGTATCGATCACCGGGCAGAAGGAAGTAACCAGTTCTCATGAGGTAACAGTGGTGGCTGATCTGCTGTTGGATGAAGTGGACTTTGACAGCCTTGATATGATCGTGCTTCCGGGAGGAATGCCGGGAACAAAGAATTTAGAGGCGTGTGAACCTTTAATGGAGCAGGTAGATGCTTTTTATGAAGCAGGAAAGTGTATCAGTGCTATTTGTGCGGCACCCAGTATTTTGGGGCATAAAGGATTTTTAAAGGGCAGAAATGCCACATCTTATCCTTCTTTTGAAAGCCATTTGGATGGCGCTTTGTTATTCCATAACAGCGTGGAAGTATCTGAGCATGTAACGACCAGCAGAGGATTGGGAACAGCCATTGATTTCGGGCTGGCGATCGTTGAGCGGTATCAGGGAAAAGATGAAGCGGACAAGATAGCTGAGGCGATCGTATATCATCAATAAAGTTGTCCGGTATTGTTATAGAAAAAATATGGGAATAATTATAAAGCGGGAAGAATGTATTTCGATTCTTCCCGCTTTTAGGACTTCAGGTTTTATTTGCCGATGGGCTTATTACTTCATCTGCTCTTCCTGTTTTTTGATCATCCTTCTAACCATTTCACCACCGATAGAACCAGCTTCCTTGGATGTTAAGTCACCGTTGTAACCATCTTTTAAGTTAACGCCAAGTTCGCTGGCAACCTCTGTTTTGAAACGATCTAAAGCTGCTTTTGCTTCCATTTTGTTTGTTCCAGATGCCATTTTTTTTCACCTCCAAAATTTTTTTGTTTTCTTAAGATAAGTATGTCTGACACTTACCTTAAGAAATTTTCTTTTGGCTCGTGCCTTGCAACTTATCTTGGCTATAGTATTTGCCAAGTGAATTTTTTTATAATGGTAACTTTTGTAAGGAAAATGGAAGATTTTATAAAAAAATAAAATATGTTGTGATATGATAGATATCGATTATGGAATACAGGGAAGGAAAGAGAAATATGGAGATACTTGATATAGTGGATGAAGATGGTATGCCTACCGGTGACAGGATCGACAGGGAAACTGCCCATAGAGAAGGAATCAGGCACCGTACTGCCCACGTCTGGATCATGAGGAGAAAGAAGAACTCCGATTTCCATGAGGAGGAAATAAGTGGTGCGGAGCGGAAAATATGCGCCAAATATGAAATTTTACTGCAAAAGCGCAGTTTGGATAAAGATTCCTATCCGGGGTGTCTGGATATATCCAGTGCAGGTCATATTCCGGCAGGAGATGAAGTCGTAGATTCTGCCATCAGGGAAATGAAAGAGGAACTGGGAATTACCATTCTGCCAAAGCAGCTGCATTTCTGTGGGAAAAGAAAATTTTCTTTTCAGGACATTTTTCACGGAAGCCCCTTTTTTGACAGACAGGTGAGTTCTGTATATATTGTGTGGATGGATATTGAAAAAGATGCAATGAACCTGCAAAAGGAAGAAATTGAAGATGTTGTATGGATGGATTTTAATGAATGTATCAAAATGGTAAAAGAAAATTCCGTGAAGCATTGTATTGCAATGGAAGAACTGCAAATGCTTCAGACATATATTTTGAATCATAAGGACATTTAGATAAGAGACCATGACACTCAAATTATATGACAGGAAAAAGCAGGAAAGGAACAATAATGAAATTTTATTTTGCACCTTTAGAAGGAATTTCATGGTATGTATACCGCAATATGCAGGCAAAGCATTTCAAAAAGGCGGATTGTTATGTAACGCCTTTTATTGCACCTAATCAGAAGCGTGAGATCAGAAATAAGGATAAACAGGATATTTTGCCAAAACATAATGAAGGGCTTTGGGTCATTCCCCAGATTATTGGTAACCGGGCGGATGAATTTATTGATACGGCAAAGCAGTTACAACATATGGGATATCAGGAAATCAATCTGAATTTGGGCTGCCCGTCCAATACCGTTGTGGCAAAAGGAAAGGGTTCGGGGTTTTTATCAAGACCTTTTGAACTGGAATGTTTTCTGGAGAAGATTTTTGACGGTCTGGATATGGATATTTCTGTTAAAACAAGGCTGGGAAGATATGATGGAGATGAGTTTTATGAATTGCTGGAGCTGTTCAATAAATTTCCCATAAAAGAGTTGATAGTCCATCCCAGGATTCAAAAAGAATTTTATCATGGAAAGCCTCATATGGAGCAGTTTGCCTATGCATATGAAAACAGTAAGAATCCCATTTGTTACAATGGGGATATTTTTACGGCAAAAGATTTTGAAAAGCTGACAGAAGAGTTTCCCGGGCTGGAAGCGGTCATGATGGGGCGGGGGATGTTGGCAAATCCTGCTTTGCTGGAAGAAATAACAGGAGAAGGCAGGGCTGATAAAAAGCGGATAAGGGCATTTCATGATGAATTGCTGGAAACATACGAAGAAATGCTTTTTGGAGATGTGACAGTGCTTCATAAGATGAAGGAATTATGGCATTATATGATCTGTATATTCCATAACGGAGAAAAGTATGGCAAGCAGATCCGCAAGGCAAAGACCCTGCAGGAATATAAAGGTATCATAAATGCGCTTTTTGCGGAGTGTGATATAGAAGAGGGCGCAGGGTATCGTCCTTAAAGACAGATACCATGCGCCTTTTTGTGACCATTTTCGTCAGTTGTAACAAAGATAAAGGAGCCTTGACAGTATTCCGTGGCCGGGTTCAGCATATCCATGCCATGTACTCTGACAGTAATGCTGGTAGTTCCCGCATCGGCTATTTCATACTCCAATTGAAAGACAGTTCCGGGCAAAACCGGATGTTTGATAGTAAGTTCCCTGGTAGAGACGATTACGGCGTGATCCGTATGCCCTAAGATTTCTGCCATGCCGATAAAAGCGGCTTCGGTCATCCATTCAGCAATGCGGCCTCCGAACAGTGTGCTGTGGTGATTCAGGTCTTCGGGACGGACCAGATGTCTGGTTGCAGTTTTCATGTTATTTCTCCTTCTGAAATGTTAAGTCTGTATGAAACGGAAAATATTGTCGAAATCTGTTGGGCGATGAAAAAACCACCCACTTCGGGTGGTTTATTTTCACCCTTCCTATGGTAATATAATGGCATGTGTAATAGGTGTAAGATAAATGCTAAAAAGCCGTTGTTCAAGGGGGGACGCGGCTTTTTATTGTTCAAATATCCATCCCATACATTTCACACATGATCTTTTTTCCTGATTCTGTTTTGAAAATTTTTTTATAGACATTTTCACAGGCTTCTCTGGAACTGTTTTCTTCCTGAAGGTTTACCAGAAAATCCGCTTCTACCAGAATCTGATAATCCAAACCATCAATGGGATCATAGGTATGATGATGTCCGATCAGATAGCAGATCCGTTGAATATCTTCAATTGCAAAATCCAAATCCTTCAGGAGTTTTTCAGCTTCCCCGGGTCCCAATTGTTCCTGAATCTTTCCATCATTTCTGTCATAAAGCCTTTCCCCTTCCCGGATGCCGATATCATGCATTAAAGCGGCAGCTTCCAGAATAAACAGAGTGTGGTCATCCATGTTTTCTAAAAGACCGATCAGACGGCTGTAAGCATGGACTTTGGTAAAGTGCTGTATCCGCCGGGGGTCTCCTGACATATAGGAGATCATGGCATTATAGAGGTTGATAATTTCAGTTTCCATTGGTGCTCCTTTCTTTTCGATTTAATAATCCTGAAACAGAGTGTCTATATCTTCCAGTGCATAGGAAAGAGTACCGGCCTTGGAAGTACATTTCTGCATTTTTTCCTCATAATAAGAAATATCATGACCTTCCATAGGCTTTAATCCATAGTAATAAAGGCAGTTATGGTAATAGTCGGCAACGGCATATAACTCCGTAAGTTCCTCATCCTCAGATGCTCCTACTGCCCGGTTGACTGTGGTATAGTAATACAGGGAGCCATAATCCTCATTGACAAGATAGTAGCGAAGCAAATTTGAGGAAACGCTTTTGTCATAATAGTAGGTTTTGAATGAAAAGATAAAAATCAAAATCATAAGAAAAAAGATGATGCTGAGAACAGTGAGTATAAAAGGAAATATTATTTTACGAAATCCGGATTTTGTATTATTCATCTTTTTCCTCCTTTTGCCCCTCTGGTGCTGCTGCAGTATCAGTTTCTGAAAGATTCATGGCTTGTTTTAACATCTGCAGCCGGTTTTCCTTATCGGTTGTTCTGAATGTATCCAGACTGGCTTCATCAAGCCCGAAATAAGTAACAATGAATCCGTCCAGATTTTGTTTCATATTTTCAATGCTGTCCAGATGAGACTGGCTGAAACAGGCTGATGCATCATCAATGCCATAATAGGAACGGTCCTCTTCAATGATGTATTGGTCATATTTGCTTATAAAACGGTCATAGGAATCAACAAAAGCTTTCAAAAGCTCCACCTGTTTTGAGGCATTCATATATCTGGATGAACAAAAAGCGGAAATGTGTTGTGTTGCACTTTTATACCATATAGATAAGTCTGTCACAACACAGTATTCACTAAAAGGCTCTTCATATTTTACAAAATTCAGATTATTCATATTCCAATAGATTATAAATTCTTCATATGAACCGGCAGCTTCCAGTTCCTTTAAAGCGGCGGTATATGTATCGGAATCCTTTAAAATCTGCCGGGCAGCAACCTGTTTGTATATTTGATATATGTTGATGATACAGAATGACAAAAGCAGAATACCAACAGATAATACGCAAAGAACAGCTGTTTTGAGTGATTTTCTGCCAAAAGCCGGTTCTTTGGGCGCTGGGGCGGGCTGTGGGGAGCGGGAAGCCTGAAAGGTGTGAAGTGTTTCGGCGTGGGACTTTCGGAAGCGAGCTCTTCTTTTACCGCAGAAAGGGCAGATTCTTACGTCATCTCCCATGTTATATCCGCAATTTGTACATTTCATGATTTTTGTCCTTTCTTTTCCTTTGAAACATGTGGACCGGGAAACAGCCCCTGTCCCTCGGTAATTTCTAAAAAGAGTGTAACAAAAAATAGTAAAAAAATCTATCCTATCCGGAAAAACAATGGTGCAACAATGAAAGTATTATGCTAGAATGTGAAATGAGATAAGATAATCTGGAGGATACGTTCCGACGGAAAATCAGGAGGAAAAGAAAATGAAGAAAAAATGTTTATCACTGTTACTGGCAATGACCTTAAGCCTGGGACTTCTTGGCGGATGCGGAAATTCGGCACAAGCAGAGCCGGATACACAGAGCGCAGCAGAAGAAAACCGGGAAACAGGAGCAGAGACAGAAGCTCAGGAAGAAAATGAGGTATCAGATAACGCAGAAGATTTGGCAAAAGAAGATACAGAAGATGTGACGGTAAAAGTGGCATCTTTAAAGGGACCTACTTCCATGGGACTTGTAAAGCTGTGGAAGGACCAGGAGGAAGGAAATGCAAAAGGAAATTATGAATTCAATATGATGACCGGAGCGGACGAGATCATGCCCTTAATGATCAAGGGTGATGTAGATATTGCACTGCTTCCTGCAAATGCGGCGGCTATTCTTTATGAGAAAAGTAAAGGCGCAGTAGCGGTCATTGATATCAATACTTTAGGTGTTCTCTATATGGTATCCGGCGATGAGTCCATTACATCTGTTGAAGATCTGCAGGGTAAGACCATTTACTTAACGGGAAAGGGAACTACACCCGATTATGCCCTGCAATATCTGCTGGCACAGCATAATATGGATCTGAGTCAGGTAACGCTGGAATATAAGTCTGAAGCAACAGAAGTAGCGGCAGTATTAAAGGAAAATCCTGATGGCATCGGATTGCTGCCCCAGCCCTTTGTAACGGCTGCATGTGCTCAAAATGAGGCATTAGCGGTTGTTTTGGATATCAATGAGGAATGGGAAAAACTCAACGAAGGAAAAGGTCTGGTAACAGGTGTTACAGTGGTGAGAAAAGCATTTTTGGAGGAACACCCGGAAGCGGTGGATTTATTTATGGAAGAGCATGAAGCCAGTGCCGCATTTGCCAATTCAAATGTGGAAGAAGCGGCAGAACTGGTAGCTGCAAGAGGAATCGTTGAAAAGGCGCCTGTAGCTGCAAAAGCTATGCCGGCATGTAATATTACTTATATTGACGGAGAAGAAATGAAGGAAGCGCTGTCCGGTTATCTGAATGTATTGTTCGGACAGAATCCTGAATTTGTAGGCGGGACTTTGCCTGAGGATGACTTTTACGTGATCAGATAAAGAAAATGAAAAAAAAGATAAAAAAAATCAGTATCATTATGATATGGCTGCTCATCTGGCAGATGGCAGCCATATTCATTCATAACGACATATTGCTGGCAGGTCCTGTAGAGGTGGGAAGAACTCTGGTCAAGCTTTTATTTACGGCGGATTTTTACCGCATCTGTATGGCTTCCCTGGGAAGAATCCTTTGGGGATTTTGTCTTGCATTTGTTACCGGGGCGCTTTTGGGAGCACTTTCCTGCAGATTTGCTTTGGTGGGGGAAATCGCCCAGCCGGTGCTGGCTGTGATGAAATCCATACCTGTGGCAAGTTTTGTAGTACTATTGCTTATTTGGCAGGGAGCAGAAAATCTTTCTGTGTGGATCAGTTTTTTTGTGGTATTTCCCAATGCCTGTATCAGTACCAGGAACGGATTGGAAGCTGTGGACACCAAATTAAAGGAAATGGCGGATGTGTTCGGAATCAGGGGAATAAAGAGAGCCTTTTACATTTACAGACCGTCTCTGGGCATGTTCCTCATGGCAGGAATGGAGGTTTCCATTGGTATGGCATTTAAATCCGGTGTGGCGGCAGAAGTGATCGGAGTGCCGGATTTTTCCATTGGGGAACGGATTTATGTATCTAAAATCTATCTGGATACGCCGGGACTTTTTGCATGGACTTTTACATTGATCCTATTGAGCTTTTTGACGGAAAAATTGATATTAAAGGTCATGGGTCTGTTGACAGGACCGGTAAAGCTGCATGGAAATGCAGGTATTCCTAAGGATCAGATGCAAGAGGAAAAACGGGAAAACAGCGAAATACGGGAAATGACAGGAAGAAAGGAAGATACAGGGCAAAGCCCCCCCGGGGAGTTTGTCAGACTGTCCCATATCAGCAAATCCTTTGAAGGAGAAAAGGTCCTTAGGGATGTGAATATGGAGCTTCAAAAGGGAAATTGTTATTTGCTGATGGGACCTTCAGGAAGCGGTAAGACCACTTTACTGCGGATTCTGGCAGGTCTGGAAAAAGCAGATGGCGGACAGATACAGAAGAATGACAGTGGAGAGATGGCGGGGCATGGTCACAGACATGATAAATGCCCAAGGCATGATTACAGCCTGAGGACAGCATATATGTTTCAGGAAGACAGGCTGCTGGAAAAAGAGTTAACCATAACAAATATTATGTTGACAACAAAGGGCGTAAACCGGCAGCAGGTGGAAGGGGCTGTAACCGATATTCTGCCCCGATCCTGTCTGTATATGCCGGTATGGGCATTGAGCGGCGGCATGAAAAGGCGATGCGCCCTTGCAAGGACATTATTTTATGAAAAAGAAAATGAAGATGTGATTTGTCTTTTGGATGAACCTTTTGCGGGACTGGACGATGAAACAAAGGAAAGAACGGCGGCTTTTATAAAAAGGCATTTAAAGGGCAGGACGTTGATTGTAGCAACTCATGATGAAAAAGATGCAGAGCTTTTGGGAGGCAGTATATGGAGAATCGCAGAATAGAACAGGAAAAAAATAAAGAAGCAGCAATAGAAGAAATAGCAACAGAAACGGGAAAGCCGGTGGAGCAGACAAGAATCGCCCTGATCGGCATTATTGTGGAAGATCTGGATTCTGTTGAACGGATGAACAGCATTCTCCATGAAGCGGGCGAATATATTATCGGCAGAATGGGAATTCCCCGTGTAAAGGGCTCCGTGAATGTGATCAGTGTGGTAGTGGATGCCCCGGAAGAAAAAATCAATGGGCTCTCGGGGAAATTAGGAATGTGTAAAGGAATCACATCGAAGGTAATATATGGGAAAATGCGATGAAAATGCAAGGTAAATTGCAATATTAAATTGCGTTTTTAACAATATTTGTAACTTTTGCACAAGAAATAAATCAACCAACTACATTGTTTCTTGTGCAAGTTGCATATATTCATTGCTGGATAAACCATTAAATAACCTCCGGGGATAATTATTTATCCATTCCTGAATAAAATAAATATCCTCATTACTGTACTTACCTATATCTTCCCCTTTAGGAATCCACCTTCTGATCAGTTTATTTGCATTTTCATTGCTGCCACGTTCAGAGGAGCAATAAGGATGGCAATAATACAACTTTGTCCGTTTACATTTTGTAATTCCTTCATAGTCGGAGAATTCAAGACCATTATCACAGGTTATGGTTTTGAATATCTTTTTAAAATTTCTTTTTCCATTTACTTTTTCAAGATCATTTAAAGCATTCACTGTAGATTTTGCAGTCCGATCCGGCATTTTAATTATTATTTCTTTTCGGAATTTTCTTTCCGTAAGAACCAGCAGGCATGATCTGGATTTATCTTTACCGCTATATACAGTGTCCATTTCCCAATGACCAAAATCAGAACGGAGATATACAGATTTATCCCGGTCACTGATCAGCGGCTTTGTAGGATTATTGTAAGATACTCGCTTGACTACAATTTTATTTTTAAGCTGTTTTTTCTTTCTGTATGCTAAATTCTTTTGCGTAACATTAGGAATATAACCACGCTGGATATAATTATAGATAGACTTTTCGCAAAGAGTAAAACCAAAATCAAACTCCTTGAGCATAAGACTAATTACATAAGGACTATATTTCTTCTTTAAGATCAATTCCTGTATGTATCTGATAAATTCAACATTTTTGTATACTTTGGGTTTAGCCCCCTTTTTTATTTTATTTTCTTCATATTTCCGTTGTGCTGCATCAGCACAGTATTTTTTATATGGTTTCAAATGGGTATCTAATAATTCAACTGTTCCACGTTTAATTTCATTGCGTATGGTATTTTCACATTTATCTAATTCCCTTGCAATATCCTTTACAGACATTTTCATTTGTAAATATACTTCCAACTTATAACGTTCATGTTCAGTTATATATTTATTTTTCATTTTATCAACCCCCAATAAAAAAGATCCTGTACATAATTCACATACAGGATCTTGACATATATAATCTTATTCAATATTTAATATCAATAAAAATTCTATTTTTTTCACAACAAAAAGTATAACTTTCAACCATCCGATCTGAATATTTCAATATAGAATCTTCATACCAATGACCACATGCTAATATATCAAAATCAATACCACGAATAATGAAAAGTGTATCAATACAAACATGATCCAATCTAAAAATATTATCTACAATCATATTATTCCACATTGTTTTAACCTTCTTTCTGCCCGGTAAGTCGATAGCACAACTTTTTGTTTTATTTAAATGTAACAATTTCATAATTTTCACAAGAATAGAAAACCTTTATTTTTTCAAATGGGACACAAAGATCTATAGATACATTAGGGTTTTCATCATTAAGACAAAAGCACCAAGATTCAGCTTCAAGACATTTATAATAATTTACACATTTACCATAATCTTTTCCATCAATAATTAAATGATTTTCCATATTTAACCTTCTTTCTGCTCAATAAGGTCTAAAACAACTAAACAAATACATTACATTGATAACATAACCATCAACCATTATAACTTTATAAAGTGTTTCTGTTCCTAAATCTTTAACTATAATACCTTTTATTGTGACCAATGCATGAGGCAATTCTATATCAAATGACGTAACAACTTTACCATAATGCAGTAATTCCTTATATCTCAACATGTTATCTGATAAAAAATCATCTTTAAAATTCATATTTTTATCCTTCTTTCTGCCCGGTAAGCCGATAGCACAGCTATGATTTTATCATTTTAAAATACCATTATTTTTACTTTTTAAGTCATATAGATAAGCGCCCAGGCAACCACTTATCATATCATCAGCAGACAAACCAACCAGTTTATCTTTTAAAATCGCTTCTCTGGTTTCTTTGATAATCCAATCTAATTCATTGCGATCAAGCCATATTTCACAGGAAATTTTAACTCTTTCTACACCTGCATATTCTGTACATGAACTAATTTCCTTCATATCAATTACCCCTATTCTTTTACATAAACAGCAATTTCAGCATCATCATCTTGAAACCAATGATAACCAACATACATTCCAGACATTCCACAATCTTCAAGATTGTATTCACATTCTAATTCTTCAAATTCTTCCCATGTTACAAATAATGTTTTCATAATGATTACCTTTCTATCCTCATAACCTCCGGGATGGGCTATTTTAAAAATTTATTTAATAACTTTGTCGGATTCCTCTTCCACTTCCTGGAAGATTATTACACTTTTACTTTTTTCTTTTGTACCGTATGCATGTGGCAAATTTATAAGTTCTATTTTGCAATTTCCACACCATTCATTTCTAACCACATCCTCAATAGAGTTAAAGGTTATTGCATCTCCACTCGTAATATCTATCAACTGTACTTCTCTAACTCCTTTATTTACATACGCTTCAATGATTGACAATTTTAATTGTGAAATTGTAAGTTCCCTTGTTTCTACCTTTCTTTCTCTGTATCCTAAATACTTTAATTTCATTTCTTGTTACCTCTCTTTCATTTGATATATTTATTATATTACATGTACCCATGTATTTCAATTGACATTATATACAAATTACATGGGTACATTTTGTACAAAATTACATGTATACATGTTTCCGGAATAAAGATAAAATAAAAAAAAGGAGGATTAGCAAATGACTAAACACTATGAACAAAGAAAAAAATCTAATCAAAAATATCTTAACAAATTTGAAGATATTAAAATACGTGTACCAGAAGGAAAGAGGGAAGTATACAAACAATATGCCGCATCAGTAGGAAAAAGCCTTAACCAATTGGTTATTGACCTAATCGAAAGAGAAATAAACAACTAATTTTCTTGCACGGGGGAAGTTTCCCCCGATCCCCTTCAAACAGGACCTTTATTTTAAATTTTCATTCCGTTATAAAAATTGAATTATTGCTCATTTCACATGAAACAGATATCTAATCATCTACATATGGATAAATCAAACTAATATATCCTGAATATTGGACTTCCGAACGCTATTTGTTCATAAAATCGTGTATAACTTAAAAAGAAAGTTATGCACCATTTTATAAACAAATGGCTGTTAAGTAACCATTGTGTATATGTGTATAAACTAAAAAGAAGTTTATGCACATATGCACAATGGCGGAAATGTGTATATTGTGTAAGTTTACACAATATGCACATTTTTAAGGCTAAAACCAACATTTTTCTCTTACTTGATATTTTTAAATTGTCAAAAGCATTTTTTAAGAATAGTTTGCTGGGAAATCGATACCGAACGGATATATTAGTTTGATTTATCCATATGTATATGTTTATCTATCCATTTCATGTGAAACAAGCCATAATTCACTTTTTATGCCTTCATTACAATTTTTTTTATTATCGGGGTATTTTCAAAATACACCCGAACCCTAAAAATAAAAGCAAGAAAATCGATTTTTTTGTAATACATTTTTTCTTAAGAATTTTTGTCATACATACTCCTGGTCTTTTTTTGTATTATATTTATCTCTTAAATATTCCATATCAAAAACATAATTTCTTAATTTTTCAGAAAACGAAGAACCACGGTAATTATCAATTATTTCAAAAGTAATATCATCAAAGCGTATTGTTTTACTAATATGACAATCTAACCGTCTAAACATTCTATTTTTATCTCTCATAATATTATTTAAACCTCATTCAAAATCATTTTTTATAACATTACTAATATGCTTAATTTTCTGACCACAAAAAGGACAAAAATTATAAAATTTTTTATACTGTAAAAACGGATTGATAATAGCACCATTTCTACAGGAAGGACAAACTAAACGTGTATTATTCCAAGTATCATATATTTCTATTGGTTCTTTTTCAGTATCACGATCTAATAGATCACTTAAATATTCCTTATCCATATTTATAACCTCATTTCTTATCATATTTAATCCAGTCACTTACTAAATCCATTTTTTCCTGTTCATAACTTTCCTTAAAAGGGGTACTATTCATATCAATCTTTTTCCAACGATTTATGTAATCATCTGTATTGGCATAATCAATAATACCTTTATCATTAAATTCTTTAACACAGGATATACGTCTTAAAAATGCCAACCAAGTTTCTTTATATTCTTTCTGAATATCCGTATACTGGCTTTCCAGGGATATATTTGAATTTATAAATACTTTTGTATAGCAGGCAATTTTATTATTATATCTACAGGGAAGATCAAGAGGATATCCGTCAAGATAATTAAGCATATCCTGTATACGGAGAGAAGAGCGGAACTCTTCAAAAACTATAATATCTTGTCCTTTATAAGAATCAAAAGGGTGAAGATAATCAGTTATCCGATATACATTTTCATATCCATAACTTTCCATAATTTCACGGGTTTTACCTTTACCTGTTTTACCAAAACGATATTCAACATTAAGATCACGAAAAGTATTTTTAAACTGCTCATTTCTGACAATTTGACGGCAATATTCAATCTTATCCAACTGCATCATGTAATCAGGATTGATTTCCATGATCTCATAATTACTTAATCCATCTTTGATGCACTCATAAAGAAAATTTAAGTCATTCCTTCTGCCTTGATTTTCTTCCGGGCATTCTCCACTTTCTTCAAAAGTATCTTTCAAGTTGGTATCTGACTTATCAGAATTTGCATATTTACCTTCTTTGCGGATATAATCACGATTAGCTTGATTAGTACCACGGCAGAAATCTATATGCGCCGGAGGAAATTTATTTTTCACTGTTTTAAATTTAATCGGTGTATCAGATTTAATAAAAAGATGTGTATGGTATGTAGACTGCTTACCGCCGATCTCATCACACATACACCAGTAACGAACAGCCTTAAATTTTGAAAGAATCAACTTGATATCTTCATGTGTCATGTCATGCTCAGATGGATTGTTAATAGTCAAAAGCCATTTCCGGCTTTGTGTATTATCATCCATAATTTAATCCCCTAAAAACTACAGAAGTTATAAAACTACATTAAAAACTACAAAAAAACTACAATTTAAAATCCAGTAAAAATGCGGTCTGAAATAAAAAAACTACAAACTACAGAAGTTGCCTAAGGGTAATACTAGCCCTTAGGCAACCCTTGACATCATGAACCGCAACGTGCATTCCGTGTGCGCTGGGCGGTGCGCAAGGAGCGCACGCGCGCCAGAGCACGCTGCAGCACGTTTAACCTAATGTCAAGGGCAAGACAAGTTGCCTAGCTTGCATTTTTATTCTCCACCTTCTTATAAAATTTACCTCCAGTAAAATTAGTTAAACATTCAAGAGAACCAAAGCTAAAACAAAAAGCTAAGGAAATCTGATTTATCGAAAATTCCGGATGTTCTACGACAACACGACATAAGAGTAAAGCAATGCCAAAATAATATAAATAAAGGCAAAAAATACTTAATACAAATAAAATTTTCTTTTTCATATATCCAACCTCAAAATCTATTTATTATCCTTATCTGCCCGGCTAAAGTTATTTAAGGGTTTATTAGGACAGGCTATAAAATCCGTAACTGATCCATATAAGCACATTTCACAACTGCCGGAATAAAAACAGACATCACTACAGTCACAGCGTATACACACAGTGCCAGAGCTTAAACACTTAAAACATTTACATTGTTCATTCACTTTCTTACCTCCCACAAGATAACAGCAATATTTAAAAAAAATAAAAAACAGAAAGACAATCAAAAAAAATAAATCAATATTTTCTTTTTTCATATATAGCCCCCTAATACTAAAGTCTGCTGCAACTAAATTCTTTAAAAGTATCATAGAGAACCTTGCAGGAAGTTGTATTATAGCTATAACGTCCGGTAAACATACAATAATCTTTAAAATCTGCCATAGAACCAGACCAGCGACTTATATGAACTGACGGAAAAAGTTTTTTGACAAAACGGAATCCAACTGTTTTATGAAACCGAATAAAAATATGCAAATAAAGAGCACCCAAAGCACCTACATGAGCACAATAACAACCATACTGTACACACATTAAAGAGGATAATTCTTTTTCCACAGACTTGATATTTTCAAGACTATCAATACGCATAACTAAATGCCACTGCCTGGAATGAATTTCATTCTGATATTTTTTCAATACAACAAGCACCCCCTTTCAAAGCTTAAACGGCATATTATCAACAGTAAATGGAAAATCAAACGGAAAAATAAATTCTAAATCAGTCAACCTGAAAAAGAAATTAGTTATATTTTCAGGTCCGATCGTAAAGAATAAAGATATAAAAACAAGTAAAACAAAAAAGAAAATTACAGGATGATCGTCTAAAAAAGAACATAAAACACAAGTTAAAGCAAGAAGCAAAATCATAACAAAGAAATAAGACCCAAGAAACAATGTAAAACAAACAAAATTTAATAAAAAACAAATTATAAAATTCATAAGTTTACCCCCTATTTTTTTTAATAAATGTATTACATTCTTTCTGCAGAAACTTTGTAATACATTTATTATTTTTTCATGCTTTTCTTCCATGATCTTCTCAACTTGCGGGAAGGGGAGAGAATAGCACTTGTATCAGTATTGTTATTACCAAGATTATTTAATATTTCTTCCTCAGTCAGTATATCTCCGTCCTCAATTTTTTTATTTAACTTAGCAACATTAGCAAGAGTATCATAGGCATTATAGTTTTTATCCCGGACAAAGAAACCACCTTTTCCAACAGGTCTAATCAGACGGTAAGATCCGGCATTTTCCAATTCCTTAGGATCATAAAAATAGTGAACACATAACCGCCATGTTTTAAATACATAGATAACTCTGGACGTAACTGTACGCATAAGTGCATCAATCAGTTTAAAGTCCTGTGACGTAAGGATAACCGATATATGATTATGACGGCATGTCACAATATCTTTCATTACCAAAGGATTAAGGTTATCCTTAAAACTCCGGGAATTTAATTCACTACTTGCTTCATCAATAAAAAATACAGAGCAGGTCAGAGTATTATTCTGTTCATCCAAAATCTTACATTCCTTAGCCGCATTACAAATTTGTGATAAAGATTTTAAATCTTCAAAAGGTATGTTATTGAATGCAACATTGGAAACTACACGTACCTTTTGTGTCACGAACTTTCTCCGGGAAAAATCCCAAACAATACGGTCATTGTATGTATTAAACAGACTTTCAATATATTCAGTACCGGAAAGTGTTTTCCCACCGCCAAACTTAGGAGAGCAGTAGCACCATATTTTTCCGGTAGCAAGATTGCGCCACTTTTTATAACGAAAATACTTAAATATATCAAGCGGCAGATAAAAAAGCACAAACGGAAGATTAAAAATAATGATCCGTAAATAAGGACTGGACATGATAAACATGACCAACATAAATGCAATCAATAATTTCATATACCGACCCCCTTTAACCTTTTGTTAAAAATGCAGAAATATCCCTATTTACAGCACAAACAGAACGGACAACAAATAGAACAATGAAACAGGCTAAAAACAAATGACATAAAGCCTGTATAAGTTCCGGAAACGTCTGTGCAGCAGTGATAGCATCAACACCAAAAAAATCAATTATGATACTTAAAACTTCCATATTCAATTTCTCCTTTCTTTCATAATTTTTTTGTTTAAATCATCCATAACACTTAAATAAAGTAAAGAAAAAAGAAAAGCTAAAGTTTCATTTGCAAGAAACATAATAAAAAGAATATTTGATTCAACAAATTCAAAAATAGAATTCATAATTAAACCTTCTTTCTGACAAAAAATTCAATAAAACAAAGAACAGACAAAAATATCAAAACTAAAAGCAATAAACTATCTGTTAAACTGTAATCTTCCAATTTTGTTGTCAAAATGGAATTTTGCGATACCGTATTTTCTGAAATACTTATCGAATTTTTAAGCAGACGGTTATTTTCTTCCAATAAAGAATTTTGCGATACAATACCAGCATCAATATTATGTAATGTGTCCAGCAGATCATCTTTATACTGTTGTTCAAGCTGTTCATTTTCTTCCTGTAAAAGCCTGTCCTCTTCCGTAAGTTCATGATATCCATAATATTTTTCTAAATACTCCAACAAAGAAAATTGGTTTTCTTCAATAGTGATGAAATGATCATCAAGAGTACTATTAAAAACATCATTAAATGCCTGAACCAAAACAGCATAAAAATCTGATTGTTCATCAACAGGAACATTTAATATGGAATTATCTGATACAGCAGTAGCATCATTTACATTCATTTTTCTTTAACACCACCTTTCAGGGTTCAAGATCAATCACTTAACAAAAAATCAATAAACCATATAAAAACAACCACAAGAATACAGAATATCCACATTTCAAGGAATGTGAAAGTATGTTCAGCAAGTGTCATTTTAAACGTACGACACCAGTTTATAAATTCAATAAAAGGCTGGATAAATTCCCAATCTGTCATAAAATACCCCCTATCATCACTTAAAAATCTTTACGATAATACCAATCAACATAAGAGCAAGAGCAAGATTCACACAAGTAATCCATTCTTCCGGTATCATAGGAAAAAGAGCTGTTAAAAATTCAACAAAACCAGTTGGTATAATATCAATAGCGTCAAGAATGGTATCAGTAAAAAACTTCAAGATCTCAGTAATAATTTCTACAGCCTTTGCTAAAAGGCTCATTATAATATCCCCGATATTTCCAAGTCCGCTTAATAACGAAGATAACCAGCCACCAGATGAACCACTGGAAGAACCAGAGCCGGAACCAGATCCACCGGAACCGGAACCATAATAATTATTGTAATTTGTACTGAAATCATTGATTTCTGTCTGAGTTATGCTGTTATCTGTGATCGGCTGACCTGTATAACCCGGCATAATCTGTGCACAATTACCTACAGACGTGCCATTTTTTAAATCAGCAACTGATTTAAATACAGGTATTGCCGCTGTTGTATCAGAAAAGCAATTACCAGCAGCGGACGCACCGGAATTAAAACTTGAATGGGAAAACCCAAGCGGTTCAGTAACACCGCCATCATAAAATACAGCGGAACTATTCAGATCAAATGTTTTAATCTCTTCCACAGACTGTATTTCATGAAAGACACCATCAGAATCCTTATATACAAGACAACTATTATTTGCATCATGATCAACAATGTACAATTCCACCATGTGAAAAATGCTTTGCCATTCTTCCGTATAAAATGTACAATTCACTACAGCAAGATCAGAGAAAGAATTTACTGCCCCATACGGAAGATCGTATACACGAACAGTTAGCCCGGCAAGATTATTTTTACCATCATATGAATGCCTGGCAGAACTTACACAGAACATCTTATCAGGATGGGAACTGATCAACTCTTTTAATATTGCATATGCGTTTCTTGTTCTAAAGGAATCAGCCTTTAACTGGTTGCTGGTAGGCATATAGCGATATTGGTAAGTCATTTCATTTTCTGCTTTAGATTTTAAATAATTCAAAAAATCAAGTGCTTCATCATCATATGTTATTGTTTCTGTCTTCTCATTAACCGTGGAATGATCTATTAAAAAATCAAGATACGAAGTGTACCCCTGTGTATATATATCAGGATAATCATTAGCAAGAATTTGATCCGAAGGACATTCCCAACCATAAACGCCAATCAGTGGATTATTCATTAAACAATATAATTGATAATCACGTTGTTCTTCTTTAGACCAAGTACTATAACCAGATACAGAATGATATCCGCCACCTCCGGAAGAAGCAAAAACAAGTCCACTATCAAAGACAAATACAAATAAAAAAAGGATAAAATAATAAATAAACCTTTTCATATAACATTCTCCTTTGTTATAATCAGTTTGAAAGGAAGTGAAAAAATGTTAATCAATAAATTGATATTAGTACTCTTAATAGCAACAAACATAATAGTAAAAATTGGAATACCAATAGCAATTTTTATACTGTTAATAAAACTTATCATTTCAAAAAAACAAAATCATGAAAGGGAGTAGTAAAATGATAGCTGGAATAATAATAGCAATTAGTACAACAATTGCTATTGCAATTCCAATAACAATTGGAATTCTACTAATCAGACTGCTAATAAAAGCAAATAAAAACATTGATCAAAACAACAAGACCCAATAAAAAGAGAAGGGATTTTACCCCTTCTCTTAATTTGCAATAAATCCTCAAAGAGGTTAGTATAAATACCAACTATACAACTTATAAGGACTAAATGCGTTTTAATGTACGGAACAAGCCCGCCACAGGTCTAGCGATGCTACAACCTACACCAATAGCTAATATAGGCTGATCTAAGATATAAGTAATCACTGTACCGCAAAGTGTCAACACATTACCCATCAATGTTGTTACTGCCTCTATAAACCGACCCCCTTCCATTTATTTACTATTTAAAAATGATCATTTTAAAACCTTATTTAATTTTATAATTCAATATTGATATAACAGCCTCTTTCATCTTTTTCATAACCATGTTCAAGCATATATTGTTCAGTAATTTCATAACTAAGCGCTTGATACAAGTTTTCTACTGCAATATCTACTTCATCACTCGTATGTGTCATTAAGGCATCAGTTACAATCCTGTAAAGTTCTTCTAAAGGCATTTTCATATTCTCCAATCCATAATTTCAAAATCGTGGCGGTTGAAAAAAAATAAAAAAAACAACCGCCACACAGGGGATAACTATTTACTGCCCTTGCTGGTAGAGCCGACTTCAGGGACATTGTCATTGATATCCACATTCACAAAAGGAACTTCACTTTTATGTGGAAGAATATTAAAACCGCATAATGTAGCAGTATTATTAAATCCCGGCTCAAAATGCAGATCAACAATATCTCCCTGAACCAGCGTAGAACAGTCAACGGAATTTGTCCAAACAGTCGAAACCTTATAACCGGTAGCACCATTTTTCTTATCATAGTCCGAAAACTCAGAAACACAATGTAACGTATAATTTACATTGTCATTTTTCATGTAGCTTGTAATTCCTAAAATTTGCGCTTTCATTTTTCTTTACCTCGTTCTTTCTTTAAATTATTTAGTTATATGTATTTGATTAGAGCAAAGGAAAATAAAAAATGAAAATTTTATAAGATACCTCTTATATTTCTTTCCTTCCTTAAAAAAAATCAAATATTCTAAAATCAAAAGCCCACTTTTCAAAAATAAAATAAATCGATTTTCTTTCAAAGAACAGGAGACTAATATAAAGAAGGCATTCATAAAACCTCAAAATGCTTGATAAATATGTCAAGCGTTTTTCTATTTTTCCTAGCTCAATTTAATTTTACAGTTAAGTTGCGATGAAAATGCAAGGAAAAAATGCTAGTATTTTCCCTTGTATTGTGCTATAATGCTAAAATGACTGTGGGTATGTATTGATATTCACAAATGTTTTTAGGAGGAGAAATTAAGAAACATGAGCGTAAAAGTTGAAAAATTAGAAAAAAACATGGCAAAGCTTACCATTGAAGTACCTGCTGAGGAGCTGGAAAAAGCAACAGAGGCTGCTTACCAGAAAAATAAAAACAGCATCAACGTACCCGGTTTCCGTAAGGGT
This sequence comes from Lachnospiraceae bacterium, assembly GCA_017936785.1. Classification (GTDB taxonomy): domain Bacteria; phylum Bacillota; class Clostridia; order Lachnospirales; family Lachnospiraceae; genus UBA2882. The sequence continues at coordinate 25,066 of JAGBEV010000056.1, read as the reverse complement.
AAAGTACCCAGAGCCATGATCGAAAAAATGTATGGTAAAGGAGTATTCCTTGAGGAAGCAGCAAATTCCGTAATCCCGGCTGCATATGAGAAAGCATATGATGAATGTGGTGAAGAAATCGTTTCCTCTCCCGAAATCGATGTTGTGACCTTAGAGCCCGGTCAGGCGTTTGTATTTACCGCTACCGTTGCTTTAAAACCGGAAGTTACTTTAGGCAAATATAAAGGCGTTAAGATCGACAAGGTGGAAACAGAAGTAACAGATGAAGAAGTAAATGCGGTTATTGAAAGAGAAAGAGAAAACAACGGTCGTACCAAATCTGTAGAAGGTCGTCCTGTTCAGGATAAAGATACAGCAGTTATTGACTTTGAAGGATTTGTTGACGGTGTTGCATTTGAAGGCGGCAAAGGAGAGAACTATGATCTGGTCATCGGCTCCCATTCCTTTATCGATACTTTTGAAGATCAGCTGATCGGCAAGAACATCGGAGAAGAAGTAGAAGTAAATGTAACCTTCCCCGAAGAGTATCATTCTGCTGAACTGGCAGGAAAGCCTGCTTTATTTAAAGTAACCATCAAAGATATCAAAGAAAAAGAGCTTCCCGAGTTGGATGATGAATTTGCTTCTGAAGTTTCCGAATTTGATACTCTGGCTGAATACAAGGAAGATGTAAAGAAAAACCTGTCAGAGAAGAAAGAAAAAGAAGCAAAAGACCAGAAGGAAATGGCAGCGATCGAGGCAGTTATTGCTGATGCGGCTATGGAAATTCCCGATGCTTATGTAAAAACCGTACAGAAACAGATGGTAGATGAATTTGCACAGCGTATTCAGATGCAGGGGCTTTCCATGGAGCAGTATTTACAGCTGACAGGTGCCAATATTGCTATGATGGAAGAGCAGATCAAACCTCAGGCATTAAAGAGAATCCAGTCCAGACTGGTATTGGAAGCAGTTGTTGCAGCTGAAAAGATCGAAGCAGGTGAAGAAGACTTTGATAAAGAAGTTGCAAGATTAGCTGAGGCTTACAAGATGGAAGCAGATCAGGTAAAAGAAATGATCGGCGAAGCAGGCAAAGCAGAGATCATGAAAGACCTGGCAGTTACAAAGGCAGCAGAATTTGTAACCGAGAACGCAAAAGAGAAATAATAGAGATAAAAACAGGTATTTGAAATCATGACAAGGAGGAATTCAAATGAGTTTAGTACCTTATGTCATTGAACAGACGAGCCGTGGAGAGCGTTCCTACGATATCTATTCAAGACTTTTAAAAGACAGGATCATCTTTTTGGGTGAAGAAGTAAACGATGTGTCAGCAAGTGTTGTTGTAGCCCAGTTATTATTTTTAGAGGCGGAAGATCCGGATAAGGATATTCATCTTTACATCAATTCACCGGGTGGAAGCGTAACAGCAGGTATGGCGATCTATGATACCATGCATTATGTAAAATGTGATGTAAGCACCATCTGTATCGGTATGGCGGCCAGCATGGGTGCATTTCTGCTGGCAGGCGGTACAAAGGGCAAAAGACTTGTACTTCCCAATGCAGAGATTATGATCCATCAGCCTTCCGGTGGTTCCCAGGGACAGGCAACGGAAATTGAGATCGCTGCAAAGCATATCTTAAAGACAAAAGATAAATTAAACCGTATTCTGGCAGAAAACACAGGCAAGGATCTGGAAGTGGTTGCAGCAGATACGGAAAGAGATAACTGGATGAGCGCACAGGAAGCTTTGGAATACGGCTTGGTAGACAAGATCGTGACCTCCAGACAAAGTGACGCAGAACAGAAATAAGGAAAAGAAACAGGAGCTTATAAATGGCAGGAAGAACCCCACAGGATAAAATCAGATGTTCTTTTTGTAATAAGACCCAGGACCAGGTAAGAAAAATGATCGCCGGTCAGGACGGGGTATATATCTGTGATGAATGTATCGATCTCTGCTCCGAGATTATGGAGGAAGAGTATGAGGAGATGGAACAGGAAGAAAAGCTGTCCATCAATCTCTTAAAACCCATTGAGATCAAGGAATTCCTGGATGAGTATGTCATCGGTCAGGAAGAAGCAAAAAAAGTGCTTTCCGTCGCAGTTTATAATCATTACAAAAGGGTTACGGCAGATAAAAACCTGGATGTAGAATTACAGAAAAGTAATATGATCATGATAGGACCTACCGGTTCCGGCAAGACCTATCTGGCGCAGTCTCTGGCTAAGATCATCAATGTCCCCTTTGCCATTGCCGATGCTACCACATTAACGGAAGCCGGCTATGTTGGTGAGGATGTTGAGAACATTTTATTAAAGCTGATCCAGGCTGCGGATTACGATATTGAAAAGGCACAGTACGGCATTATCTATATCGACGAAATCGATAAGATCACCAAAAAGAGCGAAAATGTATCCATTACCAGAGATGTTTCCGGTGAAGGTGTACAGCAGGCTTTATTAAAGATCATTGAAGGTACTGTAGCAAGCGTTCCCCCTCAGGGAGGAAGAAAGCATCCTCATCAGGAGCTGTTACAGATCGATACCACAAACATTTTATTTATCTGTGCAGGAGCCTTTGACGGCTTGGAAAAAGTAGTAGAAGCCAGATTAGACCGCAAGGCAATCGGATTTAACACAGAGATTGTCAGCAAGAGCAATAAGGACTTAGGCGCTCTTTTAAAGGATGTTACCGCTCAGGACCTGGTAAAATACGGCTTGATCCCTGAATTTGTGGGACGTGTGCCCATTACCATTTCCCTGGAGGGCTTAGACGAAGATGCCCTGGTAAAAATCCTGACAGAGCCAAAGAACGCTTTGATCAAGCAATATCAAAAACTTTTTGAAATGGATGAGGTGGAACTCATTTTTGAGGAAGATGCAGTAAAAACCATCGCCTCCCTGGCAATGCAGCGAAAAACCGGAGCCAGAGGCTTACGCTCTATTATCGAGCGTGTCATGATGGACATCATGTATCGCATTCCATCCGATGATACAATCGCAACATGTATTATAACCAAAGGTGCGGTTCTGGGCGAAAGTGAGCCCAAGATCATCAAACGCGAACCCTTAAAAAAAGCAAGATAACCCCAAGACGCCGCCCAACAGGTCGGCGTCTTGTGCGTATACCCTTTAACAGCTTACCATCCCCAGCATTCCCCTGCTGAGGATCAGTGCAAGCCCTCAAATTAACATTAAAGCCTTACTTATAATATTAATGCCCTGATAAGACCGAGCCTTTGAAATAATTTTATATATATCAAAGGGAACCGTTATAACAACGCTGGTACTTAGATTGCGTTCTTTGCAATCTTACGTACCGCTGCGTTGTTATCCGAGCGAGAGCGTGTTCCCGTGATATATATAAAATTATTTCAAAGGCGACGCCTTATCAATACACCCCTATAAGGAGACCCCGCCATGGTAATTAAAAGCGTAAACCTAGAAACCGTCTGCGGCATCACCAGCACCCTGCCCGACAACACTTTGCCGGAACTTGCCTTCGCCGGCAAGAGCAATGTAGGAAAGTCCTCTCTGATCAACGGCCTGATGAACCGCAAAAACTATGCCAGGACATCCTCCCAGCCGGGAAAGACCCAGACGATCAACTTTTACAATATCAACAATGAACTTTATTTTGTAGATCTGCCCGGCTACGGCTATGCCAATGCATCGGTGGAGGTAAAGGCAAAATGGGGAAAAATGATAGAACGTTATCTCCATTCTTCCAAGCAGCTGCGGGCGGTTTTCCTATTGATCGATATCAGACATGAGCCTTCCGCAAATGACAGACAGATGTATGACTGGATCGTATCCCAGGGATATGAACCGGTTATCATTGCCACCAAGTTGGATAAGATCAAACGTTCTCAGATAGACAAACAGTTAAAAATCGTCAGGACAGGCTTAGGAGCACCTTCTACCAGTATTTTACTGCCGTATTCTGCTCTTACCAAGCAGGGAAGGGATGAAATCTATGAGTACATTCAGACATTACTTTAAAATTTTCCTGAATATTCTGATCCCCTGTATCAGCCTGATTCTGCTGTTTTGGCTGGGACCTAAGCTGATCGTATTTTTTATGCCATTTATACTGGGATTTCTGCTGGCGAAAATGGCAAATCCTCTTGTGGCATTTATTTCTGATAAGTGCAAGGTCAGAAGAAAAGCGGTTTCGGTATTTGTTATCATAGTGGTACTTGGCATCATAGCCCTTATTATTTATGGTATCGGCAGTTTCCTGGGCAGGCAGGCAGCGGGCTTTATTGAAGATATGCCAAAGATGTGGGAGGCGGCAGAGGTACAGCTTTCCAAGGCAGCTGCCCGCTTTACCAAGCTGTATGATAGACTTCCGGTTGATCTGAAGGATACCCTGATTTCTTTGCAGACATCTTTGGATGGTTATATTTCCGGAATCATGACGGAAATCAGTACGCCTACGGTCAGCGCTATTGGAAATGCGGCAAAGCATATTCCCAATATTATCATTGGAATCATCATGTGCTTTTTATCTGCCTATTTCTTTATAGCGGATAAGGATTATATGGGGAATTTTTTAAAGAAATATCTTCCGGATTTTATTTTGATCAAATGGGATCTTGTATGGGGAAGCCTGATGCGTTCCGTGGGTGGATACTTTAAGGCACAGCTCAAGATTGAGATCTGGATGTATCTGTTATTGTATCTGGGGCTGGTAATTGCCGGAGTGGACTATGCCGCACTTGTAGCATTGGGAATTGCAGTATTGGATTTCCTGCCCATATTCGGAACAGGAACGGTACTGATCCCGTGGGCGGTAATTGAGCTGTTAAGCGGGGATTATATCCGGTTTATTATCTTTTTGGTGCTCTGGGGAGGAGGACAGCTTCTCCGCCAGATCATCCAGCCTAAGATCATGGGGGATTCCATGGGAATGCCGCCGATCCCTACACTATTTCTGCTTTATATCGGATGGAAATTAAGCGGGGTATGGGGAATGATCTTTGCCCTGCCGGTAGCGATCATTATTTTAAATCTGAATGAAGCGGGGATTTTTGACCAGGCAAAGACCAGCGTGCGTTATCTGGTCAGGGATATCAATATTTTTCGGAAGTTTACACCTGATGATGAAGATTTTGGCAGATAAAATTGCGGATATGATTCAATATAAATTTGGAAAGAAGGATAGAGATGAAAATTACAGTTTACAATTGCAGACCTTTTGACGAATTGGATAATTTTAAAAAGATGGAAAAGGAAACGGGAGTGGAAATCGTCTGTTGTCCTGATGCGCCGGATTTATCCAATATTCATCTGGCAGAAGGATCGGAGGCGATTGATATCATCACTTCCAAAATGACAAGGGAACTGATCGAGGGCTTTGCAAAGACCGGGGTAAAATATATTGCTACCCGTACCATCGGTTATGATCATATTGACAGAAAAGCCTGTGAGGAATTTGGCATTCATGTAAGTAATTCCCCCTATGGACCAAATGGTGTGGCGGATTATACGGTTATGCTGATCTTAATGACCATCAGAAAGGCAAAAAGAATCTTACAGAGAGGAAATCTCCAGGATTACAGCCTGATGGGCAATATGGGCAGGGAAATGAAGGATCTGACCATCGGTGTTATCGGTACGGGAAATATCGGAAAGACCGTTGTACAGAATTTAAGTGGATTTGGATGCAGGATTCTGGCATATGATTTATATGAAAAGGAAGAAGTGCGAAAATATGCTTCTTATGTGGATATGGATACTCTTTTATCCCAGGCGGATGTGATCACCTTCCACACACCTCTGACAGAAGAAAATTTCCATATGATCAACAAAGACAGCATTGCAAAAATGAAGGATGGTGTGGTTTTGATCAATACTGCAAGAGGAGGACTCATTGATTCAGAAGCATTGATCGAAGGGCTGGAAAGCAGCAAGATCGGCGGAGCCGGACTGGATGTGGTAGAGGATGAATTCGGACTTTACTATTACGACCACAAAAATGATGTGTTAAAAAACCGCAGTATCGGTATCCTGCGCGCCATGCCCAATGTAACGGTAACCCATCATATGGCATTTTATACGGATAATGAAACCAGAACAGTGGTTGAGGATTCCATTAAAAGCTGTATTTTGTTTATGGAAGGAAAAGAAAATCCGTGGCAGGTATATTGATGGAATGCAGTAAAGGATGGAACAGAAGGCAAAGACAGATGGCTGTGGTACAGTGATATGAAGAATGAAATGGCAAATTACAGGTTTTTGATTCAATATGAGGGAACCAGATATTCCGGCTGGCAGAAGCTGGGCGGGAAAGAGCAGACCATACAGGGAAAGCTGGAAAATATTCTGGAGAAAATGACAGGAGAACCTGTAGCGGTAATCGGTTCCGGAAGAACAGATGCAGGAGTTCATGCAAAAGGACAGGTGGCAAATGCTCATTTTGCAACAAATCTTTCAGAAAACGACATTTTGCGATATATAAATGAATATTTACCGGAGGATATAGCGGTCTTGGAAGTGACAAGGGTATCAGATGAATTCCATAGCCGCTATCATGCCGTAGAAAAGTGTTACTTGTACCGGATTTCCACCGCACCGGTGCCGGATGTATTCCAAAGGCGGTATGTGTATGAATACGGAAAGAAGCATTTGGAGCCGGGAGAAAAACGGAAGGCGGAAGAAGGCAGGAAACTTGATCTTCAAGCCATGAAAGAAGCGGCAAAGCTGCTTGTGGGGGAGCATGATTTCCAAAGCTTTTGCGGAAGGAAGATCAAAAAGAAATCTACGGTCAGAAATATTTATTCCATTGAAATAGAGGAAGCAGAAGGTGAAATACGGTTCTGCTACAGAGGAAACGGTTTTTTATTCCATATGATCCGCATTATGACAGGGACGCTTCTGGAAGTGGGAGAAGGCAGACGAAAGCCTGAGGATATGAGGGGAATCCTTGCCTCGGGAGAGCGGCAGAACGCAGGAGAAACTGTGCCGGCAAAAGGATTGACCCTTTTGTGGGTTAAGTATAATAAGTAATAATAATCGGGGAGCAACAAGCGTCGCAATGAAGGAAATAAAACATAAAGGAAGATATATATCACGGATATTGTTATTGATATATTTGCTGCTTTTGATCAGGCTGATCATATTCAAATATCCCATTCCGGTGTTACGGGGTATTATGGATGAATGGGAGTTAAGCAACGCAAAGGCGGGAGTAGCAACAGCAAATCTCACATTGTTTAAGACCATCCGTATGTACATCCGGTATTATGACCGGCTGAACGGTTTTGACAATCTGTTTGGAAATATTCTGGCGTTTATGCCTCTGGGAGTTTTGATCCCTCTGGCATTTCACGGCATGGACCGTTGGTGGATGGTTCTGCTCCATTCCTTCTGGCTGTCCCTGTGCATAGAATTGTTTCAGTTAGTCAGCCATTTCGGAGCATTTGATGTGGATGATATTCTGCTTAATACTATGGGCGGGATTTTAGGATTTTGCCTGTTTTTACTTGTAAGGACTATTTACAGAAAAAGGAGATCATCATGAAAAGTCTTTTGAAGTACTTAAAGGATTATAAAAAAGAAAGCATTCTGGCGCCTTTATTTAAAATGCTGGAAGCGTCCTTTGAATTGATCGTGCCGCTTGTGGTGGCGAAGGTCATCAATGTGGGAATTAAAGAAAATGATAAGGGATTTATCATTTCCATGTGCATGGTCATGATCCTGTTAGGGGTAGTGGGGCTTGTCTGTTCCATTACAGCCCAGTACTTTGCGGCAAAGGCGGCAACAGGTTTTGCCGGAAGGTTAAGATATGAAATGTTCGGACATATCCAGAGGCTTAGTTATTCCAAACTGGATACAGTGGGAACATCAACCCTGATCACCAGGATGACCAGTGATGTGAACCAGGTACAGAGCGGCGTAAATATGTTTTTACGTTTATTTCTGCGTTCCCCTTTTATCGTGATCGGCGCTGTGGTCATGGCATTTTATGTGGATGCTGATGCAGCCATGATCTTTGCAGTGGCAATTCCTGTACTGGCAGTTGTGGTCTTTTCCATTGTTTTTGCCAATATTCCCCTTTATAAAAAAGTCCAGAACGGATTGGACAAGGTGACCCTTGCCACAAGGGAAAATTTAAACGGCATTCGTGTCATACGTGCATTTCATAAGGAAGCAGATGAAATAGAAAATTTTGCTGTGAAAAATAAAGAGCTCACAAAAATTCAGCTGTTTGCCGGACGGATTTCCGCACTGCTGAATCCCATTACTTATGTGATCATCAATATTGCCCTGGTGGCTTTGCTCTATAAAGGCGCAGGCAGGGTGGAAAGCGGGGCAATTCTCCAGGGTGATGTGATTGCTCTGGTCAATTATATGTCCCAGATCCTTGTGGAGCTGGTAAAGCTGGCTAATCTGATCGTGACTTTGACAAAGGCTTTGGCATGTGCGTCCAGAATTGAAGCTACCATGGAAATACCGGAGGGAATGGGAGAGGAAGCTGATGATTCCCGGAAAAAGAAGGCGGCGGAAAATCCGGCGGATATAATAGGTAAAGAGAGTATGGAAGTAAGAAGCCGGCAAAAAAACGCAAATGACGATTGTGTCATATTTGATCAGGTGGGCTTTACATACGAAGGGGCCGGTGCCGAAGTATTGACTGATATGGATTTTAAGGTAAAGCGGGGAGAAACCATTGGAATTATCGGTGGTACGGGCTCAGGTAAATCTACCTTGGTCCAGCTGATTCCCAGATTTTATGATGTGACCAGGGGAAGGATACTGGTAGATGGAATGGATGTCAGGGATTATGAGCCCCATGCACTGCGCCAAAAGATCGGTATGGTTCCACAAAAGGCAGCTTTATTTAAAGGAACGATCCGGGATAATCTGTTGTTTGGAAATAAAGATGCCTCGGAGGAGGAAATCATGGAAGCCATTACGGTAGCCCAGGCAAAGGAATTTATAGAGCAAAAGGAAGGCGGACTGGAGGCAAAAGTGGAACAGGGGGGCAGGAACCTGTCAGGAGGGCAGAAACAAAGGCTGACCATTGCAAGGGCTTTGGTAAGGCAGCCTGAAATATTGATCTTAGACGACAGCTGTTCGGCACTGGATTATGCCACGGATGCGGCGCTTCGGGCAGGGATCAGGGAACTTTCCTATAAGCCCACAGTTTTTATCGTATCCCAGAGAACCGCTTCCATTCAATATGCGGACAAGATCATTGTTTTGGATGATGGAGAGATTACAGGCATTGGCACTCATGAGGAATTGATGGAAAGCTGCCAGGTATATCAGGAAATCTATGACTCACAGTACAAAAAGGAGGGTCAGTAGGATGGGAGAAAAGCAGAAAAGCACTATCGGGAAAGTGTTGAAAAGAATCAAGAGATACTGGTTTTATCTGATCGTTTCTTTGATCTTAACTTTGATCACAGTAGCAAGTACTTTGTATCTTCCGATCCTGACCGGTAAGGCCATCGATCAGATCGTGGAAAAGGGACTGGTGGATTTTGAAGGGCTGATGGGGATATTAAAGGTCATGGGCATTATGATCGCCGTGACGGCAGCAGCACAATGGCTTATGAGTTTGTGCAACAACCGCATGACATACTGTGTTGTACGGGATATCAGAAGGGATGCTTTTGATAAAATTGAAATTCTTCCCTTGAAATATGTGGACAATCATTCAACAGGAGAAATTGTCAGCAAGGTCATTGCCGATGTGGACCAGTTTGCAGATGGTCTTTTAATGGGATTTACCCAGTTGTTTTCAGGTGTGCTGACCATTGTGGGAACCTTGGGCTTTATGCTGTCCATCCATGTAGGGATTACCCTTGTGGTGGTCATCATTACACCGGTTTCTCTGTTTGTGGCAAGCTTTATTGCCCAAAAGACCTTCTCCATGTTTAAGCTGCAATCGGAAACAAGGGGAGAACAGACGGCATTGATCGATGAGATGATCGGCAATCAGAAGGTGGTACAGGCATTTTCCAAACAGGAGGATGTGCTGGAGCGGTTTGAAGAGATCAATGGGAGGCTTGAAAAATGTTCTTTAAGAGCAACATTCTTTTCTTCCATTACCAATCCGGCGACCAGATTTGTCAATTCCCTGGTATATACCGGAGTGGGAATTACCGGTGCATTTGCCGTATTAAAGGGATATCTTACAGTAGGACAGTTATCTACATTCCTAAGCTATGCTAACCAGTATACAAAGCCATTTAATGAAATCTCAGGGGTGGTTACGGAACTGCAGAATGCTCTGGCTTGTGCAGCAAGAATTTTTGAATTGATCGAAGAAGAGCCACAGATACCGGATAAAAAAGATGCAAAGGAGCTTGTGAATGTGACAGGCAAAGTGGATCTTGAGGATGTGAGTTTTTCCTATGTGCCTGACAGAAAGCTTATCGAGCATTTGAATCTGGCTGTAAAGCCCGGCCAGAGGGTGGCAATTGTAGGACCTACAGGATGCGGCAAGACCACAGTCATCAATCTGCTCATGCGTTTTTATGATGTGGATGAAGGCTCCATTCAGGTCATGGATCAGGACATCCGGGATATTACAAGGAAGAGTCTGAGAACCTCCTATGGAATGGTATTGCAGGATACATGGCTGAAGTCCGGGACCATCCTGGAGAATATCCGCATGGGCAAGCCGGATGCGACCATGGAAGAAGTAGAAGCGGCAGCAAGGGCTTCTCATGCCCACAGCTTTATTAAAAGGCTGCCCAAGGGGTATGATACAGTGATCGGAGAGGATGGCGGAAGCCTGAGTCAGGGACAGAAACAGCTTTTGTGTATTGCAAGGGTCATGCTGTGCCTGCCGCCCATGTTGATCCTGGATGAAGCCACATCTTCCATTGATACCAGAACGGAGCTTAAGATACAAAATGCTTTTGCCACTATGATGAAGGGAAGGACCAGTTTTATTGTGGCGCACAGGTTGTCCACCATCAAGGAGGCGGATGTGATCCTGGTCATGAAGGACGGCAATATCATTGAGCAGGGTAATCACAAAGAACTGCTGCAGTTAAATGGATTTTATGCAAATCTCTATAACAGCCAGTTTGCGGTATAGGCTGCCGGGCTTAATGAAAGGGAATAATCATTTACAGGGTGTGTTTCAGGAAAGCCTCCCGGAGTATATGGCTTTAAATCTGTGAGTATGTGCCGGATAACAAGAAGATTACTATTTGTGTGGAGTGAGAGCGGAATGAGAGTGAAAAAGAGAAAAATGTGGGTGATGCCTGTATATCTGCTGATTCTGTGCATGATACTTGCAGGATGCGGTCAAACAGATGGGCAGAATGACAGTGTCAACAGGGATGTAAAAGCAGAAAACGGATCAGAAAACGGATCAGATCCCGGATCAGACCTTACATCGGATGTTACTTCGGATGTAGATGACAGTGGAAATAATGAAGAAAATATTCCTTATGAATATAAGGAAATTTCTCTGACTTTTCCTGCAGCATGGAAAGACCGTTATGTAATTAAGGAGTTTGAAAATGGAGCAGGTTTTTCGGTTTATCAGAAGGCTTCCTATGAAGAGGAAGAAGGATGGGGATTTCTTTTTTCTCTGGGAATAGAGGATGAACCTGCCTACGACATACCGGGAGGGGAAGCAATTGCCTATACGGAAAACAGCATGTATTGCCTATCATATCCCACGGATGTGCCTTATGACTACGAAAACCGGGAGATTGCAAGTGATTATGCGGATATGGCACTTTCCCTGGATATAATAAAAGATTCCATACAGATTGCCGGAGAAGGTGTCCATGATAATCCGGAAGAATACGTCATGCCTATGAGTGAATGTTATCCCTTAAGGGAGGATATGCTTTTAAACTTTGATGATAATCACTTGATGCTGGCGAGAAACGAAATTTATGCAAGACATGGTTATCATTTTAAAAATGATTTTCTGACACGATATTTTGACCGTTACAGTTGGTATGAAGACCGTGGGGATGATTTTCATGAAGATCAATTATCTCAGATAGAAAAGGATAATATAAATCTGATTAAAGAGATGGAAGAGAAGTATGCCGCAAAGCACCCTTATCCCATGGAAGAGGCTGCAGGCATGACTATATATGCGGATTTGGATGGAGACGGGACAAAGGAGCAGCTGTCTTATGAGGTTCGCCAGGTTGGTGAATATGAAGAGCATGGTATTTTAACCATTGAAGGAAAGACATATGATCTGTGGGGCTATGAAAATATCTATATGGAGTCCCCGGACCGGGAGCATTTTTATCTGACGGATATTTCACCTTATTTTGACGGATTGGAGATTGCCGTGACGGAAGAAGGTCCCAGTGATGATCCGGCAACACATTTTTATATCTATGAGGGTGAATTGGCTTATATCGGAAGTGTGTCGGGTTACCCTATGAAGCAAAAGGAAAATCTGAACGGTTTCCATGACGGCGGAATTACAGGGATAGAACGGCAAAGTCTGATAGAGACTTATGAGTGCTATGCTTCCTGGTGGTATGATTATGAAAATCGGGAACTGGTATATCAGGATGTGGGATATTTTGAAATAGTTCCGGGACGGGTACATGGCCTGCTGACGGATCTGCCGGTATATACGCAGATGAATGAAGATTCGCCTGCAAAAATTTTAAAAGCACAGGACCAAGTGTTCTTTATGGCAACAGATGGCAAAGAATGGCTCCTAGTCAGAGGTAAAGACGGAACGGAAGGTTATATTTATATCACGGATGGGGTTATTGATGTGGTAAATAAACCGGCAGATGAGGTATTTACGGGATTGATGTTTTATGATTAAATAAGAAATATAAAAAATACATTTTAATGCCCCAAAGACGAGCATAAGTCGGTTTTTTGGGGTATTTTTATGTTTTGGAGACAGAATGGAGTATTATGTGTTCAATTGGCAGGGAAAAGACCGCCGGGATGCCGGGGGATGAAGTAGTGCTGATGGAATAAGGAAGGATTCCGGTTAAAAAACACAAAAAGGTAGGAAAAAGTAAAAAAAGTTGGAATTGGTTCCATATATGGAAATAATTTGAAAAATAAATGAGTTATACTGAAACCGACAGTTATCAAAACTGTCGGTTTTTTGCTTCACCGGGGCTGAAATGCTTCATAGAAGGTACAAAATGAGGAGAAGAGAATGAAAATGAAAAAATATATGGCGGGGTATATCACAGGAGGAATTGGCTTGATCTTTGTGACAGGACTGTTTGGTTTTATCATAGGAACTGCAGATCTGCAGAAGGAGGAGACCAGTCAATATATCGTGGAAATTTTCAGCAGCTTTATGGGGAGCATGTATCTTGCATTTCTTCTGGGGAGAATACGACAGAAGGAATGGGACCATAAAAGGACCCCAAAAGAAAAGCTCTTTTACTGTGCAGCAGGATTTTTACTTTTTGGGGCAAGAGTGGTCAGCCGTCTTGTATGGATCGGGTTGGATCGTTTGCAAAAAACGAATATGGGATATCCGCTCTGCATCCTGACGGATGTCTGTACTTTGGCGGGCATCTGGTTTTTGATACCTCATGTCAAAAAGGAGGTATGTGAAAATGAATAGGAAATGTAGAAGAATTTTGAGTGTTCTGCTCTGTATGATACTAATATTTGTTCAGGAAGTGCCAACATATGCACAGGGAATTGCCGGATTGGCAGAAAAGATCGGGGCAGAACAGGAGCAGCAGGCGCAGAAAGAAGCGCAGGAGGCCAGAGAGGAAGAACTCTTTGGAGCCAAAGAAGGAATTACGCTGTCCCAAAATCAAACAGAGCAGACCGGGACAGGGGAAATCCCGGCAAGGACAGAAGAAACGCCGGAAGATTCGGGACAGGATACATCACGGGGAGAAATGCTTCGTATGCCCCAACAGGATAACAGTGAAAATACGGATTCCGTTTGTGGGATTCTGGTAGAGACAGGCAGAAACTACAAAACCTATGAACTTCCGGACGGAACCTATAAGACAGTTTTTACTTCCTATTCCAATACCTATATGGACGGAACAGAGGAAAAACTCATTGACAATACCCTGATCTCGGAAAACAGTGTGGACGGCGAAATCTATGTCAATAAGGAAAATGACATGGAAGTCTCGCTGCCTGCAGGAGGAAATGAGGATAAGGCTGTCACAGTCGGAATAAAAGAAACGGAAGCCGTACTGCGTCCTCAGGACGGAGATTATACAAAAGAGGCGGTTTCGGGCAATGCCATCCGGTATAATGACGTCTATGAAAACGTAGATATCCAGTATATCGTACAGCCCAGTGGCTTGAAACAGGATATCATACTGAGCGCACCGCAGGAGCGAAACAGCTTCACGTATCATTTGGCAAAGGATGGAATCCGGGCAGAGCTTGAAGGCGGCTGTATCTGCCTGTACGGAGAAAATGAAGATGCAGTCAGTGGAAATGATGTGGATACAGATCCGGTCATGGTCATCAGTGCACCCCGGATGGAGGATGCCGCAGGAGCATATTCGGATGCCATTATGCTGAAGCTTGTGGAAAAAGAAGAGGAATATGAGATTGTCCTGACTGCGGACCCGGCATGGCTGGGAGAATCATCCAGAGTCTATCCTGTCAGGATCGATCCAAGTATGATTGTGATCAAAAATGAGATCGTCAATTATACCATCTCCAGTCTGGCCGGATCCATGAGGGGGCAGGCATACAGCCACGCAGGATTTTTTGGAGATATCGGAAAAGCCAGAAGCTATATTATTACGGACTATTTTTATGAATCCATAGCTTTTCCCTACCCGGAAAAAGGTGTGGAAATCCTTTCTGCCCAGTTGAATATCTATCAGACAAATAATGCGGGCGGATTTAATATCGGCTGTTACCGATTGGATAATGCGTTGCCTTCTGCAAATCAGACATGGGACAATACCATTACCATAGACCGCTATGCGGCAGGAGAGGATAGTATCAGATCAGCAGGAGAGGGCTGGCATAGCTTTGATGTGAGGGATTCTGTGAATGGATGGGTCAGATCCAATTACAAAAGCCATGGTCTTGTGCTGATCTCAGATAATGAGACTCTTCCCGGAGCCATATTTGCTTCCGAAAACTATCCCGACAGCTCACTGACCCCGCATCTGGAAATTGTCTGGCAGCCTGCAGGCGATGTGCCCTTTGACTATTCTATGGATGATACTACCGTCAATCTCCGTCCCATGACGCTGACTGCCACAGACGGAAAGATGCAGTGCTATGGTGTCTTTGCAGATGGCGTTGCCACCCCCGGGGTCTATGTGAATTATGCACTGTCAGATTCTGCCAAAAACTACAGCGGAATCATGTACACCGGAAATGAAAAACTCTATCCCGACAGCAGTTCCTTCCAAAGCCTGTTTCCGGCAGGGACACTGCGTTATCAGGACAGCCTGTCCAACTGGCAGACTGCCTATGCTTTTACGGAATATGATAAAAATACCATATATACCATAAAAGCACAGGCATCCACCATGGAAAGACTGGGAAAGGTGGCAGTCAGCGATGAATTCCTTATCTATCAGGTAAGCAGATACGATACCATGCAAAAGATTGCTGATTACTATGGTGTACCCCTTTCTACCCTGCTATTTGACAATAAGGCGGCAGACACCCTGTTGGTGGAAAATAATACCCTGTTTATCCGTAATCCCCAGAGAAACAAAAATACCCCATATCAGCCGGCAGACCTGACGGATGAAGAGAAAGCCGAGATCGACAGCGCACTGCTTGGCAGGGCATTGCACTGTGAATATGGCTTTGAGCCTGTCAATCTGAATACAGGCAATTTTTATCTTGCACAGGAGGATTTTTCCTATACGGACAGCTTCGGTATCTTTGCTCTGCAGCGTTCCTACAACGGATTGAACGCTGGTCGTCTGGGTAGCTTCGGACGGGGATTTACTTCCCTGTTTGATGAGAGCATCAGTGCACTTTCCGACGGGACGATTGTTTACAACCGGGAAGACGGAAGCAGCCTTTATTTCCATCCGGATGGAAACGGCGAATATGAGACGCCCGAGGGATATCAGTTGAGCCTGGAGAGGATCAGGACAGGCGGGCGGACGGGCACATTCTCAAACGGTGAACAGACTTACAACGTCTACCGCTATGATATTACCAGAGAGGATAAAAGCATCTGCTCCTTTAATGAGACAGGAAATCTCATGCAGATCAAAGGAGAAGACGGCTGCATCCTGACTTTTAACCGTGACAGTGACGGCAGGCTGACAGGCATTACCAGAGAAGGGGTTACCATGGCTGTGACTACGACGGCAGAAGGACTGATTTCTTCTGTTACCATGCCAAACGGCGGAACCTTCCGTTATGGTTATGACAGCAGTCAGAATCTGTCATCCGTTATGGATCCCTGCGGCGGGATAAAACGGTTTGTCTATGACGGCAGCCACCGCATGACGGAATGGTATGATGAAAACGGAACGCAGGTGGTTAAAAATACTTATGATGAAAATGACCGTGTCATCAACCAGATCGATGAACTGGGCGGACAGATTACCCTGCAATATGAAGCAGGAAAGACAACAGCCACCGATGCAAAAGGAAATACGACAATTTATGAATATGACAACTTCTGCCGTACCACTGCCATTCATTATGCTGACGGGACGGAAGAGACCAGGGAATACAGGGATAATCATCTTGTCAGGGAAACTGACCGCACAGGGGTCGTAACT
Organism: Lachnospiraceae bacterium; assembly: GCA_017936785.1. Taxonomy (GTDB): domain Bacteria; phylum Bacillota; class Clostridia; order Lachnospirales; family Lachnospiraceae; genus UBA2882. Next base: position 8,408 of record JAGBEV010000056.1, on the reverse strand, counting down.
GCATTTGTCTATGACGGCAATGGCAATATTACCGAAAAAACAGCCGGCAATATTCATACATCCTATGCCTATAACGCACAGGGAAAACTGACAGAATATACCGATGCGCTGGGTAATATCACAACGGCAGAATACGATGCTGCCGGAAATCTGACAAAAACCACGGATGCGGAAAGCAACACAACCCTGTTCGCCTATGACGGCAGGAACCGCCTTGTAGAACAAACAGATGCGAATGGCAACCGCCACACCTATACATACAGCGGCAATTATCTTTCCAGCGAAAAAGTAAACGGGATGACGACCGGAACTTATACCTATGGATCCATGGGGGAACTTCTGGATTCCACGGACGGAGCAGGCAATACCACTGCCTATACCTATGATCCCTTAAACAGAGTGACAAAGATCTGCTATCCGGCAGGCAGTACGCAGACTATTGCCTATGACCGGATGGGACTGGTAAGCTTTGTGACGGATTCCTACGGCAACAGCACTTCCTATACCTATGACGGAAGTGCTGATATCCTTTCTGTTACCGATGCGGACGGCAACTGCTATACCTATACCTATGATGCAAACGGCAACCGCATCAGCGAGACGGATCCCTACGGCAGCGAGACGGTCAATACCTATGACGAGATGGACCGGCTGGTGAAAGTGACCGATAAACAGGGCGGTATCTATACTTATACCTATGACGGCAGGGACCGGCTGATTTCTGCCACAGGTCCCGGCGGTGGGGAAATGACCATAACCTATGATCCTGATACGGACCTGCCTCTGACCGTGACCGACCCGGAGAGGATCGCCACAGAATACACCTATGATGCCGCCGGCAACGTGTTATCCGTGACCCGTGCAGGAGAAGAAGTGGCAGCTTATGAATATGACAGAAAAGGGCAGCTGATCAAGACCGTCTATGCTAACGGACTCACCGAAATCCGACAGTATGACGGCAATGGTAACTGTATCCTGATGACGGATCAAAACGGCAGGGATATTTCTATGGAATATGATGCCTTTGACCGGATAATCCGGGAGACTACACCTACGGGACGGATCTATAAATATACCTATGACAGTGCAGGCAATCTCATTGCACAGACCAATCCACTGGGCAGTACCATCTCCTTTAGCTATGACGGTAATGGCAATGTACTTTCACAGACCGACGGCGAAGGAAATACTACCACCTATACCTATGATCTGAATGACCGCCTGATCCTACAGCAGAATGCGGATGGCGGACAATACCGCTATGTCTATGATGCTCTGGACAGGGTCACGGCAGCTACGGACGGTCTCGGTTATGTGACGGCTTATGCCTATGACAAACTGGGCAATCTGACAAATGTTACGGACCCTCTGGGAGGGCAGACCACCTATACTTATGATGTCCTGGGCAGGCTGACAGCAGCAACCGATGCCCTTGGCAGAACCACGGACTATGAATATGATTCCGCAGGCAATCTGATATCCGAAACCGATGCATTGGGCGGCATGACGACCTATATCTATGACCGGAACGACAGACTGATAAGTGAAACTGATGCCCTTGGCAGAATCACGACTTATCAATATGACGCTTTTGACAGACTGACCCAGACCACAGATGCACTGGGAGCATCGCGCCTGTATGAATATGATTCTGCAGGCAATCTGACCAAAACTACGGATGAAAAAGGTGCAAGTACAGAGTATACCTATGATATTTATGGAAATATTCTTACGGAAACAGATGCAAACGGCAATAAAACCAGTTATACTTATAATATAGAAAACGAACTGACAGTTGCCAGAGATGCAGAGCAGGGCAAAACGACCCTTTCCTATGATGCTGCGGGAAATATCATATCTGTCACGGACCCTCTCGGCAGCCGTACATCCTATACCTACGACGCCAAAAACCGCCTGATCAAAGAGAAGGCAGCAGACGGCGGAGAAAGGATCTATGCCTATGACAGCGTAGGAAACTTAAGCAGCGAAACCGATTCCCTGCAGCGGTCTACCGCCTATACCTATGATACGGACGGTAACCTGACAGGAGTCACGGATGCGGCGGGCAATGAGACGGTCTATGGCTATGATCCTCTGGGGCGTGTCACCTCCGCAACCTGTGCGGATGGTACCGGGGTGCTGGCTGCCTATGACAGTGTGGGAAATCTGATTTTCACCAGGGAAGGCGAAGCCAATCTGACAGAGTATACCTATGATGCCTTGAACAGATGTATTGCCCAAAAAGATGCCCTTGGGAATAAAACAGAGTATACTTATGATGCCACAGGCAATCTGACCAAAGAAACAGCAGCCGACGGCAGCGAGACCAAATACACTTATGATGTCTTAAACCGCCTGACTGCCATGGTTCTTCCTAATGATGGGACTTACGCTTATACTTATGACCGGACGGGAAATGTGACTCGGGTAACGGGTCCTACAGGCATTACGGCAGAGTATGATTACGATGGGGCGGGCAACCTGCTTTCCCTGAATGCTTCGGGCAGCACCACGGCTTATGCCTATGATGCTTTAAACCGCATCACGCAGATCACGGATGCCCTTGGCGGTAAAACAGCCTATACCTATGACAAAGGCGGCAATGTGACCGGAATCACTTACGCAGACGGTGCGTCCTATACCTATCAGTATGATTCCATGGGCAGAGTGACCGGCGAGGAGACCCCGTCAGGACTTTCGGTAAAAAGCCTCTACGATACGGAAGGGCAGCTTGTGAAGGAAACGCAGTCGGGGCATGTCACTGCCTATGAATACGATGCACTAGGTAATGTAACGGCTGTCACGGATGCCATGGGAGGAAAGACTGCTTATGAATATGATGCCTTAAGCCGTATCACAAAAGTAACTTCTCCCATGGGAGCGAAAAGCACTTTTGCTTATGACAGCCTCGGCAATATCACATCCTTTACCGATGCGGGGGATAATACGACAGCCTACGCATATGATGCAAAAGGAAGGCTGACCGAGAAAAATACTGCCGGAGAGGAACGCTATACTTATGCTTATGACAGCAGGGACCGATTGACTGCCGTGGCAGGGGAAGACTCCCTTGTAACATACCGCTATGATGCGGTAGGCAGCCTGACTGCCGTCACCGACGGCAACGGCAGTACGACCTCCTACGAATACGACAAAGCGGGCAATGTGACCAGGACCCTGGATCCTCTGGGAAATCAGAAACAGTATGCCTATGATGAAGCCGGAAACCTGTCAGAAAGCACGGATGAAAACGGCAATACCACGGAATATGATTATGATGCCCTAAACCGGCTGGTCAGAAAGGATACGGGAGAAGCCATATCCACAGCTTCCTATGCCTATGATGCCATGGGGAGACTGACCTGCATGGATGATGTGACCGGGGAAAGCCTCTATACCTATGATGAAGCAGGAAGACTCTTAACTGCCGTAGACGGAAACGGCAGGAAGCTGACCTATGAGTATGATGTCTACGGCAACGTGACAAAAGTCACCTATCCTGACGGAGAAACCGTAGCCTATACCTATGACAGTCTGAACCGTATGACAAGTGTCACAACGGCGGAAGGAAAGACCACCCGCTATGAATATGACAAAGACAGCAATATGACCAAAGCGGTACGGGAAGGCGGAGAGACTGTCATAGCCTATGATAAGCTTGGCCGGATCACGGGACTTGTCAATACGGGAGACGGGCAGATCCTGTCTGTCTATGGTTATGCCTACGACGGCAGGGGCAATATCGTCCGGGAAGAAACCGGGATTCTGAAGGAAGGGAAGCTTTGGGAGAGCAGTTCTGACTATACCTACGACGGCAAATCCCAGCTGGTACAGGCAGTCCTGAAGGAAGAAGGGGAAAGCCCCGTTACCACCACCTATGCCTACGATCCCGCAGGCAACCGCCTGCAGATGCAGAGCAAAAAAGGCGGGGAAACCCTGACGGTGGACTATACATATGATGAGGCCGGAAGGCTTATAAAAACATCCGACAGTGAAGGCGGAGTGACCGCTTATGAGTATGATAAAGCGGGCAACCTGATCACGGAGAAGGGAACGGAAAACGCCGAACGCCACTATCTCTATGATGCATCGAACCGCCTGACTGCCGTGACGGATCAGGATACCCTGCTCCTTGCCGCCCTTTATGACGGCAGGGACAACCGGACTTTTGTCATGGAATATGAACCGGAGCTGAAGATCTCCGGCAGAGGTAGTATGGGAACGGCGGATGACGGTGCAGCCGCAGGGCACAGCCGGAGGAAGAAGGCGGATGATGCAGACTCGGCAGAAACCTTGTGGATGGGAAGTGACGAAGGAAGCATACATGAACCGGAAGGAGAAGATAGCGGGGAAGACAGCGCTATTCTGAACGAGGAACAGGAAGGAAGAGGAGCAAAAGCCTTCTGGTACGGCATTCTCTGCCAGACAGCAGACATCATCCTGCCCTCACCCACAGCCTTTAAGTCATGGCTCCATAAGAAGATGGGATTTACCGACAGCATCACCGTCCTCTGGACGAAGGAAGCTTATGGGGCAGAGACAGGGACATGTACCCGGACAGTCAGTGAAGTGGGAAGCCCCTTTGCTTTGATCGAAAATATCTTTGCCGATACTTCCGTTACAGATCTTGCATCTGATGCCTATAGACAGGTCAGTTACGTCAATGATGTAAACTGTGCCAATACCCGGGTCCTGATGGAATATGCCGAAAACGGCGGCATGGGTACAAGTACTACTGCCTATAGTTATGGCATCCTGCGGGAAAGCTACAGCATGACACAATACGCCAAGATGGCAGGCAACACTATAGGAGGCATAAGCACTGCAGGCACCGGGACCTATTACTACACGGGAACCGGAAGCGTGGCAAACCTTGTAAGCGGTGGAAAGAGCACCAGCTACACTTATGCAGTGGGCGGTGTGAGAAACGCATATGCCATGAATGCCGCAGACGGCACCGGAAGCACCACACAAGCCGAAAATACCTATGAGAACTATGGGTATAACGGAGAATACACCCACACGAATCTGGGCATACAATACCTGAGGGCAAGATACTACAGCATGGAGACGGGAACCTTCACAAGCAGGGACACCTATGCGGGAAGGATCACGGATATCTTAAGCCAGAACAGGTATACTTATGCAGAGAATAATCCGGTGACGTTTGCCGATCCCAGCGGACATGCAAAGACGAAGGGAGGTCTGTCCAGCCTCCAGAACAATATCAGGATTGCGAACGGTGGAAATGGAAAGAGCCCGAAACCGGCTGTAAATAATCCGACGGCAGCGGCAAGAGCGATGTATCAGAGCAGAAGGGAAGCGCTGGGACTGCCGAAGGAGAATACTTTGTTGGATAATATAAGGATTACTAATGGTTATGAAAGATATTCTGAATTGTTATTTCAGCAACCAGATTCAAGATTAATTAGTAATATTGGTGGTTTTTCTTCGCAAGAAGAACTTGTACGGGCGCGAATAGTTGCAGTGCAACGATGTTTGACATATGGATATTGTTCAAATAAAGTACAAGAATTGATTAGTCAAAATGATTGGTTAGTTTTTCAAAGACCTCTTTCTGGGAATCATTTTTTGTCAATAGAAGAACAAATAATAAATGCAGGTTATATTTATAATTATTTGATAAATCAAGGGTGGAGCGAGCAGGCAATATGCGCTTTGTTGGGAAATGTATCCAATGAAAGTCACTTTAATCCAACACAAGCACAGACTAATATGAATCCAAGTATAGAAAAAGGAAATGCGTATGGTCTTTTTCAATGGGATTTAGCTGAAGATAAGTTTTTAAGATGGACAGGAATAGAAAGTAAGGAAGAAGCAAATATATTAGCATTACAATCACCAAAAGAGTTCATGAATTTACAATTAGAATACTTTATTGCATCATGTACTGGAACTGATAAAGGAGGAAATTCCGTTGATAGAGAATGGATTGTATCTGATACGTGGGAGTATTCGGTAGAATATAATGAATTTATAAACTCTACTAATGAAGATTTGAATGAATTAGCCTTACAGTTTTGTCAATCATATGAAAGAAGTCATAATGGATATGCCGATAGAGAAGAGTGGACAGTAGTATGGTGGGACTATTTTCATAATGGGAATGTAGACCAGCTTATGTCAAAATATAAAAATAACAATTAGCAATAAATTGATTATAATGGAGAATATAAATGAGTAAAAAAAGTATAACAATAAGTTGTATTGTCTTTTTAGTTCTGCTGGTAGGTGTCTTTTTTAGTATAAAGATAGAAAAAAAGAAAATTTTTAAAGAGCTTGATGATGAAACAGCGGTATTAGAGCAGATGTCAAAAGATTATGCACAGTATGTTAATAAGATATGGGTCATGGAGCAAGTTCTAAATGTAGATGAACGTTTGATATGTTCTTTTTATATCACAAGTATTGAGGAAAATAAAATTGAAGGAAAATTTTCCAGAATACATACTGTACAAAGGGATCATTATCTGTATGGCAAAGAAAGTGAACCGATTGAACAGGCATATCAGGGGACCTTTTCGGGATACGTTGACGGAGAAACAGCACAATGTGATTTTGATGATGGAAGAGGTTTTGTTGGGCAACTCAACATGGATTTTCAAGGGAATCTGATCCAGGCAGAAATTATAGTTGATAAGGAAATATCCAGAACAGATTGGTTTGACAGGGCAGATTTTAGTGGGCGATATTCATTTATACCTTGGAACCTCGCACAGGAAACCTCTTTTTTGTCCACTAAAGAGATGGATGGAACTTCCGATTACTGGGGAAATATATGGGTAGTTACAGGGAAAATGACAGAGCTCGGAAAGAAATATCCGTGTATTTTTATAACCGATTCAAATAAAGATATTTTATATCAGTTTAATTTGGGATATGACAACAAATTACAGATCAAGGATTGTAAATTAGATGATTTAAATCAAGATGGTCTGACAGATATAGAAATTTGGACAAACCGGGGTCTGTGCTCTTTTTATCAAAGTAAGGACGGTAGTTTTGCTGAGGAATGGGAAGGGAACGAAGAGATTGACGTTGAAAATTATTTGTACAAAAAATGGTTTTCAAGAGCAGAGAGTGATGAAAATGCTGATGAAATACAGTTTTCGCTTTATTTTACGCAGCTGTCGGAAGATCAGGTCAAAGGAAGGATACGCATTGGAGGACTGGCAAGTAGTGAATGTTTTCCGATGTTATCCGATACGGCATCAAGAGTTAATCTTGGGACGGGATATTTTGAAGGAAAACTGATTGATGGAGTAGCAAGGTGTAAATTTGAGGATGAAGATGGGGAAGAGGGCTGGCTAATGATTTCTTTTGAAGACCAAGATGTTTTAACAGCAGCAATTGAATGGGAAGACCAAGAAAATGTCGCCCTGAAGGCAGGGAATTATTACATGGAAAAATATAACGTTTATCAGCATGTGGTATCAGAAGATGAGACTGCGATTACAGAGATTAATGAAAGGTTATCCCGTGATGTCAGCTTGCGGAAATGGGGAAGCGTCAAGATCTTGGTATGTGAGAGTACGAACTTGGGAATGGGAGTTTGTGCACCATTGCTTTTTATGACAGATCAAGAAGGAAATCTGTTATATCAGTTTGATGTATCATCTCCGAGTAATTGTCTGATAACGGAACTTTGGATAGAAGATATGAATGGGGATAGTTATGAGGATGTGGCGGTAACCATTTCTGTTGCCGGAGAAGAGAAAACGGGGAATGAGATTCAGTATGAGCAATTAGAGAAACGCTATTTTTATCAGCAGTCGGATGGTACATTTTTGTATAGAGGGTTTGATTCGCTTGTAGAATCAAATGACTATTTTTTTCCATCAGGACAGACGCAGGTAGAGTACGATGGAATAATTTATCCGTTGAGCTATGAAGAACTGAATCAAAATATTGATTTGAATATAATAAAAGTAGCTGAGGGGAATACAGGTGTTTTATATAAACTAGAATTGGAACAGCCGCCGGTGGAGGATTCTTCGGAAATGATATCGATGGGAAGAAGATATCTGGGATATTATTATGTCACAAGAGAAAAAATCTATCTGAGATTTGTTGAAGGCATGGATGGCTATACAGCTGAGAAGGATAAAAAAATACTACAAGAACTGCAGGCAGATGAAGAGGCGTTTAAGGGAAATTGCTTTATAGTTTGTAGTGAGGAAAATACGGATCGTGTGCCGGATGAATTAGGATATTATTCATATGTAGAAACAGAAGAGGATCGTTGTACTTTTAAGAGGTATAACAGCTATGTGGGAGGGACAAAAGACTATTACATAATCGAATGGGAAAAAGGGAAAGGCATTGTTTATTATCTCCATGGAGCAGGAAACAGACTGATGGAAATTGAGTTATTTCAAACAGAATAG
>JAGBEV010000055.1 GCA_017936785.1 Lachnospiraceae bacterium | reverse complement strand
GACCTCTTCGTCCCTAACGAAGCGCTCTACCAAGCTGAGCCACACCACGACACTGAAAGAAAGTATAGCACAAAGTTTTTGGATTGAAAAGCCCTAAATTTAAAAAAATATAATTTTTTTCATTTTTCGTAAAATTACTTGACATATAATACTATACGTCATATATTATATTTAGCAACAATATTATACGATGTATAATATTATATAAATTTATAGTAATTTTTGTTTACAAATTGAATCAGCGAGAATGACAATAGTCATAAGGGAAAGGAGAACATATGGTTTTTAATACCGGTGCTGCTTTACTGGATGCAATTGTACTGGCTGTTGTGTCCCATGAGGATGTGGGGACATATGGTTATAAGATTACCCAGGAGGTCCGGCAGGTCATTGATCTGTCAGAATCTACCTTGTATCCGGTTTTGCGAAGATTACAAAAATATGGTTTTTTGGATGTCTATGACAGGGAATGCGGAGGAAGGAACAGGAGATATTACAGGATCACATCCTCCGGAGTTGTGCAATTGAATAATTATAAAAGGGATTGGAAAGAATACGCCGGAAAGATTAACGGGATTTTTGAGGGAGGAGCCGCATATGAATAAACTGGAATTTTTGGAACGTTTGGAAAAGCTGTTGGCGGATATTCCATATACGGAAAGGCGGGAAGCATTAAATTATTATACGGAATATTTCGAGGATGCAGATAAGGATGAAGAGGAAGTGATCAGAACTCTGGGGTCCCCGGAAGAGGTGGCTCACAATATCAGGGAAGAGTCTGCAGGCAAAGAGCTTGCGGAAAGCGCTACTGTAAATGGTGAGCAGGAAGGCGGAGATTGTGTTAATGATTCTAAGGCGGAGGAGCATAATCAGAAATCCAGACTGGAAGGCTGGCAGATTGCACTGATCATTATCGGGGTTGTGGTAACGGTTCCTATCTGGGGAGGTCTGGTCAGCGGATTATTAGGCGGGATCTTAGGCATCGTGGCAGGTATTTTTGGCATTATCCTGGCACTTGCTGTTGTGGCAGTAGCGTTGTTTGTTACAGCGGTCGTGGTCTTTGTTTTCAGCCTGACCAAATTGCTGGTAACACCCCTTGGTTCCCTTTTCTCCATGGGTCTGTCACTTTTACTGCTGGGAATTTCCATGCTGTGTCTCATTGCAAGCTGGAAAATGATCACAGTTCTGCTTCCGTCTATCTGGAAAGGACTTGTTTATATCTTTAATTCCATTTTTCATAAAAAGGAAGGGGTGGCAGCATGAAGAAATCAACTAAATTTTTTGTGTTCGGCGGTTTGATCTGTATGCTGGCAGGAACCATCATTATGCTGATCACCGGTGCCGCAGGCGGACTGAATATGTTTCGGGATATGGCATGGGACCTGGCAGGGAGAAGGATGGTTATCACAGGCGATCTGATGGATGACTGGGAGGATGGAGATTTCAGTTATTTTGCAGGGACTAAGGAATTCAGTGTATCAGACAACCATATTTCCACCATCAATATTACGGTGGAAGGCGGAGAACTGAATATTCTGGAAGGAAAGGGCGACCAGATCAAGATTTATACAGAGAATGGTTTTGGCACCCAATATGCGATGGATAACGGAGCGCTGACGATCAAAGAAGAAAATGACTGGTTTGGGTTTGTCAATGATCATGATGTGACAGTGTATCTGCCGAAAAATATGACCTTTGAATCCATTAACCTGGCAGTGGGCGGAGGGGAAGTTGAGGCTTCCACCCTTGATGCAAAAGAAGTGACCATGAATATCGGCGCAGGAGAGGCATATGTGCAGAATCTCATTGCCCATGAGCTCATTGCCAATGTGGGAGCAGGTGAGATCAACATAGATCATGGCGATATTGCCGGAGACGTGGAAGTTAATGTAGGCATGGGAGAATTGGAATTTGACGGATATGCCGGAGGAGATCTGGATCTGAAGTGTGGTATGGGAGATATTCAGTTTTTGACCAGAGGAATGAGGTATGAGGATTTCAATTATGATATAAAATGTGCAGCAGGAAATATTGATCTGAACGGCAGCAGTTATTCCGGAATGGCTTTGAAGAGGACCATTGATAACGGCAGCAGCAGAAATGCCAACATAGACTGCGGCATGGGAAATATTACCTTTGAATTTTACAGACAATGATCCGGTTTCATATAAGCCGGCAGAATGAAAGAATCATACAGAAAAATATGGTATCCGCAGACAGTTTGTGATATACTGTTTGCGGATTTTATTGTTTATGTGTTAAGTGAGGTAACAGTATGAGCTATATGAATTTAAGCAAAGACATTAAAAATCATTTATATGAAACGATCATTCCCTTCTGGGAGGGATTAAAGGATGAGGAATTCGGCGGATATTACGGATTGCTGGATTTTGACCTGAATCTGGACAAAAAGGCGGTCAAGGGCTGTATTTTGAATAACAGGATTCTCTGGTTTTTTTCCAATGGCGTTACCAGACTGGGAGATAAGGACCTGCTTCCCTATGCGGACCATGCCTTTGATTTTATGAAAAAATACTGTTTTGATAAGGAAAACGGCGGTGTGTACTGGTCCTTAAATTATGACGGCTCCGTCTATGATTCCACAAAGCATACCTATAATCAGGCTTTTGCCATTTATGCCCTGTCTTCCTATTATGAGGCAGGCGGGAATGAGGAAGCAAAAGAGCTGGCATTAAAACTATATGAGCTGATCGAAAGCCGCTGCAGGGATGAAAAGGGATATCTGGAAGCATTTACTGTGGATTTCAAGCCGGAATCCAATGAAAAGCTTTCGGAAAACGGTGTCATTGCAACCCGCACCATGAATACCCTTCTTCATGTATTTGAGGCTTATACGGAGCTTTACCGGGTCACAAAGGAAGAAAAAGTTGTCAGACAGTTAAAGGAAATGCTGGACCGTTTTTACGAAGACGTATACAATAAAGACAGACACAGACTGGAAGTTTTCTTTAACGATTCTTATGAAAGCCTGATCGACCTCCATTCTTACGGTCACGATATTGAAGCCGCATGGCTGATCGATAGAGGGCTTGAGGTATTAAAAGGTGTGCTGGACAGGGAGTATGTTGAAAAGATCGCTTTTATGACAGCGGATATTGCCCAAAATGTTTTTCACCTTGCTTATGACGGAAAAAGCCTTGTATGTGAAAATGAAAAAGGCGTTGACAACCAGCTTCGTATCTGGTGGGTACAATGTGAAGCCATGATCGGCTTTTACAATGAATATCAGAAGGATGGGAACAAAAAGGATTATGCTGATGGAGCATGCCGTATCTGGGAATATGTGAAGGATCATCTGGTGGATAAGCGCCCCGGTTCCGAATGGCTTTCTGAAGTGGATGAAAATGCAGTCCCTGCTACAAAGAAACCCATTGTGGAGCCCTGGAAATGCCCTTATCATAACGGCAGAATGTGTTATGAAATGATAGAGCGTATTGCAGAGTAGGGCAGGAAAAAATGTACCGGGATAAAAGAAAACGGTAATGACAAAGCAGAATAAAATAACAAGGAGTGTTTAGATAAAATGAGCAAAGAACTGGCAAAGACCTATGATCCTCATGGTCTTGAGGACCGTATTTATGAGAAATGGCTGGAAAAGAAGTATTTCCATGCGGAAGTTGACCATAGCAAAAAACCTTTTACTATTGTGATTCCCCCGCCAAACATTACGGGACAGCTTCATATGGGTCATGCACTGGATAATACCATGCAGGATATTCTGATCCGTTTTAAGAGAATGCAGGGCTATAACGCTTTATGGCAGCCCGGTACGGACCATGCCTCCATTGCTACGGAAGTTAAGATCATTGAAAAATTAAAAGAAGAGGGCATTGATAAACATGATCTGGGCAGGGAAGGTTTTCTGGAGCGTGCCTGGGACTGGAAGAGGGAATACGGCGGACGTATCATCGGACAGTTAAAGAAGTTAGGCTCTTCCTGTGACTGGGACAGAGAGCGTTTTACCATGGACGAAGGCTGTAACAAAGCGGTTACGGAAGTTTTCTGCAAGATGCACGAAAAAGGCTGGATCTATAAGGGGGCACGTATTGTCAACTGGTGTCCTGTCTGCAATACCTCCATTTCCGATGCAGAGGTTGAATATGAAGACCAGGCGGGACATTTCTGGCATATTAAATATCCGCTGGTAGACGAAAACGGCAAGCCCAGTACGACGGAGTTTTTGGAATTTGCCACCACAAGACCGGAAACCATGCTGGGAGATACTGCAGTTGCAGTCCACCCTGATGATGAGAGATATACTTATCTTCATGGCAGACAGGTTTGGCTTCCTATTGTGAATAAACCCATTCCGGTAGTAGAAGATACCTATGTAGATATGGAATTCGGTACCGGTGTTGTTAAGATCACACCCGGTCATGACCCTAACGACTTCGAGGTTGGAAAACGTCATAACTTAGAGATCATCAATATATTAAATGATGATGCCACCATCAATGGAAACGGCGGCGTATATGAAGGCATGGACCGCTACGAAGCAAGAAAAGCCATTGTGGATGAACTGGATAAACAGGGCTTATTGGTTGAGATCGAAGATTACAGCCACAATGTAGGTACTCATGACAGATGTAAGACCACAGTTGAACCGATGGTAAAAGAGCAGTGGTTTGTTAAGATGGATGAGCTGATCAAGCCTGCTGCAGAGGCTGTTAAAAACGGGGATATCAAGCTGGTTCCCGAGCGCATGCAGAAGACTTACTTTAACTGGACTGACAATATCCGTGACTGGTGTATTTCCAGACAGTTGTGGTGGGGACACAGGATTCCCGCTTATTACTGCGATGAATGCGGAGAAACCGTAGTTGCAAAGGAAATGCCTGCAGTATGTCCCAAATGCGGATGCACTCATTTTACCCAGGACCCGGATACACTGGATACATGGTTCTCATCGGCTTTATGGCCTTTCTCCACTTTGGGATGGCCGGAGCAGACAGAGGATCTGAAATACTTCTATCCTACAGATGTGCTGGTAACAGGCTATGACATTATTTTCTTCTGGGTTATCCGCATGATCTTTTCAGGCTTTGAGCAAATGGGAGAAAAGCCCTTTAAGACTGTTTTATTCCACGGTCTGGTAAGGGATTCCCAGGGTCGCAAGATGAGCAAGTCCTTAGGAAACGGTATTGATCCTTTGGAGATCATCGACCAGTACGGTGCAGATGCTTTGAGACTGACACTGATCACCGGTAATGCGCCGGGTAACGATATGCGTTTCTACTATGAGAGAGTAGAAGCCTCCAGAAACTTTGCAAACAAGGTATGGAATGCTTCCCGTTTCATTATGATGAATATGGAAGGAAAGGAAATTCCGGAGAATGCAAAAGATCATCTGGAGCCTGTAGATAAATGGATCATCAGCAAGTTAAATAATCTGGTCAAAGAAGTAACGGACAATATGGAGAAATATGAGCTGGGTATTGCAGTACAGAAGGTTTACGATTTCATCTGGGATGAATTTTGTGACTGGTATATCGAGATGGTTAAGCCCAGACTTTATAACAGCGATAATGCAGAAAGCCAGAATGCGGCGCTCTACACATTAAAGACTGTTCTGATCGACGCATTGAAGTTACTGCATCCTTATATGCCCTTTATTACTGAGGAGATTTTCTGTACGCTCCAATCCGAAGAAGAATCCATTATGATCTCTTCCTGGCCTGTGGCAGATGCTTCCAGAGCTTTTGAAAAGGAAGAAAAGGAAATCGAGGTATTAAAAGAAGCTATCCGCGGCATCAGAAATGTCCGTACGGGCATGAATGTACCACCCAGCAGAAAAGCGCAGGTATATGTGGTAACGCAAAAGTCTGATGTTGCTTCCATTTTTGAGGAAGGTAAGCTGTTCTTTGCACCTCTTGCCTATGCTTCTGAAGTGCTGGTTCAAAATGATAAGGCAGGAATTGCTGATGACGCAGTCAGCGTTGTGATCGAAAATGCAACGGTTTATATGCCTTTTGCAGAGCTTGTGGATATCAGGCAGGAGATTGAGCGTCTTGAGAAAGAGGAAAAACGCCTTCAGGGTGAAATCGCCCGCAGCAACGGTATGCTTAACAATGAAAAATTTATGAGCAAAGCGCCTGCGGCAAAGGTAGAGGAAGAAAAAAACAAGCTGGCAAAATATACCCAGATGCTGGAGCAGGTAAAAACCAGGCTTTCTACTTTGAAATAAAGGTGCAAAATAAGTTTGTAAGTGCTATGATATTTATATAACGTAACAGATAAATATGGTACGGTATCTGTAAGATACCAGAGAAAACAGGAGGGAATCCCTATGACAGATGACAAGAACATGCCAAATGGTTTTCATGGAGTAAACGTCGGGGACTCCCTTTTTGATATGTATGACAAGTCCCGGACTTATGTGAGAGTAACAGAGGATGAACGTCAGGCGTGGCTGTATCTTATGCCCAAAGAGGATGGAAGTTCCTATACCAAGGAGGAATTGATACAGCTTCTCTGTGATCATGAAGTGACTGCGGGCATCAATGAAGATAACCTGATCGCCATGGCAAAGAAAAAGGTATATGAAAGGGAGATCAAGGTAGCGGAGTTCATTGCTCCCGTTGAGGGAAAGGACGGATACTACGAATACTTCTTTGATATTAACAGCGGGACCAAAAAGCCCAAGATCAGGGAAGACGGTTCGGTGGATTATCAGAGCATGAACATGGTCAACAATGTCAAAGAAGGAATGCCTCTGGCAAAATATCATCCTGCTGTGGAAGGAATACCGGGAAAGGATGTCCGGGGATTTGAAATTCCCACCCAGGCAGTGAAAGGACTGCCGCCTATCCAGGGAAAGGGCATCATCCGTGATCCACAGGATGAGAATGTCTATGTGGCAGCCCAGGAAGGAAAAGTGGAATTTAAGGACGGCAGGATCACCTTAAATAACATCCACCGCATAACAGGGGATGTGGATCAGATCATCGGTAAGATTGAGTTTTACGGAGATGTGCTGATCTCCGGTAATGTGGAAGCAGGAACCACCATCAGGGCAGGAAAAAGTCTGACCATAGAAGGAACTGTAGAGGCGGCAAATCTGGTTTCCGGCGGAGATATTATTTTAAAGAGAGGTATTCAGGGCAACCAGAAGGCAAAGATCGTGTGCCGGGGAAACCTTTATGCGGATTTTATTGAGCATACCCAGGTCCAGGCGAGGGGTAATGTGGAGGCAAATATCATTTTAAATTCCCAGATCGAGGCGGAAGGAAAGGTAATCCTGACCGGAAAGAAAGGAACCCTTATCGGGGGCAATGTCCACGGGACCAGGGGAATCGACTGCAAGGAGTTGGGCAATGATGTGGAGGTCAAGACCATCGTTCATGCGGGATGTCTGCCGGATGTTATGTTAAAACAGCGAAAGCTGTTAAAAGAGGAAGAAGACTTAAAGCATGAAATGGAAGAACTTTTTGCCAAAGTCCGTGATATAGAAGCAAAAGTAAAAGCGGCAGGAACCATGTCCCCGCTTTTGGAAAAACAGTTCAAGGCGCTGCAGGAAGAGAAAAAGTCTCTGGATCAGAAGATGAAAGACTGCAGGGAAAGCCTGTCATCAGTCATTCAGTATATTGAAAAGGCAAAAGGCGCAACCATCAGGATCGACGGAAACCTGTATAAGGGAAGTGTCATCTGCATTGATCAGTGCAGGATGCCCGTAGATAATAATACGGTCTATATGGAGTACCGGAATATTTCGGGAATGATCGCAGGAACCGTTATCATAAAAAATTGATGAAGAATCGGAATAACAGGAAAGCAGGATGCGGGAAGATGCAGATAACAAATTACAGCCAGGCGGAGAAATTTCTCTATGATCTGCCGAAATTCACTGTCAAAAACAGCTTGTCCCATACGGCAGAGCTATTAAAACGTATGGGAAATCCGGGAAAGGATATTCCAAAGATTCATGTGGCAGGAACTAACGGAAAGGGAAGCGTCTGCGCCTATTTGCAGAATCTGTTAAAAGAATACGGATACAGGGTGGGGGGATTTATATCCCCTCATTTAGTGATTATGCACGAACGGTTTCTCATAAACGGAGAAGCGGTTGAGGATGCTTTTTTTATGGAAAGTTTTCAGTTTGTAAAGAAGACGGCGGACCGTGCCATGGAGGAGGGAATGGCATATCCCACCTTTTTTGAGTTCCTGTTTTTAATGGGAATGTACATTTTTGAAAAGGCAAAGGTCCAGGTTCTTGTGCTGGAAACAGGATTGGGCGGCAGACTGGATGCGACCAATGTATTTGAACAGGTTGATGTATGTGTGATCACTGCCATCGGTCTGGACCACTGTAAATATCTGGGGAATACCAGAGAGGAGATCGCCGGTGAAAAAGCAGGGATCATTAAAACCGGCGCAAGTGTCATATTTTTGGACAAGGAGGATCAGGTAAGCCGGGTGATCAGGGAAAGGTGCAGGGAAAAAAAGGCATTTCCGGTTCCTGTGGGACAAAAGGAATATTCTGTAGAAAAAATAAAATATAAAAGCATTGATTTTTCATATAAATCCCGATATTATAATTATATTAGTCTTATTGCGTCCACAAATGCCTTATATCAGGTAGAAAATGCAGCTTTGGCGCTGCGGGCTTTTGAGATTTATACAGAAAAACATAATATGACAGTGATGTCAGAAGAGAAAATGCGTAAAGCTGTTGCCCATACTTTTTGGGAAGGGCGCATGGAAGAAGTGCTGCCCGGTGTTTATTTTGACGGGGCACATAATGAAAACGGAATCGGTGCCTTTTTGGAATCCGTAAGGTCTATGACCATACAGGGTAAAAAGATATTGTGTTTTTCTGCTGTGGATGATAAGGATTATGGACATATGATCTCCATGCTGGGCGACAGCGGATTGTTTCAGACTGTGACAGCAGTGGAAATGGAAGATGAGCGCGGTGTTTGTCTGGATGAACTGCGAAAATACATTTCACAATATGACTGTTGGGATGCATGTTATATAAAGGGTGCAGAGGAAGGCTTAACCATTTGCCTTGGACAAAAAAATCCTGAAGATGCAGTCTTTATTGTGGGTTCATTATATTTGGTAGGTCTTATAAAGGCTGTGTTAAGGAGGAAGCATTATGATCAATTTTGAGGAAGAACTGAAAAAGTTTCATCCCAGTCTGGAAATAGAACAGGCGGAGGAAGCTATTTATAATCAGGACCTGACCGATATGGCAGATTTGCTGGTAAGTATGATAAAGGAAGCCAAAAACGAGGAAAAATAGTACAGAGCAGATAGGAGTATTGCCATGAGATGTTATCAATGCGGCTGCGAACTGTCAGATAAAAATTTCTGTACGGGTTGCGGCGCAGATGTTGGATTATATAAGAAAATCATGTGTGTTGCCAATCTGTTTTACAATGACGGACTGGCAAAGGCTGAGGTACGTGATCTGTCGGGGGCAATTGCCAGCCTCAGGCAGGCGCTGAAATTTAATAAAAACCATGTGGAAGCGAGAAATCTTCTGGGACTTGTTTATTTTGAAATGGGAGAGACGGTTGCGGCCTTAAGCGAATGGGTCATCAGCATCAATATCCGTCCCCAGAAAAATGTGGCGGATGACTATATCAATGATATGCAGTCCAATCTTACCCAGAAGGAAACCATCAATCAGACCATTAAAAAATACAACCAGGCATTGTCCTATTGCTATGCGGACAGCAATGACCTGGCGATCATCCAGTTAAAAAAGGTTGTTTCCTTAAATCCCAGATTTGTAAAGGCACACCAGCTTCTGGCGCTTTTGTATATGAACGGAGAGGAGTGGGAAAAAGCCCAGAGAATCCTTCGTAAATGCCTGAAGGTGGATGTCAACAATACGACAACCCTCCGTTACCTGAAAGAAGTGAATTTCATGCTGGAGGGTGATGAGACTACGGCGGCGAAAAAGAAAAAGGCGGGCGGCTCTGAAGATGTCATTACCTATCAGAGCGGAAATGAAACCATTATCCAGCCTGTAAGCCCAAGGGAACCTATTGTAGGAACCAATACGGTGCTTAATGTGGTCATCGGAATGGTCATCGGTCTGGCGGTCTGCTTCTTTCTGGTAGTGCCTGCGAGGGTGCAGTCAGCACAGGCGGAAATGGATGAGGAATTAAGACAGATCAGTGAAAATTCCGATAAGAAGACGGCGGTCATTACGGATCTGGAACAGCGTGTGGATGCCCTGACAGATGAGAACACCAAGCTGCAGGAACAGGTTGCTTCTTATACAGGAGAAGGGGGAAAGCTGCAGACTGTAGACGGACTGCTGGAAACGGCAAAGAACTATATCAAAGACCCCGATGATCTGGAGACCATTTCCGACCAGCTTTACCAGATCGATAAGACCTTTGTGGAAACCGAGGCTTCGGAGGCGTACAAGGCGCTTTATGATGAACTGCTGGTGCAGGTAGGCGCAAGTATTGCAAAAGAGTGCTTTAAGGAAGGAAGCTCCCTGAAAAATCAGGGCGATTATACCGATGCCATTGTGGCACTGGAAAAAGCATGGTATTTTGATAATACAGATCCGGAAATTCTGTATACACTGGCAGAAACCTATCAGGAAGCTGAAAATATGGATAAGGCAAATGAACTTTATAACCAGTTAGTTACCAACTTCCCCGATTCCGAATATGCGGATATGGCAGAGCGCAATATTGCCGATGCTGCCACCGTCAATAACGGAAATCCTCAGGATGATGAGGAAGGAAATCAGGGAGAACCGGAAGAAACGGAATAAAAATATCCGACAAAAAATGTATAAAAGCTACAAAAGAGAACATAATAAACTATGTTCTCTTTTTTTGCGCCAATAGTAAAAGGAGGAATCAGAATGGAAGGAATGTTTGCGGTAAAGGATAACTGCCTCAGGATCATCATGCCTGAGGAAATGGATCATCACAGCGCTGAGAGCATCAGGGAAGGAGCGGATGAATATCTGCTGACGGGAAAGGCAAAGCATGTCATATTTGACTTTTCCAAAACCCGGTTTATGGACAGCTCGGGAATCGGAGTGATCGCAGGACGTTACAAGAAGGTATCCTGCTTTGGGGGCAGGGTAACGGCAGTGAACGCAAATCCGCGGATCAGAAGGATCATTATGCTTTCAGGTTTAAAAGATATGATAGAAATCGTTGATTAGGAGGAAAAAGATGGTGAAGCAGAATGGAGTTTGGAATAACCAATGGCAGAAAAATATGGAGCATGCCGATAACAGGATGAAGTTGTCCTTTTTACCGCTGCCCCAGAACGAGGGGTTTGCCAGAGTTGCCGTGGCAGCATTTATGACCCAGTTAAACCCGATTTTAGAGGAAGTGGATGATGTGAAGACGGCGGTGTCGGAGGCCGTGACCAACAGCATTATTCACGGTTACGAATCGGCTCCGGATGAGCGGGGGATCGTCCTGGAGGCATATCTGAAAGGAAACGGCTTACATATCAAAATAGAAGATTGGGGCATTGGTATTGAGAATATCGGAAAGGCAATGGAGCCTTTGTATACCACTAAGCCGGAGCTGGAGCGGTCAGGTATGGGATTTGCCTTTATGGAAGCATTTATGGATGAACTTCATGTGGAATCGGAACCGGGCAAAGGCACAATTGTTTACATGAGTAAACAGATAGGCGGGCAGTAGCCTATGGACCCTACGACGCAATTGTTGTTACAGGCGAAGAAGGGCGATAAGGATGCCAGAAATACATTGATCGAAGAAAATCTGGGACTGGTGCATTTTATAGTCAGGCGTTTTGCAAACAGAGGCCATGATCCGGAGGATCTGTTTCAGATAGGATGTATTGGACTGGTAAAGGCGGTTGACCAGTTCAATACGGAATATGATGTGAAATTTTCAACCTATGCAGTTCCGCTGATCACAGGAGAGATCAAGCGTTTCCTGCGGGATGACGGCATGATCAAGGTTTCCCGGAGCCTGAAGGAAAACGGATACCGCATCAGACAGGCAGAGGAGGCATTTACGGGAAAATTCGGAAGAGAGCCTACTGTAGGGGAACTGGAGGAAGCTACAGGGCTGAAAAAAGAGGAAATTACCATGGCGTTGGAAGCAAATGTGGAAATTGAATCCATATATCAGACCGTTTATCAATCGGATGGCAATGAAATCTATCTGGTGGACAAGGTGGTAAACGGCACGGGAACAGGAGCATTATCCAGGGAAACGGAAGATACGGAAAAAGAAAAGCTGTTGGACAATATGCTGTTGAAACAGTTAATGGATGCTTTGGAGGAAAAAGAAAAAGAAATCATCCGCCTGCGCTTTTTTGAGGACAAGACCCAGACGGAGGTGGCTAAGCTGCTGCATATGAATCAGGTACAGGTATGCAGGCAGGAAAAGAAGATATTGTTCAAGCTGCGGACCCTGGCACTTCAGGAAAGCGGACATGCTTCCAAAGGTTCTAACTTGACAAAAGGAAGGAATATGGTTAAGGTGTAAATCTGAGAGGAGTTTTACAAGATGATGGAGCTGATTTGGGACTGCGCTCTGGACGCAGCTTTAGATAGTATAAAAATCCTGCCTTTTCTGTTTCTGACTTATCTGGTCATGGAGTATGTGGAACATAAGATGGGAGAACATTCCAAGGACGTAATACGAAGGTCGGGGAAGTTCGGCCCCCTGTTCGGAGCTTTGTGCGGGGCCTTTCCCCAGTGCGGCTTTTCGGCGGCGGCATCCAATCTCTATGCGGGAAGGATCATTACCATGGGAACTCTTTTGGCGATCTATCTGTCTACTTCCGATGAAATGCTGCCTATTCTGATCTCAGAGCAGGCGCCCATATCTGCCATGGCAAAAATACTGGGAATCAAAATTGTCATGGGTATGGCAGCAGGCTTTCTGGTGGATCTGATCTGGGCGAGACATCAGAAGATCAGGGCATACGCAGGGAAACCCCACGCAGATGAGGAATTTCATATTGACCAGATCTGTGAAAACGAAAACTGTCAGTGCAGCGACGGCATTTTGAAGTCCGCCATAAAGCATACCTTACATATCTTTTTATTTTTGCTTTTGATTTCTTTCCTGTTCAATATTTGTATTGAAATGATCGGAGAGGAAAGTATTTCCAACTTTATTTTGAACAAACCTGTAGTGGGCGTTCTGTTGTCCGGGATCATCGGTCTGATTCCCAACTGTGCTGCGTCGGTGATCATTACCAGCCTGTATCTGGAGGGCATGATGAGCTTCGGTGCCATGATGTCGGGGCTTTTGGTAGGAGCCGGTGTGGGGCTGATCGTACTTTGCAGGGTAAATGAAGATGTAAAGGACAATCTGAAGGTGATCGGTCTGCTGTATCTGTGCGGAGTCATGGGAGGAGTCCTGCTGGAGCTCTGTCAGGTCACAGTACGCTGGTAGTAATATATGGAATGGAATCAGTCTGAAAAGAGTGTGGTATTCTGATAATCTTTTTAGAAAAACGTAGTCATGATGAAAACAATCTGTTAAAATGTAAAAAAACAGAAAATAAGTCGTAAGTACTAAAAATGTGGATTGGGATATCCTGAATAGCAAAAGAAAAGGAACGGTATTTTAGATGAGAGAAAATAATATACATAAACGTCTGCTCAGTGTTATGCTGGTGTGCAGCATACTTCTGACGGGCTGCACAGGGCATGGACAGGATAAGGATGAAATCAAAAAAGATTTTGATGAATATACGGACAATCTGTTTCTGGAGGATATTTCCCGGAATACCATAGATCTTCATTATACTCTGGCGTATCCGGAAAATTACGGCATTGAGGATTATGAAGTCACTTTGGGAGAGCTTTCCATGGAGGACATGGAGGATACGGAAAAGGAATTAAAGGAACTGAAGGAGGAGCTTTTAAAGTATGACCGGTCTGCCCTGACGGAAAGCCAGAAGCTTACCTATGATCTTCTGATGGACTATGTGGATACGGAGCTGGATGCAGTGGACCTGGTATACTATTGGGAGCCTCTTTCCCCCATGGGCGGATATCAGGCGCAATTGCCCATACTGCTGGCGGAGTATACATTCCGAAGAGAAAGGGATGTGGAAGACTATCTGGTGCTGCTGACACAGGTTGATGATATGTTTGAAGATATTATTGCCTATGAGGAAAAAAAGGCGGATGAGGGATTTTTTATGGCGGATTTCGCCCTGGAAGGCGTCATAGAGCAGTGTGAGGAATTTATTGCAGAGCCGGAAGAGAATTATCTGATCCAGGTGTTTGATGATAAGATCGACGCCCTGGAAGGAATTTCAGAGGAAGATAAGGAAGCTTATAAAGAAAAGAACCGGGAGCTGGTAACAGGGGAAGTAGTGGACAGCTACCGGATGCTGGCGGATGCCCTGGAAGAATTGGAAGGACGGGGCGAAAACGACCTTGGTCTATGCTATTATGAGGATGGCACGGAGTATTATGAGTATCTGGTGCTGACGGAAACCGGCTCTGATGCCGGGGTGGAAGAGCTGAAAGAGCGTACGGAGAAGTTCTTGGAGAACCGGGAAGAAGAGGTTTATACACTGGTAATGGAAAATCCGGATCTGCTTGATGTGTTTACTGATCCGGATGCTTACGGGTTTCCCTATACAGATCCGGAGGAGATCATGGAGGATTTAATTGAGAAGTGCTCAAGGGATTTTCCGGAACCGCCGCAGGTTGATTATACCATCAAATATGTGCATCCTTCCCTGGAAGAGCATTTAAATCCTGCCTTCTATCTGACACCGCCTATTGATGACATAAAAAATAATGTTATTTATATCAATGAAAAGTACATGGATGAGGATATTTATACCACACTGGCACATGAAGGATATCCGGGACATCTTTATCAGGAGGTATCCACAGCCTCTCATGGTCTTTCTCTTGTGAGAAATCTGTTGTCCTATCCAGGCTATACGGAAGGCTGGGCTACCTATACGGAAATGTATTCCTACAACATCAGCGGATTGGACCGGGATGCCGCCAGACTGCTGGCTTGTGACAACATATATTCCCTGGGGATTTCCGCCTATATAGATATGGGGGTCAATTATGACGGCTGGGACGTATCGGATGTGGAAGAATATCTTGCCGGTTTCGGCATCGAGGATGAAGAAACAGCAAGGGATATTTTTGAAGCGGTAGTGGAAGAACCGGCAGAATACCTGAGATATTTTATTGGCTATCTGGAGTTTAACGGTTTGAAAAACAGGGCAAAGGATCAGTTGGGAGAGGATTTTGAATTAAAGGAATTTCACGAATTTATTATTGAGATCGGTCCTGCACCCTTTTACATTATCCGGGAGCGGATGGAACAATGGATTAAAGAGAAGAAAGAAGATATACAATGATCAAAAAAAGGAATCTGTGGATAGACAGGTTCCTTTTTTGTTGCGAAAAAATTGCCATTGGCAAAATGGCAGGAGCTCTCTGCTATTTTGCCAATGGCATAGAATGGTGCTGCTGGATTATTCCACAATGAATTTGCTGATTATTTCATTCAGGCTGTCAGACATCTGCTGATTTTCTTCGGACTCTTTTGAAATCTGTGTTGCAATGCTTGCTGTACTTTCGCTTTTGTCTACAATTACGGTAATTGCATTATCATTTTCCAAGGATATTTGTTTAATATTGGAGATATTCTCGTGGATCTGATTGATTGAGATGCTTAAATTCTGGATAAATGTATTCAGATCCTCGAAATTTTCTTTAATATCTTTAGCAGATGTACTGTATTCATTAGATTTCTTTGCAAAATCTTCAAAGCTTCTCAGAATGTCATTTTCTATAAAGGTCATAACATCCTGAACACAATTGTTGACAATGCTGATGCTTTCGTTTGATGAACTGCACAATTCACTGATGCTTGCAGCGGCATTTTTGGAGGTGTCAGCCAGTTTGCCGATTTCTTCTGCGACAACGGCAAAGCCTCTTCCGGCTTCTCCGGCTCTTGCAGCTTCAATAGAAGCGTTTAAGGATAGCAGATTGGTCTGGTTGGCAATGTTGAGAATGTTGGAAGCCATATCGTTGATCTGGGATAGGCTGTTAAGGCTTTCCAGTGCTTCTTTCATAGATCCCTGTACAGCGGTCAGGCGTTCATTGATCAGGCCGAAGGTGGAGTTGGCGGAATCACTCATTTTAACTGCGCCATTGTACATGGTGTCACTTGATGTGGAACTGTTTTGAATATTTGTAACAATTCCGCTCATGGAACTATGTATGTTGCCAATTTCTGTATCAGCTTGCTTAATGGCATTATTTACATCTTCGATACTTGCGGATAATTGCTGGGTTGTTGCAATATTTTCCGTAACGCAGTCAATAAGTTGATCCGAAGAATTACGCAGCGTTTGAACCTTATCATTTAGCTGTAGGTAGCAATCCTTCAGAGTACCGATCATGTTGCGCAGAGCATCGAGCACTGTCCGGACAGCTTTAGCGATACCACCCAGATCATCCTTTCGGGCTGTATATTTTTGGATGTCCTGATCGTTACTGATATTGCAATCAGCAATCTGGAGTAAAGTTTTGCTGATGGGATTTAATGGTTTCATTGAAATTGAAATTACAATATAGGTAACAACGATCAATAATATCAAAGCGATCACACAAAGACCAAATAGGATTGCTTTGGTCCGATCTGCAGTAGCAAAAATTTCATCATAAGAGTCGGTAAGGACAAAAACCCAGTCTCTGTCGGCTATATAGTGGTAGGCAGCAATACTTTGTGTGCCATTATCGGAATAAACAATGTAATCCGTAACGGATTCATTGCTTTCGGATACGCTTTGGATGATCTTAAGAATATGTTCCTCTTCTGCCGGCTGACCGAGCATTTCCTCATCTTCGTGGAAAATATATTCGCCGGTTTGGGAATTGATCAGGTAATATTTGGCATTTTCCATTCCGGCAGTAGGAAGGTTGTCAAGAACCTCTTTCAAACCGGATATATAGATACCGCCACCGACCAGACCCATCGGATTTCCGGATGTGTCATAACAGGCTTCGTACATGGATACGATCTGCTTACCGCTTGCAGGTGAAAATATAAATCCTACATTATAAACGCCGTCAGCAGCTAACATGGAATCTTGTAGTGATTTTAAGGAATCCCCTTCTCTGGTGGTAATGCCCACTACGGCAGGATTGGTATGTGCCAGAACGTGAGTGTTCCATTCGCTTACGTAAATGCCTTCCAGATTGGCAATATCAGCACTGAAAGTCTCTGTATATTCCTGGGCTGCTTTTACGAAATCAGGATTTGTGGGATCGGGCAAAAGATTGCTGATTTCTCCTGCGCGGCTGTATGCAGTAAGAGAACTTTCTGCTTCGTATACATAGTTGGTTATGATCTGTGACCGTTCGTCAACCATGGTCTGCATACTTGCAATTGTACTTTCCCTGATATTATCTTCGATCGAGGAGCCGACGATCATATACAATATGGAGAGAACCAGTATCTGGACAATGATAATCAGTAATATGATCAGATGAGTTATTTTGATTTATTTTTTCAAGATTTTTCCCCCTTTTTTATAATATCTATTTTGGTTTTACAACAAAATTCGACAAAACAATACAAAAAAGTACTTAAGTACTATAAAAATGTGGTAATATTTGAAGTGGTGAAAAATGGGAAACGGAATATTACCGGATGGCTGCTGGGCTGGTTTATTGGATCGGAACAATAATGGGTGTATAGCAGGTATTCTGAATTTCATGAATTCTTTAAAAATGGTATATTTTACCCATATAAAATGTTATAATTAAAAAAATTTTGTTTAAATTGGTTTGATATTATATAAAATGATTTCTGCCTGCTATTTGTGGAAGGAGTTTTTTGAATATGTTTAGAAAAGCAAAGATTTTTTTGTGGAGCAGTTTTAGTGGTCTGATTATTTTATGTATCGTTATTTTCTTACTGATGGGTACGGTCATGAATAAGAAAAGCAATGAAGCGATCAATGAGATCGGAACGCTTTATATGACGGAGATGGCTAAACAGGTACAGCAAAAATTTGATGCTGTTATTGATTTGCAGATTTTGGAGGTAAATGGGATTCTGGAAGGCAATCCCCCGGAGGATTTTTACTATGGGGCTGAAATGATCTACCAATTATCCCGAAGTGCAAGGGTGCGTAACTTTGTCTATCTGGGGCTTTACACGACAGACGGCGAATGTGAAACGATATATGGTGACCCGGTGGAGCCTTATGATGAAGAAACCTTTACGAAAGTTTTGAACGATAATAGTCTGAGAGTGTTCAGCGGCTACAATCAGGACGAAGAAAAAATGCTGTTGCTGATCATTGCTGCTGAGTATCCCATGAAAAACGGGAAGACCAGCACTGCAATGGTGGCGGGGCTGCCCATGGAATATCTGGATAATGTTCTTGCTCTCAGCGATGATGACGCTATTGTGTATTCCCACATTATCCGCAGGGACGGTACCTTTGTAATGAGGACCCGTGATATGGATTATTTTACCCGTATCGGAGAAATGTTTACTGAGGTAGACGGAAAAACGGCAGAAGAGTATGCACGGGAATTGCAGGCAGCCATTAATTCGGATCAGGATTATTCGGCAACGATCCGGGCTGACGGTACATACAGGCATGTGTTGTGTACGCACCTGCCGGATTCGGAATGGTATCTGGTAACCGTCATGCCTTTCGGTGTTTTGGATGAGACGGTTAGTGATTTAAGCAATCAGCATCAGTACATTGTGCTGGGATCATGTAGTATTATTTTGATAGCTGTTCTCATTATCTTTGCTTTATATTACAGAATGACAAGAGGACAGCTGAGGGAACTGGAGACAGCGGAACAGGAAGCTGTTCGTGCCAACAGGGCTAAAAGTGAATTTCTGTCCAACATGAGCCATGATATACGTACGCCTATGAACGGAATTGTGGGAATGACCGCAATTGCCATGACCAATATACAGGATACGGCAAGAGTACAGGACTGCCTGCAAAAGATCACCTTATCCAGCAAGCATCTTCTGGGACTGATCAATGATGTGCTGGATATGTCCAAGATCGAAAGCGGGAAGCTGTCCCTGAATATGGATGTGCTGTCCCTGAGGGATACCATGGACAGCATTGTCAATATCGTACAGCCGCAGATCAAGGCAAAGAATCAGCATTTTGATATTTTTATCAGTAAAATTCAGACAGAAGATGTATATTGCGACAGCGTCCGGTTGAATCAGGTGTTGATCAATCTGCTGTCCAATGCTATAAAATTTACCCCTGAGGGCGGGACCATCAATGTCTATCTGGCTCAGGAGGCATCACCTGCGGGAGATCATTATGTCCGCTGTCATTTCCGGGTAAAGGATACGGGAATCGGAATGTCTGAGGAATTCCAGCAAAATATCTTTGAGACTTTTACAAGAGAAAAGAATGAACAGGTAAACAAGACTGAGGGAACCGGTCTGGGCATGGCGATCACCAAATATATTGTAGATGCCATGAAGGGTGAGATAAAGGTAACCAGTGTGCCGGGGAAAGGAAGCGAATTCCATGTTACCCTGGATCTTGAGAAGGTTGCGGCAAAGGAGGAAGAAATGATACTTCCGCCATGGCATGTGCTGGTAGTGGACAATAATAAGGATCTTTGCAGCAGTGCCGTGGATGTGCTGGGTGAAATCGGCATTAGCGCAGATTGGGCGTTAGATGGCAGAACAGCCGTAGATATGGCAGAAAAACACCATGGAGTGCATGATGATTACCAGCTTGTACTGATCGACTGGAAAATGCCGGATATGGACGGACTGGAAACCACACGGGAGCTTAGGAAACGTCTGGGTAAGGATGTTCCCATTCTGATCATTTCCGCTTATGACTGGAGTGACATAGAGAAAGAGGCTCTGGAAGCAGGAGCACAGGGATTTATTTCCAAGCCGCTGTTTAAGTCCAATCTATTCATGGGACTGAGCCGGTTTGTAGAGGAAGAGTCCGGCGTGCCGGAACAAAAAGAAGAGCATATCCGGGACTTTGCCGGGAAGCGTATTCTACTGGCAGAGGACAATGACCTGAACTGGGAGATCGCAAATGAGATCCTGACATGTGCGGGATTTGAACTGGACCGGGCGGAAAATGGTAAGATCTGTGTTGAAAAATTTGAACAGTCAGAGCCGGGGACTTATGATCTCATTTTGATGGATATCCGGATGCCGGTCATGGATGGTTATGAGGCTGCAAAGGCTATACGGGCTTTGGACCGCCAGGATGCGGGACTGCCTATTATTGCAATGACTGCAGATGCGTTTTCAGAGGATATCCAGCGCTGCCTTCAGTGCGGCATGAATGCGCATATAGCAAAACCCATAGACGTGAAAAAATTGATCCATGAGCTGCAGAAATATATGTAGGGAAGATTAAGATCTAAATATAGCTGCAGCATAGGGCATAAAAAATTGGAATCTGCCTATTGACAGATTCCAATTTTTTATGCCTGCTGTCAATTGAACCGAAAGAGAAACAGACTGATTGTTAATGAATATATACATCAATGTTAATATCTGTTAATGGAATATAAGTATGTCAGAGATTATAATGATTTCAGGAGGTATGAAAAATATGATAAATATGAATTTAACAACTTTAAGAAAGAGAAATCATATGACCCAGGAGGAAGTGGCTGAAAGGATAGGGGTATCCAGACAGGCAGTCGCCAAATGGGAAAAAGGTGAAAGCCTTCCTGATATGAACTGCTGCGCAGCGCTGGCGGATTTATTTCATGTTACCATAGATGATCTGGTCAAATATTCCGAGAAGGAAGAAGGAATTCCCATACCGCCTAAGGGGAAATATTTCTTTGGCTCTGTTACAGTAGGGGAACGGGGACAGATCGTGATTCCCAAAAAGGCGAGAGAGGTGTTTGAAATAGAACCGGGAGACCAGCTGCTTCTGTTTGGAGATGAAGAAAAGGGAATCGGGATCGTTCCCAAAAGAAGTGTGTTTGAAATGGTCGATATTGTAAGGAATAATCTGTTTCATAAAAAAGAGAAGGATAAGGGAGAAAAGAAGGATGGAAACCAAAATGGAGAACAGTAATACAAGAAAGCATTATATTGATAATATCCGCTGGGTAACAGTAGCATTGGTTGTTCTTTACCATGTGGTGTATCTGTTTAACAGTAAGGGCGTGATCAGCAATATCAGTGTAACAGGAATTCCCCAGATGGATGGGATTTTGTATTTCATATATCCCTGGTTTATGTGTCTGCTCTTTGTCATCGGGGGAATGAGCGCAAGATATTCTCTGGAAAAAAGAAGTAATAAAGCATTTGCAGATGAACGGGTGAAACGCCTTCTTATCCCTTCCCTGGCAGGGATTTTTATTTTGGGATGGATCTCAGGCTGGGTTACGAACCGGTATACGGATATGTTTGGGGGAAACGGAGATGTGATTCCCGGTTTTATCAAATATTTCATCTTTTGTCTCATGGGAATCGGACCCTTGTGGTTTGCCCATGAACTGTTTCTTGCATCCATGATCCTGCTTTTGCTCCGCTGCATTGATAAAAATGACAGGCAGTGGGAACTGGGCGGTAAGGTCAATATGGCTGTTCTGTTTTTGTTGGTCATTGCAGTATGGGGAAGTTCCAGTATATTAAATACCCCTTTGATCGAAGTGTACCGGAATGGAATTTACATATTTATGTTTTTGCTGGGTTATTACGTGTTTTCTCATGAAAAGGTCACAGATGCCCTTGCAGAGCACCATATATGGCTGACGATCCTGGCAGTGGGAACGGGAATCGGTTATACCATTTATTTTTACGGAGAAAATTATGCGTCACAAAGTTGTTTAAAGCATCCGTTTACCAATTTCTATGCATGGATCATGATATTGGCGGTACTGGGACTGTTTAAAGCGCATTTTAACGGAACAAATGCCTTTGCAGAGTATATGACAAAGAGAAATTTCGGATTTTATGTATTGCATTATCCGTTGTTAGTGATAATCGCATATGTTATTACTTCTTATATGCAGCTGCCCATGCTCCTTAATTATCTGCTGATCCTGACCGGGGAGGTTATTCTGCTTCCTGTTTTATATGAAATTGTCAGCAGGGTTCCCCTTCTCAGATTTCTTTTGCTGGGAATAAAAGAGAAAAAGTAAAAATTCAATCTTAGACGGTTTGCGAATATTTTTTCCGGTTTAAGAGAAACTATTAGAAAAACCGTTGGAGATGAAAAGATGACAGATATAATCTATTTGAATCTTAGTCCT
The DNA here is from genome assembly GCA_017936785.1 of Lachnospiraceae bacterium. Lineage (GTDB taxonomy): Bacteria > Bacillota > Clostridia > Lachnospirales > Lachnospiraceae > UBA2882. The sequence goes on along the minus strand of JAGBEV010000055.1, from coordinate 54,568 downwards.
AAAATGCAGAGTACCCACAGCCAGATCACAGTAAATGACGTGGCAGAAGTAACCGGAAAAAATAAAGAGCTGATGGAAAAGGTCAGACAGGTTCCGGTATACCAGTTCCAGGAGGACCATACCAGACGGATCGTCAGCCAGTTAAAGATCATCAGCTGCATCGAGAAGGCATGTCAGTCGGTAATGGTCATACCCCTGGGAGCCCGGGAAGTCATTTTGGAATACTCTTCCAATCCAAAACATAATAAAGCATGGGAGATACTGAAGGTTATTTTTGTTTCCTGTGTCAGTTTTTTCGGAACAGGATTTACCATTATGGCATTTCATAACGATATCGGAATACGGGAAGTTTTTGAACAGATATCATCTCTGATAACGGGAGAAGCAGGCAGGGGCATGATGACCATTGAGATCGCTTACTCTTTTGGTCTGGCTGCAGGGATCATCATATTCTTTAATCACATCGGTAAGCGCAGGATCACCCATGATCCAACGCCTATAGAGGTTTCCATGAGAAAATACGAGGATGATGTCAATATGACGTTGACAGAGACATGGGACAGGGAGGGAAATATCATTGATGCTCCTTAAATATTTATTGCTGGTCATATCCGGCGTTTCCTTTGGAGCCCTGGCGGCAGCAGGAGTTTTTACGGTATTGGCAGCAATTGGTCTGGTTCCCAGATTTGCAGGAAAAACCCATACGGCAAATCACATTTTGATCTATGAGAATTTCGTGGTCTTTGGCACCATTACGGGAATGCTGTTCAGCATCTTTGAAGAATTGCACCAGTACAGCAAATTGATATTGGCAGGATGGAGTCCCATAGTGGGAAGCATTATTGGTTTTTTTACCGGCTGCTTTGTGGGATGCCTTGCATTGTCCATTGCGGAGATGTTAGACTCCATTCCCATATTTACCAGAAGGGTAAGGCTGAAATGGGGAATCGGCATAGCGATCTTTACTATGGCATTGGGAAAAATGACCGGTTCTTTAGTGTATTTTATACAGGGAATAGAATAATCGTGTGAAAGGAATGGAATTCATGACAAAAAAAGAATTGGAACAGGAAAAGATCAAACAATATGATGAACTGGTAAAACAGGTAACGCCTAAGAATAATCTGCCTTTACAGATGATCAAGGCATTTATTACAGGCGGTATTATCTGCACCATAGGACAGGGAATTCTGGAAGGCGCAAAGGCAATGGGACTGGATAAGGATATGGCGGGAACCTGGTGCTCGCTTTTGCTGATTTTGTTGAGCGTCATTCTTACGGGACTCAGTTTATATCAGCCTATTGCAGATTTTGGTGGAGCGGGAGCCCTGGTTCCCATTACGGGATTTGCCAACTCCGTATGTGCCCCGGCAATCGAATTTCAGACGGAAGGACAGGTTTTCGGAGTAGGGGTAAAAATATTTACCATTGCCGGACCGGTTATCCTATATGGCATCTTTACAAGCTGGCTGTTGGGGCTGATCTATTGGATCGGCAAGATAGTTGGTATAGTATAATGGTCTTTGCGCTTTTTTGATCATGTCTTTATGGAATATGAAATTGACATTAAAAGCATGTTTTAATATAATTTTATTATTATGTGGGAGTTTGTCTAAATTTGCATAAAAACAGAAAGGCATAAGTGCTATAGGGGGAAAATGCGTTGAAAAGACATATAAATGATAGAAAAAGTCGTTCTATTGTGTTTTGGGGAAATGCTGTTTTACTCTTTATTGTGATCATTGTTTCGGGAATCAGTCTGCTTTTTTCCCGTAAGATGCTGATGGAAAATGCACAGAACATGGGGGAAGAAATCGCTAACAGCTATTCGGTGGAAGAGGAACATAATCTGGAATTTTACCAGTCGCTGATCACCATCGGTTCCCAATATATTGAAGGATTTGTTGAAGATGAAGTTGAAGAAGAATTTGTTGATGAGTGGATCAAGGATTATCTCATTAAGATCACAGAGGCAGCGGGAGATGATATCATAAATCCCTATGCGGTGATAAACGGAAAAGTGATTGCGGCGAATCCATGGGAAAATATAGAAGAATATAATGCTTTAGAGAAAGAATGGTATAAAAAGGCCATAAGTGCCGGCGGAGAGATCATATTTACGGATGTATATACTGATTCCGTATACGATAAACCGGTTATAACCATTGCAAAAGAATGCGGAGATAACGGAAACGTCATTGCCTTTGATATTTATCCGGAAAACTTTAGGGTGCATGTCAATTCTCAGGAACTTCCCGAAGGAAGCGTTTATTTTGTATGTGATTCAAAGGGAAATTTATTATATGAAGAAAACGAATCCCATATTGACAGCGAAGTTCTTCATGATAGTTTCAGAGAGTTATTTGACGGAATCACAAATGGCAGCTTCCGGAATTGGAATGATTATTATTTGGAAGCGGAAGATAAAGAAATGTCGGTTTATTACAGGGAAGAACCAACAGGCTGGATATCTGTTCTGATGATACCCAATGCTTATCTTCTTGAGAACTGGGAATTTGTGGTGAGTTTATTTATCGCTTTTATGGCAGTGATATTGGCAGTTTTTGCTTTTATGTGGTTTAGGCAGAGGCAGATGGACAGGGACAGACGGCGTATCAATGAGACGGTACATATTTTGGGCAATTCTTATTATGCGTTTTACAGGGTCAATATCAATAAAGGTACTTATGATATGATAAAGGGTTCCGAATATGTGCGTTCCAGGCTGCCTCTTTATGGGAATTATCAGGATCTTTTAAATGTTTTTAAAGATGTCATAGCTGAGGATACCTTTGAAGAATTTAAAGAGAGCTTCTCACTGGAGAATATACATAGACAGATCGAGAACAGGATCGAGGATTTCGGCGGAGATTTCCTGCGCCTTTTTGGAAAGGAATGGAAATGGGTAAATATACATATTATGTTTTCCCCTTCCTTAAATAAAGAAGAGGCAGTTCTCTGCTTCCGCCATGTGGAGCAGGAAAAGGAACAGCAGTTAAAGCGTATGACTCTGCTGGAGGATTCCCTGAAGGCGGCAAATGCCAGCAGTCAGTCACAAAAGAAGTTTTTTGCCGGTATCAGCCACGATATGAGAACGCCCTTAAATGTGATCATCAATATGTCAGAAATGGCAGAAGAGAATATAGAAGACAGGAATAAGGTCAAAGAATATCTGAGTAAAATAAATTATTCCAGTAAACAGCTTCTAAAACTGATCAATCACATTTTGGAAATGTCCAGAGTAGAGCAGGAGACGGCGGGCGGTGAAAACTTTGACCTGTGTGAAAAACTGGAACAAAGTGTGGGTATGTTTGAGGCCAGGGTTGAAAAAGAAAAGAAAAAGCTGGATTTTACCTGCAATGTTCAGCATAAAGAGGTATTTGGAAATCAGGTTCAGCTGGAGCAGATCATGAACAATCTGATATCCAGTTCCCTGCGGTTTACCCAAAAGGGAGACCGCATTTCCATAGAATTAAATGAGATTGAAAATCAGGAATACAGCAAGTACCAGATTGTGGTATCCGATAACGGAATGGGGATGAACCGGGAATTTCAGGAACAGACCTATATTCCATACAAACATGGAAAAAGATTTGGCGTACAGAATAATGAAGAGGCAGGAATGGGAATGCTGATCGTTAAGAATCTGGTTTCCCTTATGGGCGGTGAAATCCATGTGGACAGTGTTCCGGGAGAGGGAACCCGGGTTACGATCATCCTGCCTTTTGATACAGCAAAGCCTTTGTCCCGGCAACCGGAAGAAAAAGCGGGAACGGAAGAAAAAGCGGAAACGGAAGAAAAGCAGGATTGCTGTCTGGCGGATAAGAGAATTCTGTTGGCAGAGGATTATGAACTGAATATGGAATTGGCTACGGATATTCTAAAGCTGCGCGGTGTAGAGGTGGTTCAGGCATGGAACGGAAAAGAGGCATTGGAAATCTTTGAAGCCTCTGAGGAATTTTCCTTTGATGCTGTGTTAATGGATATGCAGATGCCCGTTTTGGACGGATGTGAAGCCACAAAAGCGATCCGTGCCTTAAAGAGAGCGGATGCAAAGTCAGTTCCTATTATCGCAGTAACGGCAAATGCTTTTGCAGAGGATATTGCCCGCACTATGAAAGCAGGGATGGATGCACATATTGCAAAGCCCATAGATTTTGACATATTAAGCAGTACGCTGATAAAGCTTTGGGATAGGAAAAAAGATTAAATGCCCTTTGGAACCGGGAAAGAAATAATGGAGGCAGTTAAAGGTTTATGAGTGCAGAGGAAATGTTATTAGAGAAAGAATTTTCGGCTGACCAGATCCGTGAAATCGATGAAGGACGGGAAAAGGGGCTGGATGTTTCTGTCTATGCCAAAAAAGAATTTATGGCAATTCAAATGCGGCAGATCCGTATGGGAATGATGGAAGGACTTCCGGTAGAGGTTTATGCCAATACGGATTTTGACTGGTTTCAGATGGAAGAGATACGCAAAGGTCTTGTGGCAGGATTGAATACGGGGATTTATGCCAGACCTGAAATCCCATATGATAAGATGCGCCAGGTACGGAAGGGATTGTTAAGGGGAATTGACTTAACGCCTTATCTGTATCTAAATGCCGGGGTTTTGAAGGAATTGAGAAAAGCCCTGGTTTCCAAAATAAATATTGTGGAATATATTAATCAGGGCTATGTTGAGGAGCAGTTAAAGGAAATTCGTCTGGCTTTGGAGAAAAAGCTGGATATCAGTAAATATCTGTGCAAGGATTTTCGGGGAGTTTCCATTTGTGAGATTGCCAACGGTCTGGAAAGAGGATTGGATGTTTCTGTCTATGCTGATCCTAAGTTTGGATGGCAGCAGATGCGTGAGATCAGGATCGGTCTGGAAAACAGGGTGGATATCACGATTTATGCCCGTACTCTTTATTCATGGCAGCAGATGAAGGAAATTCGTCTGGGCCTGGAAAACGGAATTGATGTAAGCAGTTACAAAAGTCTGATGTATACTGCCAAAGAAATGCAAAAAGCCCGTATCCGTCTGCAAAAAGAAGCGGAATCGGAACCGGTAAAGAAGGAAAGCGCTGTCCTTAGGACAGACCAGTTCATTATTACCCTTAGCGGAGATGAGATGGAGGCATATATTGAAGTACCGGGCAGCATTCAGGAAATCAGCCGTCAGGAAATTGCTGATGCCCTGAAGCAGAAGGGAATAACCCGGGGAATCTGCGAAAGCGGCATGGGAGAGCTGGTATCGGGAAATGGATTTGATAAAAAAATCCTCATTGCGAAAGGTGTAAAAGCCCAACATGGCAGGGATGGCTATTATGAGTTTTTCTTCAGGACTCAGGTGGATAAATCCCCCAAGCTTCTGCCGGACGGCTCTGTGGATTATCAGAGTATAGAATGGTTTGAGATGGTGGAAGCAGGGCAGAAGCTGGCTTATTATCATGATGCGGAAGAAGGCATATGTGGTTATACCGTAACCGGCAGAGTCATTGAGGGTAAAAAAGGAAAAGAGCAGAGCGTGCTGGCTGGCAGGGGATTTATTCTTGAGGAAGACAGGAAAACCTATACATCAGCTGTTAAAGGCAGGGTGGATCTGGCAAAAAACAGGCTGGAGGTATCCAGACTGCTGGTGGTAAATGAAATTACCCTTGCTACGGGAAATATAACCTTTGACGGATGTATTTATATAAAAGGCAATGTAGGAACCGGAACTTCTATCACTGCTACAGAGGATATTATGATCGACGGCTTTGTGGAAGGAGCCATGATCGAAAGCGGCGGCAGTATTTTGCTGCGCCAGGGGGTCAACGCCTCCGGCAACGGTTTTATCAAGGCGGCAAAGGATGTGACCGGCAGCTTTTTTGAAGCGGCAAAGGTGTACGCCAATGGAAATATTCAGGCAAATTATTGCCTGAACTGTGACTTATATGCTGAAGGTCAGATCACCATTTCAGGAAGCAAAGGAACACTTGCAGGGGGAACCATTACTGCCATAAAAGGGCTTTTTGCCTATAATGTGGGGAACCGTGCAGGAATTCCCACCTATCTGAAAATAGGCGTTAATGAAGCAATCCTGCAAAATGGAATGAGAATAGAAAACAAATTAAAGGAGGTCAATAAGGAATTAAATATTTTGGGAAATGCTTATACGGATTTTCAAAGGAAATATCTACCGGAGGTCCGTAATACAATGGAAATGTATTTGAAAATCGAAAGCGCGATCTATACTAAGGAAAAGGAATTGGAAAAATTGTATAAAGCAAAGGCACGACAGGATGATGCTGTAAATAAGATCGGTTGTGCCAGAGCGGTCGTTAGAGGTAATCTGTTTGAGGGCATCATTATAGAAATAGACAGGCAAAGATGGATTTCCCCCAGTTTAACCAATGTAACTGTCAGAAGAGTAAATGACAGAATTGTAGTATTTTCAAATTAAGATAGGAGGACAGAGGAGCTTAGGAAGCTTCGGTAGGAAGACATATGCGAGAGAAAGTATTAGTTGTAGATGATGTGGAACTGAACAGAGATATTCTGGAAGAGATATTAAAGGATGAATATACAGTCATTCAGGCAGAGAACGGAAAGCGGGCACTGGAGATCATTCAGAACGATCAGGAAGAGATCGCAGTTATTTTATTGGATCTGATCATGCCGGAGATGGATGGATTTCAGGTTCTGGAAGTGATAAAAGAAAACAAGTGGATGGACAAAATGCCCGTTCTGATCATCAGCGGCGAGAATTCAGTTGAAATAGAAAAGAAATGTTTTGATTATGGAATTTCCGATTTTATCAAAAAACCCTTTGACAATAAGCTGGTAAAGAAAAGGGTAAAAATGTTGTGGATCTGTTTCTGTACAAAAATCATCTGGAAGAAAAAGTACAGATCCAGACTGAGACCTTAAGAAAGCAGTATAAGGTGCTTCAGCTTCAGGCTGAAAAGCTGCAGCAGAGCAATGTAAAGATCATTGATATTCTGGGTACTGTAGTGGAATACCGAAATCTGGAAAGCGGAGAGCATATTAACCGTGTAAAGGGATTTACAAAGATTTTGGCAGAGCGCTTAATGGAAGAATATCCCGAATACGGTCTGACACCTAAGAGTGTGGAAATGATCTCTTCTGCGTCTGCCCTTCATGATATCGGAAAGATCGCCATACCCGATCATATTTTGTTAAAGCCGGGCAGACTGACAGAGGAAGAATTTGATTATATGAAATCCCATACAACAAGGGGATGTGATATTCTTAACAGTATTGAAGGCGTCTGGGATGACTCTTATGGAAAACTCAGCTATGATATATGCAGACATCATCATGAGAGATATGACGGAAAAGGCTATCCTGACGGCTTAAAGGGAGAGGAAATTCCCATTGCGGCACAGATCGTTTCCGTTGCTGACGTATATGATGCTTTGGTAACCGAAAGAGTATATAAGGGTGCCTACACCAAGGATGAGGCATTCCATATGATCGTCAATGGGGAATGCGGCGTGTTCTCCCCAAAACTTCTGGAGTGTTTCAGACATGTCCGCAAGGATTTTGAAGCTCTGGCAGATAAACAAAAATAGTCAGGACCCAAAATCATAAAGTACAACAGGAAATGAGGTGACAAACAAATGGAAATCAGCAATTATATTGATGTGGCAGATGCCGCTGAAAGATTTATGAAAAATGATGGGATATTTAAAAAATTTTTATTTCGTTTTCCGGGAGAAAAGGGATTCCAGGAATTGTTTGATCTGTTAGAAAACGGAACAGCAGAGGAAGCCTTCCGTGCAGCACATACCATGAAAGGACTTGCTGCCAATCTGTCTTTAAAATCCGTCAATGCAGTTCTGGTTCCTATGACGGAAGTGTTAAGAGGGGGAGAAATGCCTGAGAAGGAACAGGTTGACGCGTTGAAACTTGCCTATGAAGAAATGCTTTCAGTCATTGCAAAAATTCAGGAGGAAAATATTCCGCTGTTTTCATAAGGGGCAGATTGAGGGGAATCACAAATTTTGAAAACGATCAGTGAGAAAAGGACAAAGACGGATATAGAACTTTATTATGTGGAAAGCGGATCGGGAAATCCTTTGATTCTGCTGCATGGAAATGGTGAAAATCACGAATACTTCATTCATCAGATAGAATATTTTAAGGACAGATACAGGGTAATTGCTGTGGACACCCGTGGGCACGGGCAGTCTCCCAGAGGGGAAGTTCCTTTTAACATCAGACAGTTTGCCGAGGACCTGCGTGCGTTTATGGATAAGCTGGGGATTGAAAAGTCAAATATCCTTGGCTTCTCTGATGGAGGCAATATTGCTTTGATCTTTGCGCTGAAATACCCGGAAAGGGTGGAAAAACTCATATTAAACGGGGCAAACCTGAAGCCGTCCGGTGTGAAAGCCTTCATACAGATTCCGATCGTGGCGGGATATAAAATTGCATCTCTTTTTGCAAAGAAAAGCGAAGAGGCAAAAAAGAATGCGGAAATGCTGGGGCTGATGGTCCATGATCCCAATATAGAGCCGGAGGAATTGTCAAAACTGACGATGGAAACCCTGGTGGTCGCCGGAACCAATGATATGATCAGGGAAAAACATACGAAGCTTATTGCGGCAAGTCTGCCCAAGGGAAGGCTTCAGCTGATCCCGGGCGATCATTTTGTGGCAAATAAAAACCCGGAAGAGTTTAACCGGGCAGTAGAGGCATTTTTGGAAGGATAATTATTTTTTCGGATCGGGATAATATTGGGAATTCCTGTAAATACTATGGATAATGACAGATAGAAAGGATGGTATTTTATGGGAAGTGGTGATATGCCGATGGGATTTTCTTTTTCCATGTCTGCAAATGAAAAGGCGCTGAATAACTTTGCCAAAATGAGCGAGGAAGAGCGTGCACAGGTAATAGAGCAGGCGAGAAATGTGACCTCCAAGCATGAGATGGAGCAGTTAATACAGAATCTGGGAGAGCGGGACAGCTTTCATTAAGAGATTTTGGGAAAACAAAATATAATGGATAAAGGACAGGAGTAGAAAAATAATTTTTACACCTGTCTTTTTTGTTGACAAAAATATATTATTGCAATAATATGTATTTAGCAATACTAAATAGGCGGTGATAAATTGCAGGGACGATATGAACAACAGATGAAAAAGGGTGTTTTGGAAATGCTGGTATTAAAGCAACTGGAAAAAGAAGAAAAATACGGCTATCAGCTGATTAGCCAGTTAAAAGAAAAGAGTGATGGGATGTTTACCCTCAAGGAAGGTACGCTTTATCCCATTTTATACAGGCTTGAGGATGACGGGCTGGTGGTAAGCCGTTGGAGTGAGCCCAAGGGAAAGGAAGTTTCCAGAAAATATTATGAGATTACTGAAGAGGGAAAAAAGGGGCTTGAAGAATTAAAAGCTCTTTGGGAGCAATTTTCAGAACAGGTCATAAGGATCATGGAGGAAAAGCTATGAATCAGGAACAATATGTAAGATCAGTATTAAAGAGGTTAAAATGCAGCAGCGGGAAAAAGAAGGATATCCGCAGGGAATTGGAATCGGATATTGCCGGAGCCATGGAAGGCGGCGAGACCTGGGAAGAAATAAGGAAACGTATGGGAGAAGCATCTGCCGTTGCAGCGGAGTTTAATGAAAACTTTTCAAAGGAAGAGTTAAAAGCGGCTAAAAGGAAAAAAATATGGAGCATAATCGGCATTGTTGCAGCAGCTTTGGCAGTTCTGCTGGCTGCCGGCTTTTATATACTGCCTAAAGGTTATCCCATTGAAGAGAGAGGAAACTATTCGGAAGAAGAGGTAGTTACAGAAGCATTAGTAGTGATCAAATATTTCAGTGAAGAAGATTATGAGGCAATTCAGGCAAAGTGTTCTACAGAAAAAATGGCACAGGTCATGACCGGAGAAAATCTTGAAGAAACAAGAAAGATATTCGGAGATGACTGGGGCAGCATTGTTTCCTATGGAAATGCCTATACCTCGGAAATTGTTCAAATGGGAAAATCAACAGCAGTTGTACAGATCAATGTCACCTATGAAAATACGGCGATTACCTATACCATTTCATTTGATAAAAATATGAAGTTGTGTGGATTTTATATGAAATAGGAAAGGGGGGAAAATATGACGGGACGATGGCTGGGATTTATTGTTTGGCTGCTGTGTGGGCTGGCATTTACAGGAATGGGAATTTATACTTACTTTTCAAAAAAAGAAAAACCTTTTGGGTTCTGGGCAAACGCATCAGTTGCACCAATATCTGATGTAAAGAGATATAACCGTGCATTAGGAAAATTGTGGGTTGTGTTTGGCATTATATTTATTTTATTGGGACTACCCCTTATATGTGGACAGAATTCAGCAGGAATTGCTGTTACCATCCTTGGTGCATCAATGGAAGTTATTGTTGCTTCCGGTGTTTACACGATTAAAATCGAAGGAAAATATAGAAGGAAAGAATAAGAGAAGGGAAAATATGGATACATGGATATTTGCCCACCATTATTGCGGAAGGATATGGTATAAAAGCGGATTGGGGGCGCTGTCCATTACCTTTCTTATATTGCTTTTTGTTATAGGAAAAAGCGAGAAAGTGACAGGTTCAGTGGGAGGAATTATTTGTCTCTGTCAGGTAGTGCTTTTGCTCAGTGCAGTGTTTTTTACGGAACATGCCCTGCATAAGGAATTTGATAAAAACAGAAAAAGAATATGAAAAACGCCTTTGCCGGTGCTATAATAGGACAATGGAGGTACGGAATATGAAAATAGATCATGTTGCCTTATATGTCAGGGATTTAGAAGGGGCAAAGGCGTTTTTTGTGCGCTATTTCGGAGCGGTTTCCAATGAAAAGTATCATAATCGGAAAACGGGCTTTCAATCTTACTTTCTGGCTTTTGCAGATGGAGGACGTCTGGAGATTATGACAAAGCCTGATCTGAAAGGTAATGATTGGGAGGCTGAATCCTATGGATTTGCGCATATTGCATTCAGCACGGGAAGTAAAGAAAAGGTGGATGAACTGACAATGCGCCTCAATGCAGACGGTTACCGGACCCTGAGCGGACCGCGTACAACAGGAGACGGCTATTATGAAAGCTGTGTAGAGGGACCGGAAGGGAATCGGATTGAAATAACTGTATAGAATCATATACTACCGCCTGATGGTTAAATGTATAATGTGTTTATAAGGAGAAATAGAGAATGTTGGAAGCAACAAGGGCGTTTCTGATAGAAAATGCTGAAGAAAAATATAAGGAATTTTCCGGCAGCCTGATTCCCGGCGAAATTAACATGCTGGGTATCCGCCTGCCTGTTTTAAGAAAAAAGGCAAAAGAGTTAGCAAAGGGTAATTGGAAAGAAGAATTAGAAACAGAAGATATTTATTTTGAAGAAATCATGCTGCGGGGCATGATGATCAGCTATGTGAAGGGGACTCTTGAGGAGATACTTCCCTATATAGAAGATTTCATTCCCAGAGTCAATAACTGGTCTGTCTGCGACAGCGTATTTTCCAAGATGGATTTGCTGCGTACGGACAGGGAAAAGACATGGGATTTCATTCAGCCATATCTGTATTCGGACAAGGAATTTGAAGTCAGGGTAGGAATTATCATAATGATGCAGCATTTATTAAAGTGTGATGAGAACGGCAAAACCACTAAACGGCTTAGAACCATTACTTTTGAAGATTGCATGAAAGTGCAGCAGGAGGATGGTCCATATTTGTCAAGAATATTGGAGGCTTTGAACAGGGAATTCCCACAGTACTATGCCTCTATGGCGGCGGCATGGACCATTGCAGAAGCATTTAGCTGTTATCCGGCTCAGGTGTATTTATTTTTGCAGGAAAACCGGTTGGATGATGTTACTTATAACCGTGCATTGCAGAAAATCGTGGAATCCCTGATTCCCCAGCCGGAAGTAAAAGAAATGATAAAGCAGATGAAAAGAAAATAGAAGGCTGTGCCGGGTATAAGGTGCGGACAGATAGCAGGATGAAAAAGGAATTGCCGAGAAGGGATGAAGGATCATGAAACTTGCAGTTATTTTTCCGGGAATCGGATATCATACGGATAAGCCGCTTCTTTATTATGCCAAAAAGTTAGCAAAGGCTTACGGATATGAGATCAGGGAGGTTCCGTATGGGAATTTTCCAAAGAATGTAAAAGGCTCTGAAGAGAAAATGAAGGAGTCTTTTTTCAGTGCTTTGGCACAGTCCTTTGAGTTTATTGAGCAGGATGGAATTGTATTCTGCGGCACTGACGACCCCTGGGTGAAAATCGATGTGATAAAGAAGGCATGTGAGGAAAGAAAACTTCCTCTCCATATTACGGAAGGGGCAGATCACTCACTGGAAACCGGAAAAGTCGGGAAGGATCTGGAGAATCTCGGGTCCATTATGGAACAGAGTGAAGAATATATAAGGAATTTGGTGTAACGGGATAAAAAGGGAATTTGAAAAATGTTTTCGTATTTAAAAAAGTATTGGTTATTTATTATTTTGACACCGTTATTTATGTTAGGAGAGGTTGTTATGGATCTTTGGCAGCCCCGCCTTATGAGTGTGATCGTAGATGACGGCGTATTAGGCTTGAATAACGGCGGGGTGGGCAATCTGGATCTGGTGATCAATACGGGGCTGCAGATGATCGGACTGGTGGCAGTGGGAGGTATCTGCGGCGTGGTATCAGGCGTGTTTGCCAACCTTTGCAGCCAGAATTTCGGCAATGATCTGAGAAAGGACACCTTTGAAAAGGTCATGTCCTTTTCATTTGCCCAGACAGACCGGTTTTCCACAGGATCTCTGGTCACAAGGGTGACCAATGATATTACGCAGGTACAGAATCTGGTTTCTATGAGTATCCGGGGATTTGTCCGGACCTTTCTGCTTTTTGCAGGAGGCATTGTATGTATGCTTTCACTGAATATGCAGTTTGGTACGGTGGTTTTCTGCGCCTTTATACCGATCTTATTTTGTGTGGTCTTCTTTATGAAAAAGGCAGATCCTATGTTTGGACTTTTGCAGACCCGTCTGGATAAGGTCAATCATGTTATGCAGGAAAATGTGTCCGGTGCGAGGGTAGTAAAGGCGTATGTCAGGGAAGAGTATGAGACAGAACGGTTTCGTGAGGCAAATCAGGGGCTTGTGGGGACCCAGCTGAGGGTATTGGAACTGTTTTCATATATGACACCTATTATGAATGTGATCTTAAATATTTCCGTGGTAGCTGTGATCAAGGTCGGCGGTATCCTGGTGGAAGGCGGGGAAGCCACTCCGGGCAATGTCATGGCGGCGATCACTTATATATCCCAGATCCTCAACGCTGTCATGCGTACAGTCATGATCTTTCAAAGCGTTTCCAGGGGAAGTGCTTCTGCAAAGCGTATCAGAGAGGTTTTGGAATGCCCCGAAGATTTAAAGGACGGTTCTGTTGAAGATGGCAATACATCCGGGGAGTGCAGAGGGGAAATCCGCTTTGAACAGGTTTCCTTTGTCTATCCTGAGGGAAGCAGGGAACCGGTGTTAAGAGATATTGATCTGACCATTCATCCCGGGGAGACTTTTGGAATTATCGGTGCCACCGGCTGCGGCAAATCCACACTTGTCAATCTGATCCCCAGGTTTTTTGATGCAACAAAGGGGAATGTGTTTGTAGATGGGAAAAATGTAAGGGATTATAAAAAGCAGGAATTAAGAAATAAGGTGGCTATTGCCCTGCAGAAGAGTGAAATTTATTCCACTACGGTCAGAGAAAATATTTTATGGGGAAATCCCCAGGCAGGTCCTAAAGAGCTGGAAAAAGCAGCAAAAACGGCACAGGCATGGGATTTTATCCAAAAGCTTCCGGAGGGGCTTGATACGGTCATCGCCCAGCAGGGAATGAGCCTTTCGGGAGGACAGAAGCAGAGAATTGCCATCAGCCGTGGAATTATCCGTGATGGGGAAATTCTGATTCTGGATGATGCTACCAGTGCTTTGGATTTAAAAACAGAAGCAGATCTGTATCAGATGCTTTCAGAAAATTATGGAAATATGACAAAGGTGATCATTGCACAACGGATTGCCTCTATTCGCAATGCAGACCGGATCGCTGTAATGGAAAACGGCAGGATCGCCGCCTGTGACAGCCATGAACGGTTGTTGGAAACCTGCGGAATTTACAGGGAGATCTATCAGTCTCAGTTAAAGGATGGAGGTGAATGCATTGGCTGAAGCAGAAAAAAAGGCACAAAATTATAATATACCGGGAATGCGGGGACCCAGAAGTCCTATTACCTATGAAAAGGCGGATAATGGAAAAGAAACCATTCTCAGGCTGATGGCTTATTTTGCAAAGCAGAAAAATCTGATGCTTGGACTGACCGGGGCAGTAATAGTTGTGGTGTGCTGCATGGTGTATGCGCCCAGACTGCAGAGTGGGACCATAGATCTGATCACCCAGGGAGATTTTCAGGGGTTAAATAAGGTTTTAATGATCATGCTGGTCTTATATGTGATCCATGGAGCGGTAACCTATGCCCAAAGCCTTTGCAGCGCCAGACTCAGCCAGGCTGTAGTGGAAAAACTGAGAGAGGATCTGTTCCGTAAGATCGTTCATCTGCCTATTGCCTATCTGGACCGGCATTCCCATGGAGACATTATGAGCCGTATGACCAATGATGTGGAGAATATTTCCAATATGATATCCCAGTCCATGAGCTCTCTGGTATCCGGTGTGCTTACAATTTCAGGGACAGTCATCATGATGGTCTGGATATGTCCCCAGCTTGCGCTGTTATCCTGCGTAACGGTTATTTTAACCATATTTGCCACCAGATATCTGTCCGGTGCCATGAAAAATTTCTTCAGCAAAAGGCAGGAGCTTTTGGGTCAGATCAACGGAACTGTAGAAGAGATGGTAACAGGCTACAAAACAGTTGTGGCATATAACAGACAGGAAGCTGTTTTAAATGATTTCCGGCAAACTTCTGATGAACTGACAAAAGCCGGAATCATAGCTGAAATCCTCAGCGGCTCCATGGGACCGGTCATGAATGTCATTAACAATATCGGGTTTGTGATCATTGCTGCCTTTGGAGGATACTTTGCCATAAAAGGGGTCATATCCGTAGGGACGATCTCGGCTTTTATCGTTTATGCCAGGCAGTTTGGCAGACCTATAGAGGAGCTTGCCCAGATATACGGACAGATCCAGACGGCATTAGCCGGCGCAGAAAGGGTTTTTGCCCTGATGGATGAGCCCTCAGAGGATCAAAGGGGCAATAAGATCATGGATGATGCCATAGGCACAGTTACCTTTGAAAATGTACATTTTTCCTATGTCCCCGGAAAAGAAGTACTTCACGGATTTGATTTTGACGTCAGGGCAGGGCATAAGATCGCCCTGGTAGGAGCTACAGGAAGCGGAAAGACAACAGTGGTCAATCTGCTGATGCGTTTTTATCAGCCTGACAGCGGAGCCATAAAAATCGACGGTGTGGATATCCGGGATATTTCCTGTGATAACCTGCGCAAAAATATCGCCATTGTATTGCAGGATACAGTTCTGTTTTCGGATACGGTGGAAAATATTATTCGTTACTCTAACCCGGAGGCGGGATGGAAAGAGCTGGATGAAGCTGTCAGATTAAGCTATTGTACCGAGCTGATCAGACATCTGCCTGATAAAATGAATACCATGCTGACAGAGGGAGGACAAAATCTTTCCCAGGGACAAAGGCAGCTTTTGTCCATTGCAAGGGCATTTTTGGCTGATCCCAGAATCCTCATCCTGGATGAAGCAACTTCCAGTGTGGACACCAGAACGGAAAAGCATATCCAGGATGCTATGGTAAATCTTATGAAGGACCGTACCAGCCTGATCATTGCCCACCGCATTTCAACCATTCAGGATGCGGACTGTATTGTGGTAATGGATGAAGGAAGGATTGCGGAAATCGGCAATCATGAGGAATTGCTGAGGCAAAAAGGAAAATATTATGAGCTGTATATGACACAGTTTGCAGGAAATATAACATAAAAGTAATTTTTTCGGATAATTTTGACATTGACAGACAAAATCTGCATGTTATACTAATGGCATAATCCATTAAGCAAAGAGGCACAATAAGCCTCTTTTTGTATTCCAAAGAGAATGCAGTGCTTGATCACAAAATTTTCAGGGAGGATAAAATTATGAAAAAACTTGTTAGCTTGTTGTTGACGGGTGCTATGGTGTTTTCTTTAGTGGCATGCGGAAATAATGCGGCAACAGAAGAGCCATCTGCCGGAGAAAATGTGGCAGAGGGAACAGAGGAATCCACAGCAATTCCTGCAGACTTTAAAGTCGGTGCAATCATGCTGGGCGATGAGAATGAAGGTTATACCTTTGCTCATATCGATGGTATCAAAAAGGCTTGTGAAGCACTTGGTGTACCGGAAGATCAGGTTGTATGGAAATATAACATTTCAGAAGATGCTTCCTGTTATGATGCGGCTATGGACCTTGTAGATGCAGGATGTAACGTGATCTTTTCCAACAGCTACGGACATCAGACGTATATGCAGCAGGCAGCAGCGGAAGTTCCTGATGTTACATTTGTAGCCATGACTGGTGATACCGCAACAGTCAGCGGGCTTCCCAATCTGTGCAACGCATTTACCAATGTCTATGAAAGCCGCTATGTTTCCGGTGTAGTTGCAGGTATGAAGATTGCAGAAATGGATGCAAAGGGGGAAATTCCCGCAGTAAGCATAGATGCAGACGGAAATGTTAAGATCGGTTATGTAGGCGCTTATCCTTATGCAGAGGTTGTATCCGGTTATACAGCTTTCTATTTAGGTGTAAAGAGTGTATATGAAAATGTAGTGATGGAAGTTTCCTATACAAACTCCTGGTTTGATATTACAGCAGAAGGTGAGGCTGCAAAGGCTCTCATGTCCGATGGATGTCTGATTATCGGTCAGCACGCAGATTCTACCGGCGCTCCTGCAGCAGTACAGGCAGCACATGAAGCAGGTACAGTTGCTTACAGCGTAGGCTATAATGTGGACATGCTTTCCGTAGCACCTGATGTAGCTTTAACAAGTGCAACCAATAACTGGAGTGTATATTATGAATATGCCATTGCCACAGCAGCGAAGGGTGAAGCAATTCCTCAGAACTGGGCAAAAGGTTATGCTGAAGATGCCGTTAAGATCACTGAGCTTGGCAGCGCATGTGCAGAAGGAACAGCAGAAAAAGTTGCGGAAGTAGAAGCAGCATTAAAGGACGGTTCTTTACATGTATTCGATACTTCTAAATTTACTGTTGGCGGTGCAACACTTGATGAGTATGTGATCGATCTGACAGGCGATTTTGATACAGATGATGAAGAAGACCAGAATGCGATCTGGGATGGCTATTTCCATGAATCCGAATTCAGATCAGCTCCTTCTTTTGACATTCGTGTGGATGGCATTACCGAGTTGAACTAAATTGACAATAGAAATATTTGAAAAGAGGAAGTCCGTTGGGGCTTCCTTTTTTATTGCCAAGCATCCTAAGAAAAGCTGCATTACCATAAAAACGCAAAATTTTCAAGTCTACCAATCGATGTCTGCCTGTCGTATAATCAAAAAACTATGTGGAAAGGCGGGTATTGAAATGGAAGAGAAAGAATGGATGGCGTTGGTCTTTGGGCAGAATCAGATCCAGGCTGTCGTCGGAATGAACCGGAAAACGGAAAAGTTCGGTCTTGCGCTTACGGAATCGGAGGCACAGCAGCTTGTTTCGCTGCGCCGTGACAATCTAAGAGAGCAGCAGCGAGTTGAATTTGGGGAGGGGATATTGCCAAAGCTGATCGATACATTTTGCGATTCTTCTTACATTGATCAGAACAATTATGTCCAAATCATTGCAAGGCTGCAGGAGATTTTTTATTTGTATAAGAACGAAATGCTGGATGAGATTACGGATGATGAGCTTTTGGAATTTATGAGAGAACAGTTTGATACGGTATGCTTTGGGGATCCTGACTATCTGGAAGAGACCTGTCTGGATATTTTTGCACAGGCGATCCGTGCAGGCTACCGGGGCTATCAGGAAACCGGCGGCAGAGGTGAATTTAAAAAGATGGATATTGTCAGGCGGTGGGATAGGGAAGTTTTTTTGCAGGCATTGAGCGATCTGATGTGATGGAGGAAATTTATGGAATATACGTTAGAAGAATTATTGCCGATCGTGGCAAAGCTTACCGAAAGGTATACGTCCGGCGAGAGCACTTCCGTCACTTATGAAAGGGCAAACCGGCTTATGGGCGCTGTTCTTTACTGTATAGGTGAGAATGAAAAGGAAAATGCACTGGTAAGTAATGCCAAAGTTCCGGCAAAAGAAGCATACCGGCTCGGATATGAAAAGGTAATTGAAAAAGTAAAGAGGACACAGGAACGCTATAATACAATGATTTTGAGCTTTTGTGCCTATGGAAATGAAAATTATCATGATACGGTTACAAAGGCATTGCCGGCTTTTTTCCGCTATTATGATGTATTGTTTGCGCCGCAGGATATGGTCATTACTATGGATTATCCGGTTCTTTGCCCGATTGGAAAGTCGGGAATAGATGCGGTGGAAAAATATGTGGCATATATCGATCTGGAACAAAAATTCATGGGAGCCTTTCCAAAAGAATATGTTTATGGGATATTCAGAAGGTTTCAGAGGGACTATGAAAAGCAGTTTTATAACCTGTGCAGTATTTTCTACAGACATGTGCTGGGATGTATGCTGATCGGGAAAAAGCCGGGAGTGGAAAATGACCGGGCGGAGTACATGAAACTGGAAAAGGCTGTCAGCAGATATTCTAAAGGGCAGCTGGAAATTGCACTGGATACCATGATCTGCTGCATGGTCCGGGAAAAATGGAGGATGGTGCCGGAATTGGAAGACTATCTGAGAGCGGATGTATCCAATTTTGCTGCTGATCTGGTGCTGGCAGTTGAAAATGATCATCTTGCAAGGATTGTTGTACTGTAAAAATATTTTGCTCTTGACTCTACCCTAAAGGGGAGGATATAAAATTGCTCCATAACAAGCCAAAGGAGGAATTAAATGAGTACAGAGTGCATTAAGGTTTACGAACTGACAAAATCATTTTGCGGGCGAAAAGTTGTAGACGGTCTCTCATTTTCTGTAGGAAAAGGACAAGTGTTTGGGCTTCTTGGGCAAAACGGAGCAGGCAAGAGCACAACCATTGAAATGATCCTCGGGCTGAAGAAACCGGATAGCGGGAGGGCGGCGATCCTTGGCAGAGAGGCAGGAAAATGCAGAAAGGAAATCTTCCAAAGGGTAGGAGTACAACTTCAGGCTTCCAATTATCAGGCTGCGATCAGAGTGGATGAGGTGTGCAGAGAGTATGCCGCACTTTACCTACATTCCCGGGATTATCATGAACTTTTGGAAGAGTTTGGTCTTGGGAAATTGGAGAAGAGTCAGGTAGTAAAGCTTTCAGGAGGAGAAAGACAGAAACTGTCGGTGGTCCTGGCATTGATCGGAAATCCGGAAATCGTTTTTCTGGATGAACTTACAACAGGGCTGGATGTGGCTGCGCGCCGGGAGGTCTGGAGAACGTTGAAAAGATTGAAGGAAAGCGGACTTACGGTTTTCCTTACCACTCACTATATGGAAGAAGCGGAAAACCTCTGTGACAGGGTCATGCTGATAAGGAATGGCAAAAAGGTTACGGAAGGAACGGTGTCGGAAGTAGTAAAGGCTTCTCCCTACGACAATCTGGAAGAAGCATATCTTTGGTATATGGGTGAGGAGGTCGGACTATGAAAAGATTTCTCAAAGTATATGGTATTGAACAAAAACTGTTTTTCCGTTCTGCAGATGTATTTGTGTTTAATCTCTGCATGCCTGTGGCAACGCTGGTCCTGATCGCCATGATCGCCGGAGGTAAGGCGGCAGGAGACAGCGGAATGACTTATTTGCAAAGCGCATTTGCATCTTTGGTGGCAGTTGGTATCTGCTGTAGTGCGTTTATGAGCATTCCCATTGTCATTGTTGATTATAGGGATAAGAAAATACTGAAACACTTCTACTGCAGCCCTTGCAGTCCGATTTGGATACTTGGAGCAGACACGATCTGTAGCGCAGTTATGGCTGTGGTCTCTGCATTACTGGTATCGATTGTTTCTGTGCTTTGTTTCGGATACCGGATGCAGGGAAATGTATTAGCATTTATCGGAGCATGGCTGCTGACGCTTGTCTCTATGTTCTCCATAGGTTTGATGATCGCAAGCCTTTGCAGGACTGTTAAGGTAATGAATGCAGTAACAAGTGCAGTTTATTTTCCAATGCTGTTTTTGTCGGGGGCAACAATTCCCTATGAGCTCTTTCCAAAGGGGCTACAGAATGTGGCTGCTGTGCTGCCGCTGACCCAGGGGATCAAGTTGATGAAGGCGGCGTCTATGGGAATATGTCCGGATGCTGTAGGCTATAAGATCATTCTGCTTGTGCTGATTACTTTGATCTGTAGTATCATATCTGTAAAGGCATTTCGGTGGGAATAGGGTGGCTGTTATGAAAATGAAGGAAGAACATAAATGTTGTGAAATAAAAGAGAAAAATCATTTGTATAAGATCGGCGTGTTTGCACAGATGAACCATACAACGATCAAGACGCTGCGTTTCTACGAAGAGCAGGAACTTTTGCTTCCCGCTTTTGTGGACAGTGAGAACGGATACCGGTATTATACCATGGACCAGATGGCGGTCCTTCACCGGATCATGGCATTAAAGCAGGCTGGGTTTACTCTTGAGGACATCAGAAAGTTAAACAGTGATCCTGATCCGGCTGATTTTCTTGCAAAGAAAAAAGAAGAAATCCTGTCAAAGATTGCCGGGCTTACCATGCAGCTTGCCATGATAGATGGATATATGGCGGACTCCAATGAATATTTGGAAGCACCGGTGCTGATCAAAAGGATTCCGCCGGTGATCGCAGCGACAATGCAGAAACGGATCGAGACCTATGATGCGCTTTTTGATATGATGCCGGTCATGGGAGCAGAAATGGAGCGCCTTGGCTGTGAGTGTGCGCTTCCGGAATATTGTTTTACGCATTATCTGGAAACCGGCTATAAGGATGAACAAATCCTGATAGAGACCTGCGATGCTGTAACGGTAAAAAAAGAGGATACAGACCTTGTAAAATTCAAAGAATTTCCGGAGATCCAGGCTGCCTGCATCTATCATAAAGGTTCATATAATGATTTTCCACACACCTATGCAGCAATTCTGAAATATATAGAGAAGAACGGGTATGAGATCTGCGGAAATATCCGCGAGAAGTATATTGATGGCATCTGGAATAAGGAGAACGAATCAGAATGGCTTTCTGAAATACAGATTCCGGTAAGAAAGCCCGGATCGTTTTAAGTTTCCGCGTTTTGGAATCTGCCTTAAAAAGCTTTGCATATGCACATAAGGACCGTATAAAAACGCCGGTACTTGGATTTTTCAAGCCTAAGCGCCGAAAAATCCTTAGTATCCGCTGCGTTTTTATCCGAACGAGAGTGTGTCCGCATTGCATATGCAAAGCTTTTTAAGGCAGATTTCAAAACGCAGAAATTCAAACAGATCCGTTCATTGACAACAGGAAAGAATTTGTGTATACTATCAACCGACAGTCAGTCGGTCTGCGGATAGGAACGTAGAGAAGTAAGGAAGATGAGATATGCGGATTGTAAAAGAAGCGGAAGAAAGAAAAGAGGAAATCCTGGATGCGGCAGAAAAGTTGTTTGGCATGAAAGGCTTTGACAATACCAGTACGAACGATATTCTGGAGGAAGTAGGAATAGCCAGGGGAACCCTTTACTATCATTTTAAATCCAAAGAAGAGATTTTAGACGGAGTAATTGAGCGGATAACAGGGCAGCTGATGGCGGAGGCTGAAAAGATCGTCCGGGATCAGGAGCTGCCGTTGTTAGAACGTCTTACGAAAGCGATCCTGTCCTTAAATGTGGATACGAAGATCGGCTATGAGGTAATGGAGCAGGTACATAGACCCCAGAATGCACTCATGCACCAGAAGATGCAGAAAACTCTTCTGACGGGTATCAATCCCATTTTTACAGAACTGATAGAGGAGGGAATCAGGCAGGGGATCTGTCATACGGATTATCCGGAAGAAGTGGTGGAAATGACCATGCTGTATGCCAATACTGCCTTTGATGACATTGATATGGCAAATCTGAGTCAGGCGGAGAGGGAAAAGAAGATTGCCGGATTTATCTATAATGTGGAACGGCTGATGGGGATGGAAGAGGGAAGTCTGCAGGACGCCCTTATGAAGATATTCAAAAGAAGCTGATAGAGCGCTTCTGCCTATGATAATAGAAAGCTTGCTGAATGCGCTTTCTATTATATTTCAATATTTACCGACAGACAGTCGGTCTAATGGAAGAAAGGAGCATATGATGAAAAAGAAAAGCAATTACAAGCGGTTTCTGCTGTTGTGGGTGGGAGAACTGGTATCGGGAATAGGAGGCGGACTTACCAGCTTCGGGCTGGGAGTTTATGTGTTTCATCAGACAGGAAGTGCAGCGGATATGGCTCTGGTCACACTGCTGGCTTTTCTGCCGACGCTGCTTTTAAGCGTTCCGGCTGGCGTCCTGGCGGACCGTTATGACAGGAGGCTGCTTATGATGATCGGAGACGGTTGTTCGGCGGTGGGTATTTTGTTCATTCTGTGTTGTGTGTTAAATGGTGGTGCGAGCCTGACGGAAATCTGTATCGGGGTAACGATCAGCTCGGTGTTTTCATCTCTGCTGGAGCCTTCCTATCGTGCGACGGTAACAGATCTTTTGGATACGGAAGAATATTCCAAAGCCAGCGGGATGGTCAGTCTCGCAGGAAGTGCAAGGTATCTGGTCTCGCCTATTATTGCCGGAGCGCTTTTAACGGTATCGGATATCCGGCTGCTCCTGATCCTGGATATTTGTACATTTTTCCTGACCGTGATCTGTACCGGAGTGGTCAGGAAGGGGCTGGCGGCAAAAGCGGCAGAAGAAAAAGAACCGTTTTTTACAGCTTTGAAGATCGGGTGGCAGGCTGTTACGGAAGAGAAAGGGGTTTTTCTTTTGATTCTGCTTTCCTCTGTCATGACATGCTTTATGGGAGCGTTTCAAATTCTGGCGGAACCCCTGATCCTGGATTTTGCGGACAGCGCCACACTGGGGATCGGAGAGACGGTATGTGCCAGCGGAATGCTGGTATCCGGCTTGTTTCTGGGGGCAAAGGGCATTAAAAAAGGATATGTGAAGACATTGTCCATATCTCTTACAGTAGCGGGGATCGCCATGGTCATCTTTGGGCTCAAGGAAAATATTTACTTGATCTGTGCTGCGGGATTTTTGTTTTTTGCCATGCTGCCTTTTGCCAATAACTGTCTGGATTATCTTGTAAGGACAAATATTGCGGATGAACTGCAGGGCAGAGCGTGGGGATTGATCGGCTTTCTGTCGCAGATCAGTTATGTGGCAGCTTATGGATTGTCGGGCGTTTTGGCAGACGGGATCGGAGAACGGTTTCAGGTAGGAGTCGGGCGCGGAGCTGCCGTAGTGATCATGGCTTCCGGAGTGCTGCTTGGTATCTTGGCACTTTCTGTTTATCCCATAAGAGCGGTCCGAAAACTGGAGGAAAATAGTTAAAATATCCATTGACATTATCAAAAATGAGAATATAATTATTGTTGATAACAATGGAGGCGAGATCATAATGAATATTGCAGAAGTTATTATGAACCCTGTGCGACAAAGGATCATTCAGTTTCTGATGGTACATGATAAAGGAACTGTGAAAGAGATCGGCAGCGAACTGAATGATGTTCCGACCCCAAGTCTGTACCGCCATGTAAAAATCCTGGCAGAAAACGCCGTGATCGTTGTTGTGGAGGAAAACAGGATAAGAGGAACTGTTGAGAGCGTCTATCAGTTGAATCCCAATGCTTTAGCTGTTGAAGATGACGACGGTCTGGTTGTTCAGGCATCGTTGCTGAGTATTTGTATTTCATTTGCAAAATATTTTGCCGATGACCATGCAGACCCGCGAAGAGACATGCTCTCACTGACCGGTTGCACTTTGATGCTGACGGATGATGAGTTCAAGGAATTTCTTGCCCGGATCAATGATCTTACAATGGACTATATTATTAAAGAGCCGGCAGAAGGAGCCAGTCCCAGACAGGTTACTTTGATTTCATCCCCATGCAAATAGCGGATCAGTATAAATATTGAGGGTAAATAGAATTGAACAAGAACACATTGATAAAAGAATTGAAGAGCATCGGAATCTGTGAAGGAATGGAGCTTGAAGTACATAGCTCGCTTAGCAGTTTTGGATATGTGGAAGGCGGAGCGGAAACAGTAATAGAGGCGTTGATGGAATGTGTAGGAGAGAACGGAAGCATTTTTATGCCGGCTTTGAGACTTGGTCCGCCAATGAAGCTGACAGATGAAGATCAAGATATGGGAATTACTGTAAAGATCAAAGTTCTTCCTGAAGACGCTCTTAGAACGGATATGGGCATCATTGCCGATACATTTCGCAGGCGGACGGATGTTATTACGGGCAAGGGCATTATTAGGACCTCCGGCTGGGGCTTACATGCCGGTGAGGCTGCAAAAGGCGGTCTTGATCATGTGATACATAACGGCGGAAAAGCCTTATTACTTGGCGTTGATATTTATAAATTAACGGCAATGCATTACATGGAAGACATTTTGCCAAAAGAAATCAGTGATATTTTTGCACCAAATGAAGAAGTATGCAGGAAATATCCGGCTGATCAATGGTTTGTAGAAACCGGGGAACCGCCGGTAAAACCGTGGTATACGATTCAGGATATGGCATACAAAAAAGGCATGATCAGGGATGGGTATATCGGAGTGTGCAAGTATATGTTTTTTGACATTTGGGACGTTGTCAGCCTGTATAGAAAAGAATTGGAGAAGAATCCTTTTAAACTATACGGATTGGAATGTTAAATTTTGACACATTTACAATAAAAAAGCGCCTTTTTTCTTATATACTTTTTTGATAGGATGGCTATGATGATATAAGTGCTTTGGGAGGAACCCTATGATTCGGATGGAAATTGCCTGTTTCTTAATACTGGGCTTTGTTGCATTTATATATTTTTCTGCAGGAAAAAGAAATACATCGCTGCATAAAACATTTTCAGCACTTTTGATCGCCATGCTGGTCCATCTGGTGTTTGATGCGCTTACGATTTACACGGTAAATCATCTGGAAAGCGTGCCAAGGCTGTTAAATGACGTCCTGCACCGCTTTTTCATAGGAACGATGGTTCTGGTGGTGTATTTGTTTTACAGACATATTTCCTTTGTAGTGGAGGATGAAACAGGTATACAGATGCGTTTTATACGGTTTGCCAACATATTTCTCGTGGCGGCACAGCTGGGAGCATGGGTGCTTCCGGTACACTATGCGGTAACGTCACAGGGAAATTATTCCGATGGCATCCATGCATCGGTTATTTATGTCAGTATGAGCTTTTATCTTTTACTTTGCGTGGGGATGCTCGTTTTCTATTGGAAAAGGATCAACAAAAAGAAAAAGCTGGTCATTGCAGCGGCGCTCATCATTGAACTGTGCGTATCGTTCGTACAGGCGGTCATTCCGACAAGCCTTATCAGCGGAATGGGGCTTACACTTATGACCATGGCATTTTATCTGACACTGGAAAACCCGGATATACTCATGGGAGAACTGATCGAACAGAAGCTGTCCATGTTATATCTGAAAAGCCAGGTCAATCCGCATTTTTTGTACAATACACTGGATACCATCCGCATTCAGGCGCAGCTGAATCAGGATAAGGAAGTGGCAAACCAGCTTATGCATCTGGTAAAGTTCTTCCGGCTGAGTGTGAAGGTTGACAGGCAGATGGTAGCTCTGGATGATGAAATGGAACTGCTATATGCCTATATGGAACTGATGTGTTACCGGTATCCGAATCTAAAGGTAAGTTACGAGATCGATCCGGAGCTTGGGGAAGTGATGGTGCCTAATTTTATCTTACAGCCGCTGGTGGAAAACAGTCTGCTTCACGGATTAAAAAATAAAGGCTATCAGGGTGAACTAAAGGTTGCTGCAAAAAAATATGAGGGACAATTATCTGCCATTGAAGTACAGGTAATTGATACCGGAAGCGGGTTCAATAAAGAGACAAAGGAAAAGATAGAGGAGCTTCTTTTACATTATAAAGAGAAAGAGCAAAAACTGGAAGGCAACAGCATCGGTATCCTCAATGTGCAGAAGAGGATCAAGCTGCTTTGCGGGAAAGAATACGGTCTCTGGTATACGGAAAATGAAGATTGCGGCGTGACTGCACATATGCTGCTGCGTATGACAAAAGGACGCGGGAGGTGAAGCTGTGAAAAAGTTAAATGTGCTTTTAGTGGATGATGAGATCAAGATCCGGGAAGGCTTCAAGCGTCTGTTTGACTGGAAGGAGCATGGCTGTGAAGTCGTGGGAGAAGCATCGGATGGCATGGAAGCCATCAATCAGATCGAGCTTTTAAAGCCGGATATTGTGATCATGGATATTAACATTCCGATCATGAGCGGATTAAAGGTCATTGAATTAAGCCGTATGAAGTATCCTTCCATGGCGTTTATCATTGTATCGGGATATGATGACTTTTCATATTGCAGGCAGGCGCTGCGGCTGCAGATCACGGATTATATTTTAAAGCCTGTTAATTTTGAGGAATTTGGAATGTGCATTAACCGCCTGAAGGTTGCGTTATATGAGTCCGGACAGCAGTCAGAAAAGGATACGGGAGAGCAGGAAACAAGGACGATCATCAATATTACAAAATACCTTCATGAGCATATGGAGGAAGATATCAGCCTTGGTATTTTGGCGGAAAAGTTTCATCTCAGTCCACAATATATCAGTCAGCTGTTTAAGAGCGAGATCGGGGTGAATTTCCTTGCATATCTGACGAACCTGCGCATGGAAAAGGCGAAGAAGATTCTGCTGACAACGGCGCTGCCGATCACAGAAGTTGCAGGGCGGGTCGGATACGGTGATTACCGGGTTTTTACCAAGGTATTTAAGAAAGCAGAAAATATGACACCCTCACAATACCGCAGGGAATTTGTGGAGGCGGAGTAAACATTTAATTTCATATGACAATTTTTATCAGAGCCAGACGCTAAGACGCAGAGCCGGTAATCCAAAGATATGGATGAATGGGTCTGCATTTTCTTTTCTGCCAAATGAAAAAGGTATTGTTAAGATTGTAACGGAGGTGTTTTTTATGCTATGTTGCCGGCTGACAACAGAGGCTTCCACCAAAGATAAACTGATGAAAAATTTTGTTGTCATAAAGGAATATGATCCCTGCCCCAGAAATAAGGACGGCAGTATCCGATGGTTTTTATATCGCTGGGATGACGGAAAGAGCGGCGTAC
The DNA here is from genome assembly GCA_017936785.1 of Lachnospiraceae bacterium. Classification (GTDB taxonomy): domain Bacteria; phylum Bacillota; class Clostridia; order Lachnospirales; family Lachnospiraceae; genus UBA2882. The sequence goes on along the minus strand of JAGBEV010000055.1, from coordinate 27,115 downwards.
GCCGGCTTGTACGGTGCAGACATTGCGGCAGTTTTTTTCTGATCCAGGCATATCATCTGAACAAATTTTCTAAATATGCGGCTTATCAGTTTGAGGACTGGTATCCCATCGAAAACGAGAAGGAAGCGGATCGTGTCAACGATACCTATACCGGACTGCAATGGGAGCTGCAACACAAACCGGCTGTACAATGTGCAGATGACAAAATTCTGGATTGAACTTCCGGGCTGGCGATCCTGTTTGAAGATGTCAGAAGGAGAATTTGTAATTTAAATATAGCAAAAAAATAAAAAGGAGTTGAAAGAATATGAATAGTTTAACTACCATTCAAAAAACCTTTAAGGTATTTCAAGTTTTGTCTAAAGTTGCCATGATCGTATCCTTTGTTATATGTGGGAATGCATTATTATATTTACTGCTTATAGCGATATGGCACAATGGCGGTGGGGTGACCGGTGCAGATATGGAAACCATGATGTCGCTGACCGGGAGCTCTGCCATAAAGCAGATGATCGCCGCATTGTTGTCCTATGCAGTATATGCACTGACTGACGGAATTCTCTTCATGTATGCTTTTTCATATTTCAGGACAGAGCAGAAAGAGGGTACTCCCTTCACACAAAACGGTGCGGATAAGCTTAAAAGCCTGGGTATTAAAACTATTGTGATGCCCATTGTGGCGATTGTCATTTCTGCTGTTATTTATGAATGCTTCAGCGTTGCCAATTCCGGTAATCAGAGCAATGAAACCAGTGTAATGCTGGGGATCATGTTGATATTGGTATCTTTGGTGTTCCGCTATGGAGCAGAATTAGAGACAATAACAGGAGGTAAAAATGAAAATTAAGGGAAGAAATCAAATAATAAAAGAAGCTTTTATCTTTGCTGCCTGTCTGCTCCCTATCGGAGCGATCGGCGGATATTTCACGGGGAAATATGCCATAGCTTCCTATTCTCCGGAAGTGCAGCAGACCATCCTTGATCAGATCGGCAGCATACAGATGCTGGCTGTTATTGCAATGATACAAAGCGCGCTCTATGCATTTGTATTCGGTGTGATCGGCTATCTGGTATCCGTAAAAATCGGTCTGATGAAGTCACTGTACTTTAAGAAACAAGAGTTACTCCCAACCATCGGTATAACCATAGGGTGCGGCGTCATTATGGCACTGGATTATTGGACTTTTGGCGCCGCCATTCCCAAGGTTCGGGCATTATATGCAGATGGTATCCTATATAAAAGCATAGACAACTGGCTGGCATCAATATTTTATGGCGGCGTGATCGAGGAAGTCATGCTCCGGCTGTGCGTTATGTCCGTCCTGGCATTGATCATCTGGAAGATATTCTTCCGCTCTGAAAAAGAAGCACCGGCTTCTGCGATCATTGCAGCGAATGTCCTGAGCGCGCTGGTGTTTGCGGCAGGGCATCTGCCCACTGCAATGAGCATGTTTGGCACATTGACACCGTTGCTTTTGTTCAGGATAGTCTTTTTAAACGGCATTCTGGGCATGGTCTATGGGTGGCTGTATCAAAAGAAAGGGATTCAATATGCCATGACCGCCCATGCAGGAACCCATATCATTTCAAAGTTAATCTGGCTGATCTTTTTATAAAATGATCATGGAGCGATTTGTCGCAGTAACAATAAATGACAGGACAATATGGAAAGTGGGTTAAATTATAATGGCAACTACTATTGAATATATCGTATTTGTTTGTGAGCAAATAAAAGGTGTCGGAACAATCGGATTCAAGAAAATGTTTGGTGAATATATGGTATATGTGAATGATAAGCCTGTTCTTTCCGTCTGTGACAATACCGTGTTTGTCAAAATGCTCCCGGAAATCAAAGAGAAAATGAAACGGGCAGATGTGGGATACCCATATGATGGCGCAAAGGAGCACTATATTTTGGATATTGATGATGCAGATTTTTCAAAAGATGTCGTTGCTATTTTAGAAAGAGTAACGCCTGTTCCGAAGCCGAAAAAGAAGAGCATAAAAAACTGATCATTTAAAACTCACAGTATTGCACAAAACAGGAGCAAATCTAATATTTGCAAGGAGATAAAGGACAATGAGTAAATATAACTCTTTATGGGAATATGTACAAAAAAACGGAAGCCAGTCCATCCGGTTATCGTTTAAAGAGATAGAAAATATTGCCCAGATCCCGATAGACCACTCCTTTTTGAAATACAAAAAAGAGCTTATAGAATATGGCTATCGAGTCGAAAAAATATCGATGAAGAACCAGACAGTTATTTTCCAATCCATCTCTACGGAGCGTCGATTGTGAAATATAAGTTTTCCTCTATGATAGAAATAGGGAGGTGCCTTTCCTTCCTTGCATTTCTTACCGGTGACATGCTGATTTTGAAAAAGCAATACCTTGAGTGGGGATTGGAAACGGAAATACAATCTATTGCTTGAAAGAGTGAAGGAGGATTTGAGATGAAAGAATTTATGACTGCCGCATTTCCATTGCTGCTGCTGGGATTGTCTCTGGCGGTGATCGCTGTAGAATTTGTCAAAGCAAAGGAACAAGAGAATGAGAAAAAATTCGATCAGGGTCTGGTAATTGGCGCAGGTCTGGGTATCGTATTTGGTCAAATCCTGAATGTGTGCGGCTTTCTGGAAAGCAATGCCATTTGTTTTACCATGGGACCGATGCTGGGTATGGCTATCGCATCTTTGACGACGGGGTGGATAAAGCGGAATGAAGAAAGCTGATCAAATAAATTAAAAAAGGAGTTTTGCTTTTTGAAACATAATATCTTAATACCGGAGATTGAGCGCTGACCGGGAGGTCTGCGGGAATATTATCTCCATTCCTCCCGAAAGGATGAACAGTAATCTTCAGGAGGAAAAACAAATGAATAGTGAAAATAAAAGAAAGAAATACGAAAAAGGATACTATAAAACACATGCCTGTACCGACAGCTTTACCTGTAAAGTCTGTGGCAGACCGGTTGTTTCTGCAGGGGCAGGGAGCGGGCACCGGAACCATTGTCCCAACTGCCTGTCCAGCCTTCATGTGGATATAGAGCCGGGAGATCGTGCCGCCGATTGCGGCGGTATCATGGAGCCGGTGACAGTCTGGGTAAGGAAAGGCGGCGAATGGGCGATCATTCACCGTTGCCGCCGCTGTGGCGTATTGTCGTCCAACCGTATAGCAGCAGATGACAATCCCATGAAGCTAATGAGCATTGCAATGAAGCCTTTGTGTGCTCCGCCATTCCCGTTGGAGCGCATCGAAGAAATGACAGCGCTGATGGGCGGCGATGGTCAGATTAGCAGAGACTAAAGGAATACATGTGTTTCGGTTTACGGGGAGGGATGAATCCCCGTAAACTGAGCATAAAGGAAACATGATAAAAGTATTATTGAGAGTTATAAACTTGAAGTGGTTGAAAATGAAATATATGTAACAGAACAAGTCAACAACATATTGTTTTGTAAGCTATAGCTTCCGGTTTATGGAGATAAGAAATGGTGATAGATGAGAATTGTACTTTTGTGTGTTTGTATATTTCCTAATGGTTAAATAAATTGAAAGAGATTTAACAACCATTCAATTGTGCAGTGGGAGAAATCTTGTTATGATTTATTTACAAAAGCTTTTGAATTAAATTTTAGGGGATGATTTAAAATGGATATTGGCAGTGTAATAAAAAAATATAGAAAAGATATTGGTCTTACACAAGAAGAAATGGCAAATAGGTTAGGCGTAACAACGCCAGCTGTGAATAAGTGGGAAAATGGTAATTCTAATCCTGATATCGAGTTATTGTCTCCAATTGCCAGACTGTTGAATATTTCTCTTGATACATTGCTTTCTTTTCATGAAAAACTTACAGATGTTGAAATTGAAGAGATTATCAGGCAAATGGATAAGATGTTTTCAAAAGAGGGTTACGATAAGACTTATGAATGGGCTATGAGAGTCATTAAAGAGTATCCAAATTGTAATATGCTTATTTGGCAAGTCGCTGTAATGCTTGATGCAAGAAGACTGACTGGAGAGTGCAAGGAGCCTGATAAATATGATGAGCAAATCAATTCATGGTATTGAAATGGCATTGAATGATGAAAATGAAGAAATAAGACATCATGCAGCTGATTCATTGTTTGGTTTCTATTTAAGAAAAAAGAATTATACAATGGCAGAGAAATATTTAAGCTATTTTTCTGATTATGACCCTATGAAAAAGGTATATTGGGGACGGTTGTATAAAGAACAAGGAAAGATAGAAGATGCATATGAGATGTTTGAGAATGTACTTTTTTCTGAGTACAGTACTTTGAATTTTGCATTTTCTCTGATGGCTGGATTGGCTCTTGAAGAAGATGATACTGCATATGCAAGATTTTTGACAGAGAAAATGAGTACATTGTCCCAAATTTTTGACATGGGAAAATATAACGAGTATGCATCTATGCTTGACATTGTATATGCAGAAAAAAATATTGAAGGTACTTATAAGGTAGTAGAGCAGTTGTTGGAGAACGTGGACAGTATAGGTGATTTCCAAAAATCAAAGTTATATAGACACAAGAAATTCAGAAATGCTGATGGTTCATATTTTCAAGAAATAAAAGAAAAATTGCTAGAAGTTTTTAGAGATGAAGATGATTTTAGCTTTATGAAAGGATATGAACCTTGGGAGAATCTTATATACAGATTCCAATTTGCAACAAGGACGAAAAAAGGAAATAAAGAGAACAACAAATCGCAATCTTTGGGGGAAAATTTGTTATGATGATTATCAATCTTGTGGAGGATACAAAGGGCAGTAATTGCTTGAATGAACATGGACTGAGTTTTTACATTGAGACAGAGAAACATAAGCTGCTGGTGGACAGCGGAGCCACGGATATGTTTATACATAATGCCGATGTACTGGGTGTGGATTTGACACAGGTAGATATTTTTATTTTAAGTCATGGGCACTATGACCATGCCGGCGGTTTGCCTGCATTTGCTGAAATAAACCCAAAGGCTAAAATTTATCTGAAAGATACTGTTGGCGGTGATTACTATCATATATCATCACAGAGCAAGAAATATATCGGAATAGATAAAAATATTATGAAATTACCTCAGATTATTAGGGTGCAAGGAAGTCTGGAAATAGATGATGAACTGTTTTTATTCACTGATCTTAATGGAGAGCGGTATCCTAAGTGGAGTAACCGGGAACTAAAACAAAAAGTCGGTAACACTTATATACAGGATACCTTTTCACACGAGCAATGTCTTGTAATCAGGCAAGAAGAGCATCAAACATTGTTATCAGGATGTGCACATAATGGTATTTTGAGTATTCTCGACCGTTATTATCAACTGTTCGGCATATATCCGCAAACGGTTATCAGTGGTTTTCATATGATGAAAAGTAGTGACTATACACAAGAAGAAGTTGATCATATCCGGCAGACTGCTTACGAATTGTTGGAAACAAAGGCACTGTTTTACACAGGACATTGCACCGGACAGAAAGCCTTTGACATTATGAAAGAAATCATGGGTGACCGGCTGCAGGCTTTTCACAGTGGCTCGCATCTTGAAATTTGAGGAAGAAATATGGAATTAAAAAAATATCAAAAAGAAGACGCAGCAACGATATGCAGCTGGATCAAAGATGAAAAGAGCTTATATCAATGGTCTGCTGACAGAATAGGGAAATTTCCGCTGACAGATGATGACTTAAATGAAAATTACGCACCTATGATCCAGGGAGGCAGGTTTATTCCGCTTAGTGCATTTGATGATGAAGGCAATCTTGTGGGACATCTGACTATCAGGTATCCGGATGAAAACGATGATAGTGTTGTGCGTTTCGGATTCGTTATTGTTGATCCTGTTTTAAGAGGATGCGGAAATGGCAAAAAAATGCTGCGGTCGGCAATAGACTATGCAAAAAGTATTTTGTGTGCTTCTAAAATTACATTAGGGGTATTTACAAATAACGATAGCGCGAGATATTGTTATGAATCCGTCGGATTTCAGCCTGTTGGAAGAACTGAAAAATATAAAATGCCTATTGGTGAATGGGAATGTATTGAGATGGAATTGTGCATAGCATGACGACTTGAAGGAAATTGTCTATTTGGAAAAAGACGCATGTTCTCCAAAAAGGCTGTCGTGATTTCCACGACAGCCGGCATCCAGAAAGAAGGATCAGGTTTTTGTATCATCCGAGATGCTGTACTGGAAAGAAAATGGCTGGCTTGATAGAGAGAAACCATGGGAATCGTGATAATCTATATTTTTGACACATTTACAATAAAAACCCGCCTATATTCCCATAGGATTTTGCGTTAGGATACTTATATGACCGATCAAGAAAGGTGGAAGACATATGGTAGAAACTGAATGGATCAGGTGCCCTGTATGTGGAAATAAAACCCGGGACAAAATAAGAAAAGATACATTGATTCGCAATTATCCCCTTTATTGTCCCAAATGCAAAAATGAAACCCTGATAGAAATAGAAAATATGAAATTAAACATCATCAAAGAGCCAGACGCAAAGGCGCAGAGCCGCAAAGACGCAGAGCCGATGAACTTGTGAAAAACATAAGTTTGTTGGCTCTTTTATATTTGATGATGTTCATTTCAGGAGGATGATTAATTTGGAGGAATGTGAAATGGCAGTACAAAACGGAATGTTAAAAGAAAATGAGAAACAGGCAAATAAGATCGTATCAAAAGTCATGCGTATTACGTTTTTGATCTTTTCCTTTGTGTATGTGTTAGATCTGGTTGGCATATTTATCGTTGATATTACGATCATGACGATTGCATACTTGTGTGGAAGCATATTGCTGCTGCTTCCCACCTTGCTGGTAAATGTGCTGAATCAGAATCATAGCTGGGTTAAATATGTAAATGTGGCATGTGCGGCAATATTTGTGACCTTGCTCAGTATCACGCTCACTTATCATGTGGTCGCAATTTATGTTTATTCCATAGCGATCGCAAGCCTTTACTTCTCAAAAAGGCTGAATATAATGGCGACCGGTCTTACAGTGGCAGGCGTCTCCATAGGACAGATCTTGGCTTTTTATCTGAATACACTGCCGGACGATAATTTTACGGTTTTTAGTAAAGTGATCATTTTCGGAGTGATTCCCCGTGCATTGGTATTGATCGCAGTGGCGGCAATTTTTACCATGCTTTGTGAAAGAACAGCATCTTTGCTTTCCAATCTGTTGGGAGCGGAAGAGCAGAAGGAAATGCTGGAACAGATGAAGAAAATGAGGGAGAATGCAGCACAGACCTCCGAAACATTATTTGATATGGTAACAGAGCTTTCAGGAATCACGGAAAACTCCCTACAGGCAAACCAGAGCATTGCAGAAGAAGCGGAACATTTATTAGGAGGTTCCATGGAGAATGCGGCAGCAGTTGAAAATGCAGATAATAGAGTTCAGGACATTGCAAAAGAACTTTCCCAGTTAAGCGATATGAACCACAAGACAGCATTGCTTACAGATCAGATTGAAGAAAACACAAAAGAAAATCAAAGCCGGATGGATGATGCAACCGCCAGCATGGAACAGATACATAGCAGTACAAATGAGTGTAAGCAGATCATCAGCAATCTGGGAGAAGAATCCAAAGAGATCATAGGAATTATCCAGACGATCACCAGTATATCCGGGAGAACCAATATTTTAGCGCTGAATGCTACAATAGAAGCGGCAAGGGCAGGTGAACACGGAAAAGGATTTGCCGTGGTCGCTGAGGAGATCCAGAAGCTTTCTGAGCAGACAAAGGCAGCAGTCGGAAATATAGAGATCATTGTACATGAAGTGGTAAAAAATACGGAAAATGCAGTAACTGCAATGGAGCAGAATGTGATTTATACACAAAATGGGATGGAAAGCATTCAGAAGGCAAATGAATCCTCTGCGATCATTACAGCTTCCAATGGAGAACTGGCACAGCAGATTTATGAAATAGATAAGGCTGCTAAGGTCATCCGGGAAAAGAGCGGCGAGGTTTCTGACGGAATGAAGAGGATCAGCAATAACACGCAGCAAAATTGCAGTGCGGTAGAGCATGTAACGGCTGCAACCCAGGAAAATAGTGCCGGAACGGAGAGCCTTGCGGAGATCGTAGAGCAGATCAAAGGGCTTTCTGAGCAGTTGAATGCGGTTGTTTTAGGGTAACGTCGGCGGAAAGCGAGGGGAATATATGGAATATTGTAAATTGCAGATAGGGTGTCTGCTGGTTCTTTTATATATCTTGATCATTTATTTTAAGGAAAAGAAGCGGTTTCATATCCGGGGCAGGTTTTCAATGTATGATGCGCTGCTGCTTATCGGTTTTGTGAACCTGATACTGGATGCTATTACTGCATATACGGTCAACCATCCTGACATGGTAAGCAAGGAATTGAACATGATCCTGCACGGGCTGTTTCTGATCAGTATCGATACACTTATATTTGCCATGTTTTTGTATATGCTTTCCGCAGCGGAAGGACTGCCTGCCGGTAAGCGGAAGCGTTTCCTGTTATGTGCTCCGTTCTTCGTAAACATATGCGTGGTTGTATTTTTCTTAAAAGATCTGGAATATCGGAGCGGCAAGTTGAGCAACTACTCAATGGGAATTTCAGCTTATACTTGCTTTATCATGGCAAGTTTTTATATTCTGCTGACACTGGCGCTGATGTTTAGGCGCTGGAATTACATACAAAGCCACAAACGTTTTAATATGATTTCCTGCCTGGTTGTCCTGATCGGCGTAACAGGCTATCAGATGATTTTCCCGGATGCACTGATCTCCGGCGTTGCTGCTATGATGGTCATTCTGGGAGCATACATGAACCAGGAAGATCCAGCCATGCAGGAACTGCTCCGGTATCACGAAGAAATGGTAATGGGATTCGCGACGCTTATTGAGAACCGGGATGAAAATACTGGAGGTCATGTAAAACGGACAACCCAGTATGTAAAGCTGTTGACGGAGGAACTGCGCAGCCGTGGATACTACCGTCGGGTGCTGACAAAGGATTATATGAGAAATATTCTGATGGCAGCGCCCATGCACGACATCGGGAAAATTGCCGTGCCGGATGCAATTTTGCAAAAGCCGGATAAGCTGACAGCGGAAGAATTTGAAAAGATGAAGCTGCACGCTTCCAAAGGCGGGGAGATCATCCGTCAGACCTTCAGCCGCATGGGAGATCGGCAATATATGGAAATTGCCTATAACATTGCCATGTACCACCATGAAAAATGGAACGGAAAAGGTTATCCAGCCGGATTAAAGCGAAAAGAAATCCCACTCTGTGCCCGGATCATGGCGATCGCAGATGTATTTGATGCAGTATCACAGAACAGATGCTACAGGAAGGCAATGCCGTTAGAGCAGTGCTTTGACATTATTTCAGAGGGGAGCGGACAGGATTTTGATCCCCTCTTAGCAGAGGTGTTTCTGGATATAAAGGATAAGGTAGAAATGGTATACAGACAGGAAAACGATAAAAAATAAAGGCTGGTTTCCCTGTTTTCCATTGAATAATTGACAGAATTTGACATATTTTTCATATTGTGTATAATAAAGATAACAATATTAACAAAAAATTCCCAATGAAATATGTAATTGAATACTCTCTGTTGGATTTACTGGCGGAGAGTTTTTTGTTGCCGAGCATCCAAAAGGAACTGGCGCATTGGGAGAAAAAGGAAATCCAATGATGGCACTATTTTGGGGAGTGTCATAAGCGGATCAATTTAATTAACAAAAGGGGGAACCGCTATGGCGTACTTAGCGGAATTTGTAGGAAGTCTTATTTTTTTACTCGGAGGATATGCATATATGTGCAATATTTCTCTGAAGAAAACATTGGTGGGAACGCTCAATTATATTGAGCTTGTCTTTGCATGGAGCCTGGCAGTCGGATTCGGACTTGCGGTGGCAGCGATCATGGGCGGACCTGCATACTTAAATCCGGGCGTTGTATTGGGCAGCATGATCTGGAACGGACTGGCAGTCGGAGAAGGATGTATATACTTATTGATGGAGTTTCTGGCAGCAGGAGCAGCAGTGCTCATTTGCATGATCTTCTTCTGGGATTCCTTTAAGGCTTCCGGAGATGCGCCGAAGAGAGGGATTTTCTCTGCATATCCGGTAGAAAAAAATCTGCCGCTTAACTTTGTGCAGGAAGTGATCGCAACTTTTGTATTTTTATTCCTTGTCTTTATGGCGATTGCCGGAGTAAGCGATCTGAAAGCCGGAAATCAGTCATTGATCGTTGGTCTGGTCGGTTTTGGGGCAGTTGCCTTTTTGGCATTGTCATTAAACAGCACAGGATTCAGCATGAATGCAATGCGTTCCGTATTCAGCAGTATCTGGTTTGCGCTTCTTCCAATTCCAAACAAGGGAAAAGAAAAGGTGGACTGGCAGTATCAGTTGATTGTTAATCTTGTAGGTTCCTCTATCGGCGGTATTTTGGCGGTGATCGCAACTACTGTGATAAAGGGCGCTTTATAAAAAAGATACATATCGGATAAAAAATGATCAAGGGACGGCTAATGAAAGAATGGTAATTAGCTGTCCCTTAGTTTTTATTATAAGCATTCTGCATTAATTGCCACTTGGCATGCAGGAAGTTTAGATATATTATATAGTTGGAGGCTGGTTCCATGCTTAAGAAATATCATAAATATTAAAAAATGGTATCTTTGTTTTTGACATTGCTTGCCGTGGGAATGCTTGCCAACATGCAAAATGCATATTGAATATTGAAGCGGAAACAGGGAGGAAAAATGCATTTCTATTGTATTTGCGGAAAAAGGATAACTGATCAAACGGATTTTCTTTCATACAAAGCTCATGTTCTGCCGGATCAGGATTATGAAGATTTTTGGAACGGTATTGATCAGCTCGTTGATGATGAGACGATGAATCACAGGGAAAAAGAGAATATACGGTTTTCCTGTTCTTCCATGGGGCGTTATATGTATCAGTGCCCGGAGTGCGGACGAGTTATATTGGAAGATATTGAAGACAATAGTAAATTGCACTTTTTTAAACCGGAAAGCGCTGTTGTCAGTAAAAAACTTCTCGTTTCTGAAAAGGGAAAACAATGGAAAGGTTTGCTTCATGCTGAATGGAATGATGAGAAACCGGACTGGCGTGAACATAAAGGCTATATAATGCCGGGCTGTAATCTGGAATATGATAATACTGAATTTGATGATAAAGAATCGTTTATGGAACGATATTATGAAATATTTGAAGATATGGTAAGTAAGGGAATCATTAGAAGTGCCATGATGAGAGTAAATAATGAACGGATACATATCTGGAGATCAGATGAGAATTGATCAGTTTGAATTTTCCAGGAAAGAATCCTATATTGATTATTATAGCTATTTTGCTGATTATTTTTTCTTGTGTATGGATGCTGTTAAAAGTCAGGTGTCCCCACTGTGGCAGGGATACTAATAAATAAAATCTTGATTTATCATATGATACCAATAATTTTGAATACGATTCATTGTGAACGAAGAGTTATCCCATATATAATTCCTAAAAGCTTCATCTTCACTATCATTAGTTGTATAAGCTAAATAGGTATCTTTTAGCTGTGTCCAGAATGTCTCAGACAAATCTGCTTTCTGAAATATTGCATCAAACACAGACGTGATTTTTTTCTGAAAAGCAGCCCGTTCTGTATCCGTCTTGGAAATATTTCCTAACAATAATGTATATTTATATTCATCTACTATTTTTTCAGCGGATATTTTTAACACACTGGAATCAGGGTATTTGCCCGAATGGATATTATGCACCATTTTATTAAAACTTTCTATAGGGTTCACATATCCTCCTATGATCTCAGTATTATGGGTATGATAAAGATTGATTAACTCATCAAACTGTTCTTTTTTATCTTCTGAAACAAATTTATCTGAAAAATATCTTAATGCACTTGTTGATGCTTCCAATTCCACCAAAACTTCACTGGAGCTCATGAAATAATTTGCGCCATGTCCAAAATAATCACTGAATTCTATACCTGTTGTGTATTGTGTCCGGCTCAAGTGATCCATCCCTGCTGTTATTTGTGCAAGAGTCTTCTCCGTTTCCTGCACTTCTTCATCGGTCATATTTGTATAAAAATCGTTGTTATACAGATATTCGCTGAAAATCAGCCATTGATTGCCGGTGTTTTTCCAAAATGCATCCGTTTCTTCTCTTCCCGTTGCAATTTCCGTTTGTATATTTGCATTTGTCAGGTAAAGATCAGCAGCATCTTTTTTCATCTTTTCAAAGCCTTCTTCACTACATAAGAAATCCATATCTTCCTTTGAAATAGATACTTTTGCATTCTGAGATTTATCATTATTCCAATCAATACTCTTTATTGCAGCTTCAAGCTTGCTTTCGATTTCAGCCTGTTTCTCTTCGCTAACATTCAACAGCCTGGGATTAAGCTGGTAACTTTGATGTTTTCTTTCTTCATAGGCACCCATGAAAATGCTATTTCCATTTATATTCATATACGATCCTCCGTGATCAAATTATTTCAAATAGCAAATCCTTTTACTGATCTGTTACATTATATTTCGGATTTTTTCTCGTAATCTTTAGGTTTTTTGCAGATGTAGAAAGTTTTTTACCAATTTACACAGTTTGTTTATAATATGTTATATTTATTATGTGATTTCACAGTTCAGAAGTGATTGAAGATAAAAACATTTTCAGGAGTAAGGTTGATATGTTTCAGATATTAAGAATTTCCTCAGGCTGGATCATGGGGGAAATGCAGGATGACAGTTTAAAGCATTTCTTTGACTATTCTTATATCAATGATTTTGTAAATGATCTGATGCTGGCACTTATATATGCTCATGGCGATTTAACGGATGATGGACCAAAGAATACTTTTGTTGCACATAGGGAACCGGCAACGGATATTTGGGAGCTGGAGTGTGAGAATGATTCTTTACATGTGGTCATTAAAAGTTACAAGGATTTTGAAAGTAAGAAATTAGAGACTGTTAAAGAATTTCATTTTGATTATTTTGAATTTTTAAACTCTTTTTTGGAGGCTATGACCTGCATCCTTAAAAAATATGGTTTGTTAGGGTATAGAGAATCGTGGTCTTATGAGTTTCCCGTCAGCTTATATTTAAAATTGATTGATATCTATAATTCTTCAAATGATATGAAATTTCACATTGTGTCTGAAGAAGATAATCTTGGGGCTGAGGCGGTAAAAACGGATATACAGCTTGAGATGAAAATATTGGAATCCCGTCTGAAATCTTAATAAGATATAAGGGGGATATAATTTTAAAATTCAAGTTTATGGTAAGGGATTTAGGTTAGAAAGGTATAGAGATGATAAAAACAATCAGAGGAGATATTACAAAAATTACAGATGTGCAGGCAATTGTAAATGCAGCAAATACCAGTCTTTTAGGCGGTGGCGGCGTTGATGGTGCGATTCATCGTGCCGCAGGACCGGAACTTTTATTTGAATGCCGGCTGCTTGGGGGCTGCAAAACCGGTCAGGCAAAGATAACCAAAGGGTATCATCTGCCCTGCGCTTATGTGATCCACACCGTTGGTCCTGTATGGAATGGCGGCAAAAAGAACGAAGAGGAATTGCTGGCAAGCTGTTATTATAATTCCATGAAGTTGGCGGTAGAGCATAATATCCGCAGGATTGCATTTCCATCCATATCTACCGGAATCTATCATTTTCCTGTGGATAAAGCGGCGAAGATAGCGGTTGGTACTGTAGCAGGGTTTCTGGAAGAAAATGCCGGAAAGATAGACCTGGTGGAGTGGGTCTTGTTTGATGAAAACACGGAAAGAGTATATGAGGCAGAGGTAAACAGGTATTATAGGGAGCAGGAATAACAATGGATTTTATTAAGATCATGAATTCATCTGAATATGATTTCCTTCGTGAAAATCCAAGGCTTGGGAAACGCATAATTCTCATGGGTCTTGGAGGAAGTTATGCATATGGAACAAATAATGAAAACAGTGACATTGATTTTAGAGGGATCACATTGAATCTGCCCTCAGATCTGTTGGGATTAACCGAATTTGAACAATATGAGGATGATGGCACAGATACGGTGATCTATTCCTTTAACAAAATCGTGAAGCTTTTGCTGGAGTGTAATCCTAACACCATAGAGCTGTTGGGATTGGATGATGACCAGTATCTGATCAGGACCGCATTAGGGCAGGAGTTATTAGATCATAAGAACCTGTTTTTGTCAAAGAGAGCGGCAAAGTCCTTTGGAGGATACGCAAGCGCCCAGTTGAGAAGGCTGCAGAATGCCATTGCCAGAGATTCCATGCCGCAGCAGGAACGGGAGCAGCATATTTATAATTCTGTTAAAAATGCTTTGGAAGATTTCAGGCGGAAGAATGAAATGTTTGAAAAAGGCAATATCCATATTTATATTGATGAGTCGGATAATCCGGAGTTTCAGACGGAAATATTCATAGATGCAGAATATAAGCACTTGCCATTACGGGATTATGAAAATATGTTAGGTGCTATGAATAACGTGATCAGGGACTATGACAAGATCGGTAAGCGTAATAAGAAAAAGGATGATGACCATCTGAATAAACATGCCATGCATCTGATACGCCTTTTCATGATGGCAATAGATATTCTGGAAAAAGGTGAAATCAGAACTCACAGAGTGGATGATCTGGAATTGCTCAAGAGCATAAGGAGAGGAGATTTCCAGAAGGAAGACAAAACATTTTCTAAGGAATTCTATGACATGTTATCTGATTATGAAAGTAAATTAGAGACTGCGACACAGAATACAAAATTACCGGACAATCCTGACATGGAAAAGGTGGAACAATTTGTTGAATACGTGAACAGAAAGGCAATAGAAGGTGATTTTTCGTGAGGGACATCAGAAAAGAGATTGAGGAAAAACTGGCAGAAATAGAAGAAAAAGAAAATGTGAGAGTTTTATATGCAGTGGAATCCGGCAGCAGGGCATGGGGTGTGGAATCGCCGGATAGCGATTATGATGTAAGATTTGTCTATGTACGCCCCGGAAATGATTATTTAAGCCTTCAGGAAAAAAGAGATGTCATTGAATGGCAGCTTGATGAAGTGCTGGATATTAACGGATGGGATCTGAAGAAAACCCTTGTCCAGTTTCACAAGGGAAATGCAACTTTATTTGAGTGGGTTTTAAAGATTTTAGAGAAATAGCAATCTGATAGAGAGGGGGATAAAGATGCCAGACAAAACAGAGAGAGTGATGGCACCGGTATGGTTAAAATATCCCGGTATTCCTCAGGGAAGTATAGGCTGGAGAATGGGATATGGAGAAGCGTATTCCATGGAATTTGCCGGGTGGTATCATAAGCTGAGTAAAGAGCAGCAGGCAGAATATGATAAAAAATTTCCTGCCCCTGTTTGTTGGAGCCTGGAAAAATCCAATTTAAAACATCATCAGGGTTTCTGGATCTATAATTGGGAAACAGCAAAGGAATATGCGTATTCCAACGAAAGGATCAGAAAAGAGCAGAGGGATGGATGGAAAAGAGAAACCATATTTTTCTGGGGTCATCATCCGGGCGAGGATGGCAGTGTGGGGAAAGAATGCTTTAGTCAGTGGTATATGGCTGATTTTTATGTGGGGCACATAAAGTATTGCTGTATGGAACAATATATGATGTCCAAGAAGGCATTGCTTTTTGGAGACCAGGAGACAAATGAACTTATTATGAAGGCTGGAACACAAGGAGAGATCAAAGGACTGGGCAGAAAGGTAAGGGGCTTTGATGAAGACATCTGGAATGAGTTTAAGTCTTTGATCGTATTGACAGGCAACTACTATAAGTTCTCCCAGTTAAAAAAGGCGAGGCAATGTCTGCTCAGTACCGGCGATGCCATACTGGCAGAGGCAAGCCCCTATGATACTATTTGGGGAATCGGAATGACAGAAAAAGAAGCAAAACAGTGTGATATCAATGACTGGCGGGGAAGCAACCTGTTGGGCTTTGCGCTGATGGAGGTAAGAGAAGAAATTGCAAGACTGCGAAAATATGAGAATGAAATAGATGATTGAGGCTGGCAGATAGATCAAAACAGGGGGTGATTATTTGAAACAAAATATAAAATGTACCATTGAAGATGTTATTGATCTGGTAAAAGATAAGTATCTGAAAGAAGGAGAACCTGCTGTTTATGCAGATAATGACTGGCATATTTATGAGGCGGATGAGGAACTGCTTTTAACGACTCCTTGTTGTGTTACGGCTCCGCCTGAGTTTGATGATGAAACTGATGAAGAGATCATACCGGACTTTGCTGTTGCAAATGGCATGGACCGCTCCATCGTGCCGGATATTTTTCAAGATGTGATCATCAATGCCCTCAGGCAAAAAAGCGATGTGACCAATGAGGAATTGGTAAAAGCATTAAACTATTATCTGGATAAGGACACATTTATGAAATTATAAATTCAAACATATTGTCTTGTGGACTTCTTTAATCCGTATTTCCTTTCTTTTTGCTTTGAAATATATAATGCCTGTATATTACAAATCCAAGTAATGCAGTAATAAATTCCGTTATCGGATAGGTAAGCCATATGCCGGTCATTCCCCATAATGCCGACATTAAAAATGCCATTGGAATGATCAGGATAAGTCCTCGTAAAATCGACAGAATATGGGCAGGCAGCGCTTTCTCTACGGAAGTGAAAAATGTGGCTAAAATGATATTGTATCCCACAAAAACAACCGATACGAAATACAGTTTCAGTCCGCTTACTGCAATTCGTTGTAATTCCACATTGTTTTCGCTGTTAAAAACAGCAGTAATGGGCCGGGCAAAAACAAAAAGCAGCAGATAAACCGCACAGGATACGGTCAGCATGGTCACCATAGCATACCGCAGCACCGTTCTTGCCTGCTTGTTATTTCCGATGCCGTAAAAAGTGCTGATAAGCGGCTGGATTCCCTGGGCAATTCCGGTGTATATGGCTACGATCACAAGGGAAATATTGGCGATCACACCATAAGCGGCAATTCCCGTATTTCCCTCTAATTTTAGGATAATCCCATTAAAAGTGATCATTACAATACCGGAAGAAAGCTGTGAGATCAAAGAAGGAAAACCTAATGACAGATCCTGCTTTATGATGTCAGCTTCTATTTTTGTCTTTATAAAATGGAATGTATTTTTCTTACTGATCCAATGCGGGAGCATAATGATGATGCTGATGACCGGTGACAGACCTGTAGCAAAAACAGCACCGAAAACACCCATCTTCATAGGAAAAATAAAAATGTAATCAAGCACAATATTGGAAAAGCTGCCTATCAGCATAGCCATCATGGAAAGCTGTGGGCTTTCATCATTTCTTACAAAGCAGAGCAGCACATCATTTAAAATAAAAGCGGGTGAAAAAACTAACAGCCATTGCAGATAAGTATCTGTCATTTCCAATATACTTGCGTCTGCTCCTAAAAGTATTGCCAGCTGATCAGAAAAGAATAAGCCGGGCAGGACAAAGACTGCTGAAAAAAATAAGGCAAGATATATGGTATTGGTATAGATTTCATTGACTTCCTTATATTTGCCCTGACTTTTGAAGATGGAAAATCTTGTTGCACCGCCCATACCAAGCATAAGTCCTGTTCCGTGAATGAAATTATAGACAGGAATTGCAAGGTTTAAGGAAGCAAGTCCGTTTGTACCCAAGCCTTTTGACACAAAAAAGGTATCAGCTAAAATGTAACAGGATACCCCTAAGGTTCCCAATACACTTAAAATTGTATAACGTGCAAAATCCCGCATACAGAATTGTTGTTCCATTTTTCACTCTCCCAAGACCTAAAAAATAGCGCCAGAACTTTCTGTCTTCAAAGGCCTAACGATAGAAAGTCTGACGCTTAATTCCTTACCCGGCGGCAAGGAAAAGCCAATTCATATTTTGGAGTATTATATGATACATAAAACTAAAAATCAATAATGAAATTCGGAGAAAACAAGTCAAACGTGCATCATTTCAATCAGTTTACACTATTCCATATACTTTGTGTTATACTATGTTATAAGCTTTCCGGTCACTTATCTGAAAGCGTTTAAATGAAACACGGAGGATGAATATGATGAAAAACCTGCTTTCTGTAGAAGAAGCGAAAACGACGCTATATAGCGGGCTTGCCGAGGCAACGGGATGGAAATATCTGAAGAGTCAGAATTGTTTAAAGAAAACAGTAAAGGATCTGGTATTTGAAATAGATTTTTTTTCGTCTAAGTGGAATGTCTCGTATGAAAGTGTAGAAGTAAATGCAGATTTTATATTGTGGTGTAAAACTTATGGAAAGCTGCCTGTAAATAATATTGTAGGAGGTATGTCTTATCGTCCGGAGAATGGATATTGGTATGATATTTCAACGAAAGAGAAATTAGAAAATGTACTTGAGGAATTAACAAAGATCATTTCAGAGACTGCAGTAGACCTGAGTATACAATTTGAAAAGGATTATATTAAAGCGGTCAATAAATTGTTAAATTCGGAGTTTGATAAATATGATATACGGCTGGACTTTATAGCGGACAAGCTGGGTGTTTCAGCTATAGAGGAGAAAGTCCGGGAAATCAATGATAGTATATCGGATGAGATCAAACAGCAGATTATAGATTATAAAAACGGAGCCAGGGATATGAGCTGGATGCTTAACAGGTGTAATTTAAAATATATTGTTGATAATAATCTGGTCAGGATATAGAATTCAAATTTATAAAGGAGCAAAATGATGAGTAGAATTTCCCAAGGAGAGTGTCCGCACATGGATATGGAATGGTATGCTGTTGACAGCAATGGAAATATTGCCGTCTTTTGCAGTGCAGGATGTGGAAATCTTCCTGAATTTGTATGTGAAGACAGAGAACGTGCCGACCGGCTCATGGAGCTCTTTGAAAAACTTTCATTTTCATCCGAGTGCAAAATTCGATTTGATCTGACCCCAAGAGCAACAGAAGTGGCAGAGGAGTTTTCAAAAAAGGGCTTATTTTACTATGATTCCGATGATTGTACCAAAAAAGGAATATGTACCCTCCATGAATATTATACAAAAGTATCCTATCCCTTAATCCCCCTAAACTTTAATAATCTGTCAGAAGAGATGCAAAAATTACTAAAATATAATATAATAAAAAATATTGATTTTTCAGAATCGGATACGATTTATGTACAACATGCTTATGAGTAGTGGAAAGGAGAAAATCAATGGAGCCTCAAAACGCCGTTGAAATGAAACACATCACCAAATCCTTTGGAGAAGTCCTTGCCAATCATGATGTCAATCTTGAGATTCGCAAAGGCGAAATCCTTTCTCTTTTAGGAGAAAACGGAAGCGGTAAGACAACTCTTATGAATATGCTTTCGGGCATTTACTATCCCGACAGCGGAGAAATCTATATTGATGGAAAGCCTGCTGCCATCAGCTCCCCCAAGACAGCTTTTGAATACGGAATCGGTATGATTCACCAGCATTTTAAATTGGTGGATTTATTTACTGCTGCAGAAAATGTTGTTTTGGGATTAGATGAAAAAGGAAAGCTGGACCGGAAAGCAGTAGGAGAAAAAATAAAAGAAATCTGCGATAAATACGGATTTGATCTGGACCCGGAGCAGAAGGTTTATAATATGTCCGTTTCCCAGAAACAGACTTTGGAAATCATTAAGGTGCTGTACCGCGGGGCGGACATTCTGATCCTGGACGAGCCTACGGCTGTTCTCACACCCCAGGAGACCGAAAAGCTTTTCAAGGTCATCCGCAATATGAGGGATAACGGCAAAGCAATCGTGATCATTACCCACAAGCTCCATGAAGTGCTCTCTGTATCGGACCGGGTTTCCGTTTTGAGGAAAGGTGAATTTGCGGGAACTGTGGAGACCAAAGATGCCACAGAGAATTCTCTGACGGAAATGATGGTGGGTAAAAAGGTAGAGCTGAATATCGAAAGACCGGAGCCTGTAGAACCGAAGAAACGTCTGGAGGTTAAAAATGTGACCTGCTTTAACAAAGACGGCATCAAGGCATTAGATGATGTGAGCTTTGAAGCATACAGCGGAGAAATTCTTGGTATTGCAGGTATTTCCGGTTGTGGACAGAAGGAGCTTTTAGAGGCGATCGCCGGACTGCAGTATGTAGAAGAGGGCGGCAGCATTCTCTATTATGAACCGGATACTGCCAATATTCATGAACTGGTAGGAGAAAATCCACGTATGATCAAGGAGCAGGGAATTGCACTCTCCTTTGTACCGGAGGACAGGCTTGGTATGGGACTGGTAGGTTCCATGGGCATGATCGATAATATGATGTTAAAGGATTATAACAAAGGACATCAATTCTTTTTAAATAAAAAAGAACCAAAAGAAATGGCATTGCAGGTAAAGGAGAAACTGGAAGTTGTAACACCCGATATCAATACTCCTGTTAAAACTCTTTCCGGGGGCAACGTGCAGAAGGTTCTGGTGGGAAGGGAGATCGGGGCAAATCCCACTGTCCTGATGACTGCTTATGCGGTCAGGGGACTTGACATCAATACTTCCTATACCATTTATCATCTCTTAAATGAGCAAAAGAAAAAGGGCGTTGCAGTCATTTATGTAGGAGAGGATCTGGATGTACTGCTGGAATTGAGTGACCGGATTCTGGTGCTTTGCGGCGGCAGGGTAAACGGCATTCTGGATGGCAGAAAAACCACCAAAGAAGAAGTGGGACTTCTGATGACTCAGTTAAAGACAGGAGGAAAGGACCATGAGTAAAACAAAAACAACAGGCCATGAGCCTTTCGTGAGAATAGCCAAAAGGACTTCCGTTTCCATGAAACGAAAAATTCTTGTCCGTCTTGCCGCTATTGTATTGGCGCTTTTAGCAAGTGCATTATTTATTTATTTCATTACAGGATTAAATCCTGTGGCTGTTTACAAGGCGATGTTTCAGGGTGCTTTCGGCGGCACCACCCTTTCTGCGACCATGAGAAGAAGCTGGATCACCATTCGTGATACCATGTTCCTTTTGACAATATCTGTTGCGCTGGCTCCCGCTTTTAAAATGAAGTTTTGGAATATCGGTGCAGAAGGACAGGTATTGATGGGCGGTATTGTTACTGCAGGTATCATGATCTATTTTGGAGAAAGTATGCCTGCGGCATTGCTTTTGATCGTCATGTTTGTGGCAAGCTGTCTTGCCGGAGCTCTTTGGGGATTGATTCCTGCAATTTTTAAAGCAAAATGGAATACCAATGAAACATTGTTTACTTTGATGATGAATTATGTGGCAATCCAGCTCACATCCTTCTGCGTAGCATTGTGGGAAAATCCCTACGGTTCCAATTCCGTGGGAATCATCAATCAAAATTCCATGGCAGGCTGGTTTCCATCCGTTCTCGGACAGAATTATCTGCTCAATGTGATACTTGCCATGGCTGTTACCATCGGCGTTTACCTTTATATGAAAAAGAGTAAACAGGGCTATGAGATCAGTGTTGTGGGAGAATCTCAGGATACTGCAAAATATGCCGGTATCAGCGTAAAAAAGGTCATTATCCGGACCATGCTCATTTCCGGTGCTATCTGCGGCATGGCAGGCTTTATGGGCGTAGCGGGAATTGACCATACTATTTCCACCAACACTGTAGGAGGGCGTGGATTTACAGCGATCATCGTGGCATGGCTGGCGAAGTTCAACACCTATACCATGATCGCCATTGCCCTGCTTTTGACATTCCTTGATCGTGGTGCGGCGGAGATCGCTTCCCAGTTTGGTTTAAATGAATTTGCTTCCGATGTTGTTTCGGGTATTATCCTGTTCTTCATCTTAGGCAGTGAATTTTTCTGTAATTATAAAGTGATCGTAAGCAAAAAGACAAAGAAGGAGGAAGCGTAAGATGGACCAGTTCATTTCATTATTTCAGGCAGCTGTAGTTTTTGGTACAGTTATCATGTTCGGTTGCGTGGGAGAGATCTGTACGGAAAAAGCAGGAATCTTAAATCTGGGCGTACCCGGTATCATGTACTTAGGCGGTATCAGTTCCCTTGCAGGGGCATTCTTTTATGAGAGCAATGCAGAAGACCCCAATAAATTTATCTGTCTGCTGATTTCCTTTGCCTGTGCTTTTATAGCGGCAGCGTTGGGCGGACTTCTCTTTGGATTTTTAACCATTACCCTAAAGGCAAATCAAAACGTAACAGGTCTGACCCTGACGATCTTTGGTTCCGGTATTGCCAACTTCTTTGGCGGTACGCTCAATAAGATGGCAGGAGGTGTAGGACAGATTTCAGTGCCTGCCACAAGCTCTGTTTACCGTGCCAGCATTCCGGGGCTTTCCGGTCTGGGATTTGTGGGAAAGATTTTCTTTTCCTATGGATTTATGGTTTACATGATCATTATTCTGGCGCTTTTTATGCAGTACTTTTTGTCTAAGAGCAGAAAAGGACTGAATCTGAGAGCCATTGGTGAAAGCCCTGCTACAGCAGATGCAGCAGGCATTAACGTAACTCTTTATAAATATCTTGCCGTTACCATAGGTGCAGGCATTTCCGGTCTGGGCGGTCTGTTCTATGTTATGGACTATACCAAGGGAACCTGGGCAAATGACGGCGGTATCGAAAAACTGGGCTGGCTTGCGGTAGCATTGGTAATCTTTACAACATGGAGACCGAAAAATGCCATCTGGGGCGCTTATCTGTTTGGTATTCTCTATTGGATGTATTTCTATATCGCAGGTTTGAACCGCAGCTCCCAGGAGCTGTTTAAGATGCTTCCATATCTGGTAACCTTGGTGGTACTGGTATTTACCAGCCTTAGAAAGAAACGGGAGCAGCAGCCGCCGGCGTCCCTGGGAGAGGCATATTTCAGGGAGGAAAGGTAACTAAAAGACCGGATATATGCAATGCAGCATACAGCGGAAAAGGCAATTAAAAAATTAAAGGAAGCATTAAGTGATTATGAAGAAAAATAATTTGGGGAGGGTGCAATGAAAAATATAGAAAATTTTAATTCTGCAAAATATGAAAATGATAAGTATACAAAGGTGGAAGAGGGAATCTACAAACTGGAAAATGATGGTAAGGTTATCTATGTGACCAGCCTGTCATTTATTCAGGAGCCTGAACTGGATGAGGGCGATAATGCCAGCTATATATCCCAAGTTCCCTTGGAGGACATCTTAGATGAGTTTTATTGCTATATTTCTGATTTTTATGAGGAATTGAATACGAAAGATTCAGAAATCTGCTATCAGGAATTTGCAAGTGATGATCTGGAAGATGTGAAAAATCTCCGTACCATAATTGGAAAGCATGTTTATAGTAAAGAAGTGGACGGGTATAGTGAATTGGTTATTGAGGGGTGATTTGCTGAATTTTATTATTACTAAATCTTTGGGGTTAGGTTTTGGAGGCGTGATATGGGAATACAGGTTAGAGAAGCTCAAAGCGAAGAAATGAGAAAGAATATTTATACAGTTCAACAAATGACAAAAGGAATGGGATTTGACGAAAATATGGGCAAAGTCAATTGGTCATTTGTAAGGATAATCTCTAATTTTGGGTATCAGTTTATGCCGAAGGAAAAGGGTGTAAAGTATAAAAAAATAAGATTGGGTAATACCAATGCACTTGTTTCAGAATACGGACAGTTAAACAATGAAAATATTATTATGTATATTCATGGTGGAGGTTTTGTTTCTGGTAGTGCTGCATCTTCAAAAGGATATAGTTCAATGTTGGCTAAATATTCCGGTTGCAAGGTAATTGCAGTTGATTATGCGTTAGCACCAGAGAATGCTTTCCCCAAAGGTTTTAATGACTGCTATAATGCATTTTGTGAAATAATAAGAATGTATCCAAGGGCAAAAATAACTTTGGTAGGTGAGAGTGCTGGTGCGAATTTGTGTCTTGCACTTGCTTTAAAGGTTAAGGAAATGAAAAAAGTTGCTTGTGTATTGGTTCATTCCCCTATTGTTGATTTTACTGGCAGTTTAGATAGAACAGAACACGAAATTGATGATTTTACAGTAAAAGAAGGCTGTCTTAAACCATTAAATGAAATATATGTTGGAGAAGATGAAACCGGAAATCCTTTTATTTCGCCTTTGTTTGGTAATTATATTGATTTCCCTCCTACATTTATTACTTGCGATTATAATGAAACTCTTTATGCTGATGCAAAAGCATTATACGAAAAATTAGAAAATGCAAATGTGGATGTTGAATTAGTTGAAGTAAAAGGAACATTTCATGCGTTTGCGACTATTGGAACAGGAACACCGGAAACAAAACAGATTTTGGAAGAAAATATTGCATTTATGAATAAATATTTATAAACAGTACGGAGATTATAAAAAGAGTGTGGAAAATATGCTTCAGAAAGCGGGTGGTAAGAATGGCTTATTACCCGCTTTCGTTTGCTTTAACAGATCAATGCATTAATAATTGTTTAATCAGTTTCCTTTGTTTTATATATTTTGTGTTATAATGTGTTATGTGATTTTCTCTAAAACAGGACATTGAGACATAAAAACAGGACATTGAGACATAAAAAATAGGACATTGATTTTCATATTCCATTTGAAGATAAGTTAAAATCGGCAGGATTTTTGCAGAAAATTTTGCTCCATGCAGAAAAGAGAAATTGCATTAAAATAGAAACCATTGCCTGTGGAATGGCAAATTACTGTTGACACACGGTCATTTTGACCACTGTCAAAGCGCAGCATATTAAGCCACTCAAATTAAGTTGTCCTATGGGTATAGCAAGCGAGGATGTTCCGCTTCTTGGAAAAGGTCAGAAGCGGAAAGTTTAGTCTTTACTGAATTACGGAATAGGCGGAAAAGTGATCGCATTCCCCGGACATACAAAAGGTTCTGTAGGTGTGATATTGTCATCAGACGAACTGTTTGTGAGAGATGCAATGCAAAAACAATATTTTATGGGCATGGAAGAAAGGGTAAAAGGTATGAAAAAGTTATTTAAAGCAATCCGCAGCAATGACATGGAAGAAGTGAAAGCGATCCTGCAAAAAAAGCCGGAAGCAATATCCAGTATTTCAACGCCACCGCCGAAAAAGGATATAGGTCAGTCGCCCCTTCAGGTGGCAGTTAAAATTGGAGCATTTGATATCGCCTATTACCTGATAGAACAGGGAGCTGATGTGAATTTTATGGAAGAAGAAGCTGAAGGAGTTACATGGAGAACGCCTGTTTTACATGATGCAATACGGACGGTTTTTCAGAGCTTGTGTTATGAAAGATTTGCTGTTTCGGAGAAGGGGTTGCTATTGCTCAAAACATTGTTAGAAAAGGGTGCAGATCCTAACAAGTGTGCTTCTAACGGATTTGCCGCTATAGATGAATGTGTGGCACAAGCAGAAAATATTCTTGAACGTCAATCAGCATATACTTCCATACAGGAGATTACGGAAAAGAGATTGATGGAACTTTTGGATATGCTGATCGATCATGGAGCAGATTTTGAACACTGGGCGCAGAAAGGACATTTTCCGGAACCGAACCCGGGAGAGTCCAACCGGGTACGCTATTTAGATGACTTTATGCCGGTGCCGGATAAGGTGCAGGAATATACGGTACAAGGAGAAGTAATGTCAACCGTTATAAAAGGCGATATAGACCGGACTGCCCATACAAGGAAAGTTATGCAGGATTACTGTAGAAAGCGTGGATTTATTTAGCCGTTATGCAAAAGCTTTGCATGTAAAGGAGTGTTTTTGAATGAATTCTGTCGAATCAGAAGAAGACGGGATATTATACAACTATGCTGCAGACACCATTTTGTGTATTGATTGTGGAAGGCAGGATTAAAGAATCATGAGGAAAGTCGTTTTATTTATTGCCATGAGTCTTGATGGATATATTGCAGACAGCAATGGTGGAGTAGATTGGTTAAATGGGCAGGATGAAAATGGGGAGAATAAGGATGTTTATTCAACATTCATAAAGGATGTTGATACTGTCATTATGGGATGGAATACTTATCATCAAGTGGTAACAGAGCTGTCGCCGACGGAGTGGGTATATTCAAATCTGACCAGCTATATCATTACCCATAAAAATATTCCGTCAACAGAGCAGATGATATTTTCCCGGGAAAATCCATGTGACCTGGTTAAAAGGTTAATGCAGGAGGACGGAAAAAATATTTGGATCTGTGGGGGAGCAAATATCATTCAACAGCTTATGCAGGAAAATTTAATTGACACTTACTATATTTCAGTGATTCCAACCATTTTAGGAAATGGCATCCGCCTTTTTGAAACCATGGAGAACAGGCTTAAACTATGGCTGGTAGGAACTCAGAATTATAATGGTATAACCGATTTAATATATGAACGGAGATAAAACGGGTTCGCAATGTGATGACGTAAACATTGAAAACAGAGAAGCATTTTGGGAGGTTCATTGTGATGATACCAACAGTAGAAGCACAAAAAGTTGATTTTTCCATGTATTCGGATTTTATTCATTATGCTGAGACCATTGATTGCGGTAAAGTGTATCCACTGTCTATTGCAGAGGGAATTCAGGATGGCGAAATATTTGCAAATTCAATAAATGATCATAGTGCTGTGCTGTTCTGGCATCATAGTGGCTTTGCATTTTTTGCGGGGAAACCTGACGAGACCTTTTTAGAAAATATATATGAGCTGATATTAAATAAAAATAATACAAATCCCAGACGTTTTGTTTTATTGGTCAAAGATGAAAAAATAGAAAAATTCTTTCAGTTAAAAGAGAATATTATCTTAGAAAAAAGATATTTATTTGAATATCCCCAAAAGGAACGATCTGTTGATTTCAATTTACCTGCCGGGTATGAATTGAGAGAAATTAACACATCACTGCTATCAGGAATTCATGGCAATATTGTACCCTCTCTTTTTTGGAAGGATATAGATAAATTTTTTGAGCCTGCAAATAAAAAGTCAAGGCTAAATTGCTGAACATTGAAAATTTTATACAGGTTGAAAAACAGGTATCACAATAAAACCACCACACCAGTGCTGGTCTGAAAAAAAGCGTTGTGGAATTATTCGGACTCTGG
>JAGBEV010000054.1 GCA_017936785.1 Lachnospiraceae bacterium | reverse complement strand
TATCCTGGTCATAATAGCGTGCCCTCATGTAATACAGACCATTTCTGTCTGTGCTTACACCGTACTTACCGTTATAGAGATACTCAATTCCTGCAGCATTGGCTAACTCTGCAACGCTTGCATCCTTTGTAATCTCCTGCGCTTCCTCCGCCGTTTTCAGGCTCACTCTATCGCTATTCTGGATATCTCTCAGTTCACCATAGGTATCATACACAAACCGGTAAACAATATTTCCTTCCCTGTCACTTAATGCCATTGTGGAACCTAAATGGTTATAGTGGTAATAATATTCCCTGGTATGGAAATCTCCCTCATCTCTCCTTTCACTGACCAGACCTGTTCCATAGGTATAAATGATCTGTTCCTTTTTCTCCGTATAGAATCCGAATACATTCTTTTCATACGCAGTCCTTACAAGTGTCTGGCTGTAGGTGCTTTCACGGTCTGTAGTGTATTCCGTACGGATGCCGTTTGTAATGACTGCCGTCCTTACATTCTCCCCATCATACTCATAGGCTGTGACGGAACCATCTTCCTCTTTGACCTTTACAAGCCTGTTTCGGCAGTCATAGGTAAATTCTGCCATGCCGCCCTTTAAGGGTCCCCTTGTCATGTTGCCGTCTGCATCATACTCCACAGCCTGTCCGTTATAGGTCAGCAGGCGGTTGTCTTCATCATAGGTCATTGCTATGGATACTGTTACTGTCCCATCTCCATTGACCACAACTCCGTCTGCTCCCGATGTTCCGTCCGTGTACGCAGATACTCCTGCATCCATTCCGGTAATCCGGATGATATTCCCTCTGCCGTCATACTCATAGGAATAATCATTGATGGCTTCTCCGGACGCAGCAACATCTTTCAATGCTGTCAGATGACCTGCCCCATCATATTCTCTTGTTTCCCTGCTGCCGTCTCCCCTTACGGTTTCCGTCAGCCTGCCGTTTTCATCATAAGTATAGTAAGTCACACTGCCCCAGGGATCTGTGACCGTCTTCAGGTTTCCCGCTTTGTCATAGGTATAGCGTACGATCTCCCCGCCGGGATAGGTAATGCTTATGCGGTTTCCTAACTGGTCATAGGCATAGGAAACGGTGTCACCCCTGTAATCCGTTACGCTGGTAACACGGTTCAGTTCGTCATAGGTTCTTGTGATGGTGCCGCTTTCGTCCCTTACGGCCAGCACATTTCCGTTTTCATCATAGGTATAGCTGATGATGCCTGCTTTATCTTTCTGTCTGGTGATCCTTCCTACAGCATCATACTCATAAGAGGTCCTGTCGCCTTTGGCATTCCTGCTTTCAGCAAGGAGACCTTCCCCGTTGTAGGTGTAGGTACTCGTTGCCCCGATGGCATTGACGATCTCCGTTACCCGGTTCATGGAGTCATAACTGTAGCTGGTGGTGCCTCCCACAGCATCCTTTACGGAAGTGACATTTCCCGACGCATCATAGGTCTGGCTTGTGTTCCCTCCTTCTGCATCCATAACGGCAAGAAGCCTTCCATCTGCATCATAAAGGAATCCTGTTTCTGCCTGCACCTCGCTGTTTAAGCATTCTACGATCCTTGTCACGTTACCTGCTTTATCATAGCTGTAGGCAGTCACACTGCCCAGAGCATCGGTGGTTTCCGTCAGCCTGCCCAGGTTGTCATAGGTATTGCTTTCCACAATCCTTCCCTGTGCATCCGTCAGGGATACCAGGTTTCCAAAGCTGTCATAAGCAGCCCTGGTGGTATTTCCTTCTCCGTCAGTAACGGCTGTCACCCTTCCGGCTTCATCATATGCAAATGCTGTGGTCACGTTTCCTTGTTTTGTCTGTACGCCGGCTGTAATGAGACGGTTCAGGCTGTCATAGGTAAACTCTGTTACGGTTCCTGCTCCATCGGTCCGGCGGATGCAGTTTCCGTTTCCATCATAGGCATAGCTTGTGCTGTTTCCTTTGGGATCGGTAACCTGAATACACCTTCCGTACAGATCATAAGTATAGCAGGTCCTGCTGCCGCAGGGGTCTGTTTCAGTGATCAGGTTGGAGGCAGCATCATAGGTATAGGTATAGCTTCTGCCCTTTCCATCCGTTTCACTGATACAGTTTCCTCTTTCATCATAAGTATATACTATTTCTTCACCGTCTGCCTGTATTATTTTGCTGATCCTTCCTTCTGGGTCATATTCATAGGCGGTCTGGTTTTCCCCCGTCCGTTCCTGTATCTTATTGCCCTGCAGGTCATAGCTGTATTCGGTGGTAAGTCCTGCTGCCGTAGTGGCTTTGATCAGATTGGAGGCTTGATCATAAGCCATGGTATCTTTGCTGCCGTCCGGATAAGTTATGGATATAATATTTCCTTCTCCGTCATAAGTGTATGCAGTTGTTCCTTCTTCTCCTATCATGGCTGTTATGCGCCCTGCTCCGTCATAAGTATAGGAAATCGTTCTGGTTCCGCCGGTTTTTCCACATATAGTCTCCTTGATCTTTTGTCCCTTGGCATCATATTCATACGTAATAAGGCTGCCGTCTGTTGTGGTTTCCCATAATGCTTTTCCGGCTTCGTCATAGGTAACAGAAGTGTTGTTCCCCATTGCATCAGTACAAGATGTGCGGTTTCCATAGGCATCATAACCGTAAATGGTAGTATTGCCGTTGTAATCTGTAATTCCGGTCAGTTTTCCCCCTTCATAGGTCATGGACAAGGTCCCCAGACCATCGGTGATCTGTCTGATCACATTTCCCTGATCATCATAGGCATACCTTGTAACAGCTCCCAGAGAGCTGATATTCCGTATGATTCTTCCATTCTCATCATAGGCAAAGCTGATACCGCTTCCATCTTCATTCCGTCTGGATGTGACATTACCGTTCTCATCATAGACCAGTGATGTTGTCTGCCCGTTCTTATCTGTATAGGTAACCGGATTGTTATTTTCATCATACTCATAGGATTCCGTATTTCCTTTTCCGTCGGTCTCCCTCAGCAGATTTCCCCTATCATCATAGGTATAGGAGGTAACCGCTCCCCCGGCATCCACTTCCTGTATTTTTTCTCCCTTTCCGTTTACAGTCACGGACATCGTCTGTCCGTCATAGCCGCAGACATTTACAGTCATGCTGCCATCTTCCCTGTCTTCATAGGAATATTTTGCCGCATTTCCTATTCCGGCTTCCTTTTGTTCCACTATACGCCCTTTATCATCATAGGTGTTTTCCACATATGTGATACCTTTTCCA
The DNA here is from genome assembly GCA_017936785.1 of Lachnospiraceae bacterium. GTDB lineage: Bacteria > Bacillota > Clostridia > Lachnospirales > Lachnospiraceae > UBA2882. The sequence goes on along the minus strand of JAGBEV010000054.1, from coordinate 55,248 downwards.
TCTACTCCATAGAGAAGCCTGTGACTACCGTCATAAACATATTGTGTAATTTGTCCGTCAGCCCCTGTATGAGATGTAAGATTTTCTCCGTCATAAGCAAGGGTCATGGTTCGCCCATGATCGTCACCGATCCGGCTGATCATACCTTCTTCATTGTAAAACAGATACAATTTCTCTCCTGAAACCTGATCCCTTATGGTCGTCTTTCCACCCTCATAAGCAAGTGCGACGCCTTTGCCGTCCAAAGATGTAATCTCACTGATTCTGCCCTCCTGATCAAACCGGTAAATTTCCCGGTCTTTGGATATCACTTCATATCCTTCCTCTGTTCTGGACAGACTCCACCCGTTCAAGGCTTGGGATGTAGGATAAAAGACATCTTCATATACCGCTTCCCGGTCAATGATGATCCTGCCGTCTTCCACCTTTCCGTAGACAACATGGTCATCCGCTGCTTCACTGATAAAGGTAACCTTTGCATAAGAACTTAAATACAGATCCACAAAGGAACCATGATCTTCAATATGCTGCTCATAATCATGAGTCCATCCGTATCCGCATTGTCCTTTGTATTCCGCAGCAAGGGAATTGTAATGAATGCCCAGAGAAAGTCTGGATGCTCCATCAACGTTGAAGCTTGAAACATCCTGCATAAATGCCCCTGTGGTAAGATCCACAGGATCTCCGTAGATGGTACCTGTTTTGGGGTCCATAAACTGCAGGCACTTTACAATATGGCTGGATATAGGATTTACAGTTACTCTGACACCCAGATTGGCTCCTCTTAACTCTTCTACCAGACTTCCCACATAAGGGTAATAGCTTTCTTCATTGCCCTGGGGAACCACACAATAAGTTCCCCAGATGCTTGCGCCGGGAGAAAGAATGCCGCATTCCAGCCTTGCCCCCTTAGACACCACCGGAATGGCTTTCTGGTCAAGGTCCGTAATATGGATGTCTCCTTCCCACCGGTCATATTCAATGACCTCCTTGGTCTTCCAATCCTTTACGATCACTTCTCCTACCATCTCAGGAAGCTGAAAGTTTCCTATGGATGTTTTGACATTATAAAAAGGTCTGGCGGATTCATTTTTTATCTCAAAGTGGATATAATACTTTTCTCCGGGATAATAGGCTTCTTCAGGATATACATAAATATTCAGTCCCTCTCCGGTCTGCACTTCATATTCCATCTGAGACACAAATCTGGAATCCAGCTGTGCCTCAAAGGGGCTCATGATCCCATGAAATCTTGCCCCGATCTCATAGGTTCCCGATTCATCTCCCTTTACGATCCATGAAGTTTTTCCCTGCAGTTGTCCTCCAATGCTTCCCATCCGGTTTACCAGCGTCTGTCCTGACTGGGTAGTGGCAAGAGAAAGCCCCCGGGGCAGTTCCAGTGTGGCAGAAGCATCATGAATGGTAAACCCACTGGCAGCATTATTGTTAATGCCCAGCTCCACAAGGTACATATCCTTTAGCCAGCTTACTGTCTGGGTCGTCTTGATATAAGCCACAGCAGGGGGTATTTCCTGGGATTCTGCTATAACTCTGCTTCCGTTAATATGTTTCCACGGCGGCAACAGCGCTGCCTGTATATGGGTATTGGAATAACTTATATTTCCAATGATTTCTTCCTTTTCCAAAGGTCCTTGATATTCAATATAAGCCGGAAGGGGGCTTTCTGAAAATCGTAGTTCTACCGAGAATTGATAGGTATGATAATTAGAAGGACTGCTTAGATTCACTCCCTTTTCTATCATTTCATCTATAGACATCCTGTGCATGGAGATTTTCCCAACTACTACCTCTCCCTTTTGCAGGGTAATGGATCTGCTGGTTTTTTCTCCCGGTGTTATGAATATGACACTTTCCTGAGGCAGAAAGCCCTCTGCAAAAGCCGATACCTCATAGGTGCCCTGGGTTCCTACAATATTTACATATCCGTTGGAATTGCAGCGTAGCTTTTTAAAATCATTCTTTCCTTCCCCGGTCTTTACATAAACATAAGCACCGGAAATTCCAATTCCATAGCCGGAAGTCACTTGAAGCTGAACTGTTCCTTTATTGTCAGCCTTTATTACTTCCACCGTAGATGTAGTAACAGATTTATTTCCCTGGGCATCGCTGACAGTCAGTACTACCGTATAATTGCCCTCCTCTGCATAAGCATGTACAGGTCTTGCCCCTGATGCCGTAGTCCCGTCTCCAAAATCCCATTCATAGCGGTTGATCCTGATATTATCCGTAGACAGCACTCCGTCAAAGGAAATTTCCTCTCCTGTCATTCCGCCGATACTTTCCGGAAGCACTGCCTCAGGGGCAATATCATCCACAAAATTTGCATGGTCAGTCACTATATTGGATTCACTGTAATTGCCGTAAATATCATAGGCGCACACTTTATAATAGTACACGCTTTCCGTGTCCTCGACTTTATCTACATATTCCGTTTCCGTTCCGCTCTGGATACAGGTATAATCATTTTCCCCATATCTCTTACGGTAAATCCTATAGCACTCAAAATCTTCCTCCTCGTTGGCACTGTAGAGAAGTTCTATGCGGAAACTGCCGCTTTTACTTTCCAGTACCGGTGCCGCCGGAGCTGTCAGATCAAAGGTATAGGTACGGTAAATATAGTCACTTTCATTTCCCGCCTTATCAATTGCCCTTGCACGCACTTCATATTGGATTCCTTCCTGAAGACCTTCTGCATTCCACGGAATTTCCTTATAGTAATCCCTGCCTGATGCAGGAATGTGCGCTATTTCTTCCCATTCATCATCGGAGTCTGCCCTGCGGTAATCCATCTCAATGGACTGCAGGGACGCATTATCCAGGGCAAGAACCTGTAAAACAGATTCCCTTCCCAGCATAGCGTCAGAAGGGGAAATACCTGTGACCTCAGGGGCTGTTTCATCTCTTTTTACTGTTCCATATACTTTTTCTGACCTTTCTCCTACATTTCCGGCTATATCCACCGCTGCGATCTGATAAATATAAGTCACATTTTCCTGTACTTTTCTATCATGATATTCATAGGAAGTAACTTTTTCTTCAATACAGGTAAATTTTCCCGTTCCTTCCTTTGCGCGGTATATCTGAAATCCGGCAATATCATTTTCACTGACCTGTCCCCATTTCAGATCGATCACACCTTCTTCTCCTGTCACAGAAAGACCTGTGACTTTTCCCGGCGCTGTATGGTCAATTTTATACAGGTTTTCAATTTCCTTTTCCTCATAAAGGGAATTGTGGTTTCCTGCATTATCATATGCTTCAAAGCGGACATAAATATCACCTTCCGGAAGTGCTGAAGCATCCCAGATATAATCGATCTTTTCCTTTGTGCTGCCTCCGGCATTTACTCTGGCAAGCTCACTGTAATCCTCACCATTTTCACTATAGGAAAAGATACCATAAGCCACGCCTCCATTATCCTCCACTGTCATGGATAAAGGGATCTTCTCTCCGTAGTAAGAAGAAATGGGCAGGATGGCACTGATTACAGGCAAAACAGTATCTTCTGTGGTAGTCAGTGTAATTTCATCAGAAGGGATTCCTTGATTTCCAAGCTTGTCAACTCCCAGTACCCGGTATGTATATGAAGAACCCGGCTGCAGGTTTTCGATCCGGATTCCCAGTGTATCCGCAACCTGTCCAACGCTCTGCCATTTTCCATCCCTGAACTCTTCTACCTGAAAATATGCAAAATCATCTTCCGTCACATCTTCCCATGTCAGCTGGATTGCTGTACTTCCTACGTTGCATTCTGCAAGTATAATTTTGGCAATTCCCGTATTATCAACCTCATAGCGGCGCATAAACAAAGCTTCACTTTTATTTCCTGCCCGGTCCACTGCAACCGCTTTGATATAGTAAGTGCCTTCTTCATATAGTGCTGTATTCCACAAATAGGTTCCTTTGTCCGTTTCTGCCGGAATCTGTACCAGCGGTTCCCATTCTGTTACTCCGTCCTTCCTGATATACAATTCAAATTCCGTAACCTGTCTGTTATCCTTTCCTTCCAGAGTTAAAGTCATAATTCCGCCCACCTTACCCGGGTCAGGTGTCATGGAAACCATTCTCGGCGCCAGGGTATCCTCCTGAACCGTTACCTGTGCCACATTGGACATTGATCCCAATTGATCAAAGTTATCATAGGCACGGACATAATACTCATAAGTCTTTCCGTCCTCTACGTTCACGTCCTCATACCAGGTGCTGTTTTTCCCATCTATATCAGCCAACAGGATTCCCTCTCCTGCATCAGACTGTACCCGGTATATTTTATAACCTGCACAATCGGCGCTTCCGCCTTTTTCCCAACTGATGATGACAGTTCCCCCTTCATCAGAGGCATGTACATTTTTAGGTGCCAGGGGAGCTTCTCTGTCCACAGTATAGGTAACGATCTTTTCCGTTTCATTTCCGTCTTTATCCCTTAATGTATAGCGGATATCCACTTCTCTGCCCAATTCCAGATTTTCCATGTTCCAAACATAGCCGGCAGTCAATACAGCTCCGCTTTCTTCCTTCTGCCCAATGGATGTTTTCGTTATGGGCTTCCATTCATAATAATCATTGTCATAATATTCAATCTTAACTGCATTTCCTTTACTCCTTCCCTCTCCGGAGAATGTAACTTGGAATTTTGCAGTATTTCCGCCGATCACTCCATAGTCCTCAGGCTCTACAGAAAGAATCCTGGGCACGAAAACAACGCCGTCGACGGTATCACATTTTTCTGATACATTTCCACTGCCGTCAACTGCCTCTATCTGATATTGATATACAATTTTATTTTCCAGCCCCTTATCCTCATATTGAAGATCACTGCCCTCATAGATCAGTTCATTATCACGGTAAAGTCTGTATCCCGTTACGCCCACATTGTCTTTTCCTCTGTCCCATGTAAGGGTAACTGCTGATCCCGTCCTCATACTGACTCTGAGATTCTGAACCTTCTCCGGCGGCTGTCCGTCACTGTCAGTCTGCACGGAAAATTCCGGAGATTCCTTTGCATAATTTTTATCTTCATTATAGGGCAGCACCGTATAAGTATAGGTTTTTCCCGGTTCCAGCCCCGTATCCTTATAGCTTTTTGTTCCTGTAGTTCCAGCCAGAACGCCATCACGATAAACGGCAAATCCCGCTGTTTCTCCTTCACTCCACTTACCGTCAAATCCTATGGTAACGGAAAAGGGTGTGATCTGTTCCGCCGTAATCCGGGTAACCGGTCTTGGATAGAGCGTGGTAGCAAGCTCATAAATAACTTCATCTGCAATATCCTCAGGAACGGTATCAAACTCATAACAGGTATACAGATCTTTTTTCAGGACTAACGTGTGAAACCTGTTGTTATCCGAAGCATCCAGATGAATCCTTTGAGTCAGATCTTCCCCTTTATCATTCCTGCTGCCGCTTAAAATGGTGCGGTGTTCGTCAGATGCAGTAAAATTCTGCTTTTCACCGGTTTGTACCAAATCACCCTTTAATTCCAGAGTTCCTGCTGTCCATACTGATTTTCCGTCTCCCGTAAATTCCGCATTCCCGTTTACTAACAGATAACTGTCGGAATCGTCCATTAAAAGAGCGCCTCTGCTCTCTGCCAAAAGATCATTTTCCACATATACCTGTGCTTTTTCCAGATACAGGCTTTCCCTAACTATCAATTCACCTGCATGAACGGTATGCTCCCCGCACCTTGTTCCCTCATCCGGATCGGTCAGCTTATCATACTGAATTGTCAGGCAGCCTTTAATATCTATATCTTTTTCAATGGTACATTTCTGTCTGAGAGAAATATTTCCGCCAAACTTTCCTTCTTCCAGACAATTCAGATCCGTTATTTTTACAATGCCCTCGCCGCCTGTCTTCATTTCTGCATCAGATACCTCTCCGCTTATGACAAGATCGGATGCAATATCAATACCTTCTATGGATTGATTTTCTACTTTCAGATTCCCCAGCTTTATATCATACGTAGATAATATAGTCTGTTTTTCTGTTCCGTTCAAAATAAGAGTTCCGTCATTCTTAAAAGCATAGCTTCCCCTGCTGTCCAAATCTCCCCCGATTTCCACAGTTCCCTTCATATGGCTCCCATTGCCAAAAGGAGGCATGAGGATACAGTCTCCTGCAATCTTCATGTAATCATCTGTATTATCCATATACAGATAACCTGCACTTTGGGAATATTCATAACCGTTTTCCAGAGTTTTCCTCTTCTGCTGTCTGAAATTTCCCTCCACGATCAGTTTGCCATGGTTTACTTTAATGGTTCCCTCCTGCAATATCAGATCTCCCTGTACGATCAGGGTATGACCTGCTAAATCCATGGTACCGTCTACCAGATATAAGTCTTCTGCCATAATATAGTCATCTTCCAAAATGAATCCGGTAACATTGTTCTCATCACCGATGATCAGTCTGCATCCGTTTCCGATCAGTTCGTCATACTTTAGGGCAGCTTCTGAAAATATTCCATCTTCACTTGTATTTTTCAGTTCCAGAATATGAAATTTTCCTATTTGCTGTATGGTCTGCTTTTCTGATCCGCTGAAAGTGATCTTATGCTTATTCCCATAAAAGATTCCGAAATATTCTGTATAATCTCCCTTAACCTCCAATACTCCCGCTTCCATGGTCTGTACTCTTGAGGAGCGGTTGACAAAATTACCTCCTGCCAATACATAATCATCATCATTGACCATATTGATCCCATTGATGACATAGCTGTTGTTGTTCTGCTTTATGGTCAGATCTCCCCCCACAAGCAGTTTTTCATGATTTACTTTTAAGATTCCGTTTAAATCCAAATCTCCGTCAATTTTCAACTGGCTGTTTAAAGTTATGGGATAGGAACAATCCACCAACAAATTTTCCCCGATATGGATATCCTGATCTGTTCCAGGGGAAGAGTTCTGATAATAAATACTTCCGCCGAAATATCCGTTTTCCAACTGGCTCATGGAGCCTATATCAATGACACCGGACACATGATTTTCTTCCTTGTCCACAATCTTTCCTGTGAAATATGGCCGATTAACAAATACGATTCCTTCTTCACTTTGATTATCCAAAGTGAGATTTTTAAATCCGCTTCCACTTCGGGAATCGGTTCCGTTAAAAGTGACCGTCTGCTTTTTATTCCCTTTTAAAAGCAGAATATGTTCATTCCTGCCGGAAAGGGCATGATTATAATCCATATTTCCCCTGATTTCAAGAACACCGGCATTTAAACCGATCCATGTGCCTTTTTCTTTATTTGCACTAAAATTTCCTTCTACACATACATAATCCTCTGCATTGTCCATATACAGCATGCCGAATGTTCTCGTATTATAATCAGGTAATTCATCATCCGGAATCCCCAGACAATAATCTCCTTTTATATAAAGTCTGCCTGTATTGACCCTTACATCTCCCGCCATCTGTGTAAGATTCCCGTTTACCTGCAATTTATGACCATTTAGTGCCAATACTCCGCCCAATAGAACTACATTCCCGTCAATTATGGTATCTTCTGTCAGATTATCGCCAAAAATACATTTATCCCCCCTGTAGGTTACGAGGTTTTCTCCTATATTCCAGGTTTTTGCATAGACAAAGCTATCCAGGCAAACGCCTTCCTCACTGCCATTTACCACTTCCAGCTCATGGATTTCCGTATCTTTCCCTACACGTACAGTCTGCTGTTTTGTTCCGCTTAAAATAATCTTTCCTTTATGGACAACTTCTCCCTTAAAATCAATATTTCCCTTTACTTCCAGCACTCCGGCATAGGAATACAGTTCAAAGCCGTCTTTCATACCCAGAATCCTGTAATCTCCTTCAATCAATGCGTAAGCGTTGTCTGTACAAAGCTGAATTCCCGAATAATAATATGCACTTTGTGCTTCCACATCCCCCTTAACAACCAGGTTTCCTTCACTTAAATAAATATATCCGTTGCACTTCCACTCAGTATCATCAAACATATGAATATTGCCATCAACGGTAAGATCCGCATATACATTCAGTCTGTCCTGCAGATACAGATTTCCCCCTAACTCAAAGTTGTTTTTCAGATTAAGGCAGTCTAAAATTCCCAGATCACCGCCGTAATAGCCACCCCATTCAGATTCATATGACGCTTTATATACCAGTCCCTCAATATGGCTGTCTCTTGATGATTCACATTTTCCGTCTATCCATGGAGTCCCTTCAATAATGACTCCTTCATCTGACGTATTCGTGATCTTGAAATCATACAGTTCCGGCTTTCTCCCGTCGCCATTCTTAAAATGCAATATCTGTTTTTCTGTTCCGCTTATCAACAGCTGATGTCCTTGTGGATATCTCCAGCTATATGCGCTTCCCTCATCTGACTGATATAAATCTCCCTTTAATTCCAGACATCCTGCTGAAATTTCATCCATACTTTCAGCAGAGGAACTATCATAAAAATCTCCCTTTACCAACAGATGATCATTTGCATTTTTCATTTTCAGAGCTGCTGTTGTTGTTTGATAATCAACATTGCCATTTTTATCTTTTATTCTTTTCTGTCTGCGGTAATCCCCTTCCACAACCAGCTCTCCGCCATTTAAAATAATGGTTCCTGCACTCTGGATCAGATCGCCGCTTATGGTCATGGTATGCCCGTTTAAGTCCAGAGTTCCTCCGGTCAAAACAAATTCTCCGGAGATAATCTCATCTTCTTCCAGCGTATATCCTGTATAACCATTGTTTTCCCCCATAGTCACTTTGCAGCCGTTTTGTATCAGCTTCTTCCATGTGACAAAGTTTCCAAAGATAACGCCTTCTTTACTGTAGTTTTGCAGCTCTAATATATTAAATGCTGCTCCATTATCTGCCTCCACATATTGCGCCTGTTCCCCGGAAAGGATGACCTTCTGGCTCTCAGAAGGCATAAAAGTACCGTCAACTGTCATATTGCCCCGGACTTCCAGAATTCCTTTAGACATAGGAAGCTGTCCCCTTGTCTTTTGAATATAATCTCCCCTGACTAATATATGAGCGCATGCATCATTCATAAATATTCCGCAGCTGTATCCTTCTTCATTATCACTGACTGTCATATTTCCATCTACGATCAGACTTCCTCCTGTGGGGGCTATGACATGACTGATCAGGGCATTTCCCATAACCTCCAATTGTCCGGTTAAGTATAGTGCCCCTCTGTTCTTTTCAAGAATCAGATCTTCCCCTATGGTCAGTTCTTTACTGATTTTTCCTCCGGTGAAAACAAAAATCCCCCCATCAAAATAGTCTTCTGTAAATATGGTGCTCCCTCCTATGCCGATGCACCCGTTTACAACACCTCCATTGGCTGTTATATTCTTTGCCACATAAGGTCTGTTTACCAGCGTAACTCCCTGCTCACTTCCATTTTCCATGACCAGATTTGCAATGCAGTCCCCGGCATACAGCCTGTCAGCCATTTCCAGCTTCTGTTCCTTGGTTCCCGTCAGATATAGTTGGAACTGATCGCCGGAACAAAAATTTGCTGCCCCTGTTGTAGCATATTGTGTAAAATTTCCTTTTACTTCCATAATGCCATTATCCAAATACCCTGAATGGCTTATTTCCGAATCTGTATAAAAATCTCCCATAACAAGCAGATAATCTTTTTCCTGATTCAGGCACAATATGCCCTTTGATGGTATGTATTCAACTTCATCTTCCCTGGTATCTGTATCTGCTTCGTTTTCATCTGTATTCCCTTCATTTTCATCTGTTTCAACTGCCCGGGCTATGCTCTGAATTCTATAATCTCCCAATATTACCACACGACCGCCGTTTACATTTAATACGCCGCCGCTCTGTATAAAATTCCCGCATACATAAAGCGTATTCCCTTGTAGATCTACGGTTCCTCCTTCCAGGTTCAGGTTCATAACAGTTAAATCCCCGGTCAATACATTATCTTCCCCAATCACCACATCTTCCAGATCTTCAGGAAACTGACCCTGCACTGCATCATTGACAAAGGCATCTATATCTTCTCCTCCATAGGTATGAATCTCCTCTGTCATTTCTGTCCCCGGCACTACATTTTCTGTTTCATAGGCATTTTGTTCCTGCCCCTCCAGCCCGTTTGACGATAATACCGCTGCATTGGCTTGCACTGTGCCAATTTGCGCAAAGCTGGAAAAGGGAAGCATAGTTACCAATAGCACCATGGCAATTCCCTTTTTGATATTATTTCTTATGCTATTACTTAATTTTATCTTTTGTATAATCCTTCTGCCGTCCTCATAAACGGCTTTGGTCACCCTTCCTAAATCATCATATTCATAAGCTGCTGCGTAAATTGAAATTGACTGCGTAAAAAAATATAGACTTGTTCCCAGAATCAATAGAATGTTTCTTTTCATTTGTTTTCCCCCATCCACATACATTTGAATGTTTTATCTTTCGTATTTGCTGCTTCTGATAAAAACTTGTAACTGTTTTCATCTTTTAAGGCACATTATATCAAAAAGTAAAGAGCAACTATTTCCATATATGGTATAAATTGCACATTTTCAGTATATTTTTTTCTCTTTTACACATACTTTTCCCATGAAAAACAAATTTCCACTACTAAAACATCTTTTTTCCAAACTCTCCCCATCCCTCTTTTACCAATCCGTTTTCTTCTTTTTTGTTGCCTCCGTCACAGGCTATATCTGGGAAGTTCTCCTGACCTGCATCCTGAACGGCACCCTCTGCAACCGAGGTTTTCTCTACGGTCCCTGGCTGCCCGTCTACGGTTTTGGCGCCCTGTTTCTCTCCCTGCTCCTAAACCGTTTTTCTTCCCGTCCAATAGTCACATTTTTCCTCTCTGCCATTCTCGGCAGCCTCTTAGAGCTCATTACCGGTCTTGCCCTGTCCACCTATTGGCACACCCGCTACTGGGACTATTCCACCCTCCCCTTCCACATTGAAGGCTACATCTCCCTGCTCTCCTTCCTTGGCTTCGGCTTCGCCGGTTCCCTCTGGATCTGCTTCCTCTCTCCCCGCCTGTCACGCCTATGGTCCGGACTCCCCCTCAAACTCCGCAAACGTTCTACTTATTTCTTCCTGACCCTCTTCCTTCTGGACTACCTCATCTCCTTCCTTATCCCCAACACCGGTCAGGGTATTACCTTCTGATCCCGTCAAAGCCCGGCTTCGGAGTATCAGTTTATTATTTTCTGATTCCGGGCAAAAAAATAACGTCCCGGGAATCAAAACCCTATTCCCGGGACGCTGCATTATTTAAAAAATCCTTTTTTCTTTTTATCCTTCGTTTCTCCCGAACCTTTCTTCTCCCCGGCGTTTTTCACCGCCTCCAGAGAATTGCCCGTTTCTTCATCAAACTTGCGTAAAAGTTCCTTTGCCTCCGCAGACAGCTTTGTAGGTGTCTGCACTACCAATGTAACATAGTGATCGCCGCGCACTTCTTTATTCCGTAAAGTGGGAACACCTTTTCCTTTTAACCTGACCTTGGTATCCGTCTGGGTTCCTGCCTTCACATCATATGCCACACGACCGTCAATGGTATCGATCAATATTTCTCCGCCCAATGCCGCTACTGCAAAGGAAATGGGCACTGTAGAGAAAATATTGTAATCCTGTCTCTGGAAGATCGGATGCCTCTGTACCAGCACTTCCACTAACAGATCGCCTCTCGGTCCGCCGTTTGTACCCGGCTCACCTTTATCCCTGATACGGATACTCTGTCCTGCATCAATACCTGCGGGAACGGAAACCTGTATTTTCTTTCTGCTTGCAATATATCCGCTTCCATGGCAGTCCGGACATTTCTCTTTGATGATCTTTCCTGTACCGCCGCAGTCGGGACAGGTCTGCACATTACGGACAGTTCCAAAGAAAGACTGGCTGGTAAATACAACCTGACCCTTACCGCCGCATTTGCTGCAGGTTTCCTTAGTTGTCCCCGGTTTTGCTCCTGTACCCCGGCAGGTCTTACATTCATCCTTTAAGGTCAGTTCGATTTCCTTTTCTACACCGAAACACGCCTCTTCAAAAGTAACATGGACGCTGGTACGGACATTAGCTCCTTTCATAGGACCATTGTTGGTTCTTCTGCTTCCGCCGCCAAACATGCCTCCGAACAGGTCGCCGAAAATATCAGTAAAATCCATACCGCTGAAATCAAATCCACCTGCACCGCCGGCACCTTCAAATGCCGCATGACCATACTGGTCATACTGTCTTCTCTTCTCCGGATCACTAAGGATCGCATATGCTTCGGACGCTTCCTTAAATTTCTTTTCTGCCTCCGCATCTCCCGGATTCATATCAGGATGATACTTTTTGGCAAGGACACGATATGCTTTTTTGATCGCGGCATCATCCGCATTTTTGTCTACTCCAAGGACTTCGTAATAGTCTCTTTTCTGTTCTGCCATAACTGTTCCTCTAATCTAATACCCGAGAAAAGCACTGTCATAAAACAATGCTTCCCCGGTTTCTTATCATAATTTATTTCGCTCTGTTTATTTTACACTTCACGGTAATCGCCGTCAACTACATCATCTTCCGGTGCGCTTCCTGCGTTCATGTCAGGACCTGCGCCGGCTCCCATGTCGGGACCTGCTGCACCTGCTGCCTGAGCCTGCTCATAAACTTTCGTGAACAAAGCCTGAGCAGATGTCATCAGTTTTTCTTTTCCGGCTTTTAACTCATCTAACTGGCTGTCAGATAACTCCTGAACATCTTTTGTTTTTTCAAGAATATCTTTCAACGCCTGTAAATCAGCTTCTACAGGAGCTTTTTCACTATCGGATAATTTATCTCCTACATCCTTCAATGCCTTTTCAGTCTGGAATACGAAGGAATCAGCTTCATTTCTGGTATCGATGGCTTCTTTTCTCTTCTTATCCTGTGCTTCATATTCTGCAGCTTCTTTTACAGCTTTTTCAATATCCGCATCGGACATATTGGAGCCTGCGGTAATGGTAATATGCTGCTCTTTTCCTGTACCAAGATCCTTAGCGGATACATTTACGATACCATTTGCATCGATATCAAATGTAACCTCGATCTGAGGGATTCCTCTGGGAGCAGGTGCAATACCGTCCAGTCTGAACTGTCCGAGAGATTTGTTATCCCTTGCAAACTGTCTTTCACCCTGAAGTACATTGATATCAACAGCTGTCTGGTTATCTGCCGCTGTAGAGAATACCTGGCTCTTCTTTGTAGGAATCGTTGTATTTCTCTCGATCAGCTTTGTAGCAATGCCTCCCTGTGTTTCAATGGAAAGAGAAAGAGGTGTTACATCCAAAAGCAGGATATCGCCTGCGCCGGCATCGCCTGCCAACTTACCGCCCTGTACGGAAGCGCCTAATGCTACACATTCATCAGGATTTAAGGATTTGTTAGGCTCTTTGCCGGTCAACTGTTTTACTTTTTCCTGTACGGCAGGAATACGTGTGGAACCACCTACTAATAATACCTTGCCGATATCAGAGTTATTAAGCCCTGCATCCTTCATGGCATTCTGAACAGGGATTGCTGTTCTTTCTACCAGATCAGATGTCAGTTCATCAAATTTTGCTCTTGTTAAGTTCATATCAAAATGCTTCGGTCCTTCTGCTGTTGCAGTAATGAAAGGCAGGTTGATATTGGTGGTAGTAGCAGAGGACAATTCTTTTTTCGCCTTCTCTGCTGCTTCTTTTAATCTCTGAAGTGCCATCTTGTCATTGGACAGATCAACACCTTCCGCATTCTTGAACTCAGCCAACATCCAGTCTATGATCTTCTGGTCAAAGTCGTCACCGCCAAGGTGGGTATCGCCGTTTGTAGCAAGAACTTCGATAACGCCGTCTCCGATTTCGATAATGGAAACATCGAATGTACCGCCGCCTAAGTCATAGACCATGATCTTCTGCTCGCTTTCATTGTCAAGACCATAAGCCAGAGCTGCTGCAGTAGGCTCATTGATAATACGTTTTACATCAAGACCTGCGATCTTACCTGCATCCTTTGTTGCCTGACGCTGTGCATCATTGAAATATGCCGGAACGGTAATAACCGCTTCTGTTACTTTTTCTCCTAAATAGTTTTCTGCATCTGCTTTCAATTTCTGTAAGATCATGGCAGAAATCTGCTGAGGGGAATATTTCTTGTCATCAATGGTGCGACCTCTGTCCGTACCCATATCCCTTTTGATGGAAGCAATGGTCTTATCTGCATTGGTAACTGCCTGACGTTTTGCAGGTTCACCAACCAGTCTTTCTCCTGTTTTTGTAAATGCAACCACTGAAGGAGTTGTTCTTGCGCCTTCCTGATTTGCAATAACAGTGGGTTTTCCACCTTCCATAACAGCTACACAGCTATTAGTTGTACCTAAGTCAATACCGATGATTTTACTCATAATGTTTACCTCCTGGATTTAAAATCCTTATTAAAATTTTAATTGTTTACTGTACTACTGCTACCATACTGTGCCTTACCACAAGATCGTGGTAGGTGTATCCCTTTTGCAGCTCCTGCGCCACTACTCCGGATTCATACTCCTCTGACTCCACCTGCATGACTGCATTGTGCAGATTCGGGTCAAATTCCAAACCGACAGCCTCAATGGGCTTGACTCCGATGGCTTCCAGTTCAGTTACCATCTGCTTATATATTTTGTTCATGCCATCCACGAAAGGACTTTCTTTTTCGTCCTCCGGTACAGCCATAAGCCCTCTTTCAAAATTGTCGATCACCGGAAGGATCTTTTCAATAACGCTCTTTGCTCCGGTCTCGAACATAGCCGTTTTTTCCTTTTCGGAACGATTACGGAAGTTTTCAAATTCTGCCAGCTGGCGCTTTACCTTATCTTCAAGCTCCTCTATCTTCTCCTGGGCTTTGTCCTTCTTTTTATCTTTCTTGCCAAAAAGCTTCTTTCCATCCGCTTTTAAGCCCTCTCCTTCCGTTTCCGGCTCTTCAGCTGTTCCTTCTGCTTCGGCATTTTCTTCCGGTTCAGCTTCTTCCTTCACATCAGATTGATTTTCATCAGGGGAAGCTGCTTCCATATCCATTTCTTTTTCTGCCGTTTCTTCAGTTTCCGCTGTAGTTTGTTCCTGTACTTCTTTTTCCATATCCGGCATTATTTCATCCCTTTCTATGTTCTGATCTCAATACTATTTTTTATACAAATCATCCAACTGTTTCATCAGGTTCTGCAATGTACCCACTACCTTTTCATAATCCATACGCTTGGGTCCGATGATACCGATGGTTCCTTTCATCCCTTCTCCAAGTTCATAAGTTGCCGTTACCACGCTGCAATCCTTCATGGAAGAAACCGGCGTCTCATCACCGATATAAACCTGAATCCCCGTATTGTCTTCCTTTGCCAGCGTATCCTGTACCAGAGTTGTCAGCATCTGCTTTTCTTCAAAGGTACTGATGATCTGGCTTGCCTTCTGCTGGTCTGCCAATTCAGGATACTTAAAAATATTATTGGCTCCCGATGTATAGATCTGCAGGTCATCATCCGCTTTGATGGACTCTGCAACTGCATCGATCACTTCTCCTACGATATCACTGTGTATACCTGCCTGCTGTTTCAGCCTTGCCACCAGCCCTAAATTGATCTCTTCAATAGGCAGACCGTTTAAATGGGTATTTAACAAAATATTCAGTTTCAGCAGGGTTTCATCATCCAGCTCCTCAGAAACGGTCAGCATATTATTTTTGATAATATTCCCTTCCAAAACAATGACCGCAACCAACTGGGTGGCATCCACTCTGGACAACTGGATAAATTTCAATTTGTTCCCATTGTAACTGGGAGCGGAGATCATGGAAGCATAATTGGTATTAACAGCCAGCGTCCTGGCAACCTGTTTTAAGAGCTGATCCATTTTTTCTTCTTTTTCCAGAAGAAGATCTTTTAACTCTTCCACTTCCCTGGTCTTTTCCTGCATTGCCGTATCCATCTGTTCCATCATGGTATCTACATATAATCTGTAGCCCTTATCGGAAGGAATTCGTCCTGCTGAAGTATGGGGCTGTATGATATACCCCATTTCCTCCAGATCTGCCATTTCATTACGAATGGTAGCAGAGCTCAAATTCAGATCGGTGTATTTGGAGATCGTACGGCTTCCTACCGGTTCGCCGGTCTCTAAATAATTCTTGATGACCGCCTGCAAGATTTTCATTTTTCTTTCATCCAATTCCACGCCGTCACTTCCTTCCCCGAATCCCATCTGCTGCTTTCTTCTATAATATACAGACTATGCAGTTCCTATTGTTTTGTTAGCACTCATTTAAATAGAGTGCTAATATCTTTTCTGTACCTAACATATCACTACCCATTTCTATTGTCAACAGCTTAATTGGAATTATTTATTAAAAAAAAATAAATCGCCAAAAAAGGGCTGCTCCATTTGAAGCAACCCTTTGAAATATACTCTTTAGATTTTTTTAGCTTTCATCAGATAGTTTATTCCCACAGAAATTCCCCCTGCTAACAGAATGGAAACCATCATCCTGAGTATCTGCCCTTTTATGAAACCTGTATCATAAAATGTATATGACATATCTGCACAAACTGCTATAAGCATTAGATAATGCACTGTTTTAAAGGAGAAGGTTCCGCCTCCTGCAATATCTCTTTTTTTATCACACCAATATGCCAAAAATACGAGAACAGCCGTTAAAAGCAGCAGGATCATATATTCCCCATTTCTCTCTGAAGTATACCAGTCCCATATAAAACCAATTGGTTGATCCACGATCAATCCAATGAGCATCATTGTATACCAGATAACAAATACTGCAAAAAACATTCCGTATATCTGATTGGTAATTTTCCTGGCAAAAACGATAAGAGAATAGGAAAAGGAAAATACTACAATCTCTCTTAACAGTTCCTTCCACATATCCCAATAGCTTTTGCTGATATACTCAAATCCGGACTGACGGACCAAAAACGTCAGCAAAAAACCGCTAAAAATAACCGTCACCCAGAAAAACAGGATTCCGCAAATAAGATCAAATGTAATATGACTTGCGGATTTTACAGGTAAAAGATTTTGAAATTCCCTGCCATTTTTTCCTTCCAGCCGGCTCCATTTTATGATCTGTGCACCTATTATGACTATAAAGATGATCTCTATCATGCTCAGATAATCATAATCCAAAACCCCCTGCTCCCAGACATCGTTGAAACTGTGCCCCCAGGATGTTAAAAGATCTGCATTAGCACCTGCAGACAGCGCTTTCTGCCATTCCCTGTGTTCCTCCAGACTCCTATGAATATTGAAAAACCCGAATACAAGGATCAATCCCACAATTCCAGCAAGGCATAGCAAAAATATTTTGTCTCTTTTGAACAATTTTTTCAAATCACTCATATACCGTCTCCTCCTTTATGATTCTTCATCAGGCAATAAATCTCTTCCAGGGTAATTTGTCTGCCTTCCAGTTCTTCCGCTCCATATTCCCGCAGCAGTTCTATATTTTCTTCTCTATCTCCCAGGGTATAAAATTCCATCAGCTTGCCGATCTGACCGCATACCCGGATCTGCAGACCTGAGGCTTCTTCGGGCATTTGGGGATTGCTCCATACTGCCTGCCATTTCTGGGCGCCTTCCATCAGCTTATCCAATTCCCCCTGCCAAATGACCTTCCCCTCTTTCATAATGGAAAGGCTGTCGCAAAGCTTTTCTATGCCGGTCAGATTATGGCTTGATACCACAACTCCCAACTGTCTTTTATCCACCTCATCGATCAGGATATTTCGAAAAAGCTGCTGGCTCTCCACATCCAGACCGCTTTCCGGTTCATCCATGATCAGATATTCCGACCCCTGTGCAACTGCCAGCATAAATGCCAGCTTCATTTTTTGCCCTTTTGACAGATTTCCAATAGTCTTTTTCTTATTCAATTGAAATTTCTCATTCAATTCATCAAATTTTTCCACTGAAAAATTACCATAAAAATTCTGGTACAATTTTATTATTCCTGAAACGGAATAAATGGAAATAAATTCCTGACTGTCCGAAACATAAGCGACCTTCTGTTTTACTTCCGGCATATCATAAATTTCTTTTCCATCATAAGATATTCTGCCTTCATCCGTCCGGTAAATACCGGCAAGGCATTTTAACAAAGTGGTCTTTCCAGCACCGTTGGGACCTACGATTCCATGGATTTCTCCTCTGTCCACTACCATATCTATACTTTTCATGACCATAACCTTGTTATAAGCTTTTCCCGCTTTTTCAACTTTGATCATAACGCCCTCCTATATCGACTCATATATCTCCTTTGCCAAATTCACCACATCTTCCGCTGAATAGCCATTTCTTTTTAATTCCAATATTTCACTTTTCATTCTCTGGCGTATTCTTTCCATCTGTTCTTCTCCCATAGAAACATCTATGTTCTGTGCAATAAAAGTTCCCTTGGCACGGATGGTCTCAATAACCTTCTGGCGCTCCAGCTCCTGATATGCCTTTGCCACTGTTGACGGTGTTACTCCAAGAGACTGCGCCATCTTTCTGACAGAAGGTATGGCATCTCCTCCTGACAGTTGTCCTTTTATAACATATAGCTTGATCTGTTCTATGATCTGCTCATAGATTGGTTGTTCACTTCGATAATCGATTTGAATCATACTGTCCTCCTTTCTTTTTAACTGTATTATCTGTATTGCTTTATGTAGTACAGTTAATATAGCATGAATCTTCTTATAAGTCAATAATTTTTCTTTATCACTCCATCAAACCAATGCTCTCCCGTTTTCTCATATTCCATAGCATATTCCACACAGGACCGCATTAATCTGACAACATTTACATTCATTTCCACACCGAAACCGTCAATTCCCTGAAAACCGGGACCATTCATATCGATCAGATCCCTTTCACATGCCGTTTCTATGATTCTTGCCTCCAGCTCCGGTGTCTGCATAATATCCATATTTTTTTTCAGATATGCCAAAGCTCCTATCAAACCGTAACATCCCCAGTCCGATGTAGCAGCAGTAATGATATGCTCTGCTTTGGTATCTGCCAGAATCCCTCCCTGACAGCCGCACCGGCATTCTTCCCTGTCCGTATAGGGAATCTTTTTTCTGATATGGGCTCCGATGGTTCCCATGCCAATTTCATTGCCCAGATCCCCGATCGCCAGACTCATAACACCTCTTTGGCACAGCATACGGAATAATACATCCGGCTTCGCCTCCAATGCCGTCACATTAAGACCTATGGCATTGTGGTATTCTCCCTTTTCATTTGCTCCGGGAGCCTCAATAGCTATGACTGCTGAAGGCAGCTTATAACGGTCAAGCATATCCCCGGCATCTCTTTGCGCCTCTTTTTGATCTTTTGTAAAAGAAAGAATTCCTATAGAAGAATCTGTTTCCATGACCTCATCCACATTTTCAAAAGCTTTCAACCCTGCCGTCCGTACACAGGCAGCAATTGCTTTTACTGCCTCCTCAGGACATATGATCACAGGCTTTGCACCCATGGTATGGACCAGTGCTCTCGCTAATAAAACCGCACCGATCGCACCATCCGTCTCCGCCTTCATAAAGGGGGAGAGAACAAATCCGGTCATGATATAGACCAGATCCTTTGCCTTCACCTTTTCTATCAGACGCTCTCCTCCGTTTATGGTCAGCGGCTTTCCTGTATATTCCCTGCTGCCTTCATAGAGAATACGGCATACCCCATATCCCCTGGGGTCCAGATTCATGATCTGATCCAAATTTTCTCCTACATTCCATTCTGTTAATTCCTGTCGTGTCAAATCCGCCACTTCCCCTTTTTCTTTATTTGCTGAAACTATTATATGAAGTTATTTCCATTTTCTCACACAAACGCCCGTGATACCACCCCGGCTATGGTCTTAAGGGCTGTTTTTTTAAGAGCATAACTTTTTTATTATAAATAAAAATTCCAAAATCCTTACTTTTTTTACTTAAACTGCCTGTTTGGGGGCACAAGTTTAAAAAACCGCCCTTTTATTACTATTTTTTCGTTATGATTTTTTCTTAAAAAAAGAAAAAAAACAATTTATGACCCCAAACAACCAGTTAGTGTAAAAAAATAAATAGTTGCATTTTTTCTGCTATATAATTCCATTGATTTGAATTATTGAAAGGAGATTGGACAGCCATGGAAATGATCTTAGATAAACTTCAGACAAGCTACTCTTTGTCAGACCGTGACAGAGCCTATTTGAAGTTCTCACTGAAAGGTTTGTTTTATGACATTTCGAAAATCATGATTTTTTTCTTCTTTTTCCTCTATATGGGAAAGACTGCGGCATTTCTGTGGGATATGGCATTATTGCTCTTACTCCGGGGGAATCAGGGCGGACTGCATTTAAAGCACTATACTACCTGCTTTTTATTTTCCTTGGGTGTATTGGTTTCTTCCATTTATTTCATGCCGGGACTGCTGGAGATTTCCAAACCGGTAATGCTTGTTGCCCTGATGATCTGTATGCTGGTCAATTACTATATCGGACCTGTCAGAAACCCCAAATGCCGGATCGAGGACAAGGGTCTTTTTGCACGCATTCAGGTAAATGTATTTATGATCGTTTTTATATATGCCGTTATTTTATATCTTTTTCCTGTGAATTATCTATTGACCACAGGATTTTGGATCATCATTTTCCATTCCATTCAGTTAGCTATTGCTAAAAGCTTACAATATACCAAAGAAAGGAGTTTTCATTATGAAAAAAAATCTACACAAAATGCTTAATTCTGTTGGAAAGGGGTTCGTCAATTTCTGTCTTGCCTATGGAATCTTTATAATTTATGGGCAGTATTGTTTTCTATGTTTTGGCGAACCTGAGTTTCCCGAAGTATGACAATCTGTAAAAACAGATTGTTCCGGCAATAAAATGCCCTGCTTATCCGACGTACTGTGGATAGTCAGGGCATTACTTTTTATATTAAAGATATATGTATGCGGAAAACAATAAATTCTTCATCCCCATCTCCCAAATTTTTCACTTCAAATATTCCATGATATTTTTCTACGATTTCTGTAACATTTGCCAGTCCAAGTCCTCTTCCGTTACCTTTGGTACTTTTCCCTTCCTCAATCATGTCATCCATCTTATTGTTCCCTTCCCAGCAATATGGATTGGATATTTCAATCATCAGGCTTTCTTCCCCCTGATTGATAAAGAAATTGATCTTCTTATTCTTCTCTTCGATGATGCGGTTGGCTTCTATGGCATTATCAAAGAGATTTCCGAGTATTTCCACCAGTTCGGAAAAGGATATGCGCTTTTCAATATCGCTGATGTTGATTCTATATTTTACCTGAATATTTTCCTTTTCCGCCTGGGAAATCTTTGTATATAAAAATCCTGCCAGAACCGAAGGTATGTCCTCCCGCAGCAGCTTATTGGTCGTATTCTCAAGCATGATCTTGGAACAATACTCATTCTGTTCCCTGATCAGCTTGTCCAGATCTGTTGCAAACATGTTCATGCTGAAAACCGCCTGAATATGATTCGTAAAATCATGCTGCCTTCTTCTAACCTCACTGATCAGGTCCTTATAAATCAGATTGTACTTCTCGTATGCCTTTAACTCTTCCTCTCTCTGTTTATTGCTCCATCTCTCATTCTGCCATTGAAAGACCACTGCAAAAACAAAAATCACAATGCTGGTAATTAAAACTGCATCTCTCCAATAGATCTTCATTTCTATTTTAGTCAGCCACATCATATATGCACATGCAATTATACCACCCAATAGTATCAGTTTCCCAATGATATTACTTTTTATTATGAGTTCTACATATTTATGCAGTTTCACTTTCCAAAATATCAGTGCCATAATAGCACAAGTAACAGCATTTATTAAAAAGTTAATAAACACTCCTGTATACAAATTTTCAAAAAGAAGGCAAATAAACATTCCGCATACTATTTGTACTGCACCAACAAGAGCCGTATTTACTATGACATAAATACATGATTCATATACCCTGTCCTCAAATTCAAAAATACACAGAACGATCAATCCCAAATAAAGCAAATTTGAATAAACAGCCGGCAGCCATTCAAGTTCAACAGATGCCATAATGATCATGTGGGCAAATACATAAATGATCGCCGCAATCCCCGGTTTCTTTTTAGACCCATGCAACGTCCAAAGCCCCAACATCATTGCCAAAACTTCAAATAACAAATACACTTTCTCAATCATACGCAAACTCCTCTATAATTTTCTTTTTATAAATGCTGCCCAAAGCTACTTCGCCATAATCCTGTTTTAATATGACTTTATTATTTTTTATATCAATTTTCAACACAAAATTACAATTTATCAAAGTATTCCGGTTACATTGCAAAAAACGGTTATCTACTAACTGCCGTTTGATCCCCCTGATAGATTTATAATAAAAAAAGGAAGTCCCATCCACACTTCTGATGGTCAGCTTTCTTTCTTTATAATAAATGTATACGATTTCACTGACTTTCTGCGCCTGAATGGTATTATCGTCTCTCAGGTGTATGTATTTATCCTCTCTGGTTTTTTGGGGTACCTGAAAAGCCCTTTCGATTGTCGATCTTACCTGTTCGACATCAAAAGGTTTTTCTATATAGCGAAAACAATTTAAAGTATCATAAGCGTACAATTTAGAATCGGCTATAGATGTGGCTATAATAATAGGAGTAAAATCATATTTCTTAATTTCCCTGATGAAGCTGATGAAATCCAGCCCCGATGCGTCATTGGGATTTTCCTGATTCAGGATGATATCTACAATGAATAAATTGAATTCTTCTTCAGTTGCAAGTCTGCGGGCTTCTGCCATAGACTTAACCGCAATAATCTCCACTCTCCGGTCAACATCCTTGACAATTTCCTTCAAGGTCTCCACAACAATTCGATTATCCTCAAGAATCAGAACTTTTTTCATACTTACACCTCTCTTTGCAACTTACAGTTTACTTACTAATATTACATATTTTTACTGATTTTGCAAAGAGATAGCATAATATTAAGACATTCCCAGCAATGCGTCCATTACGGAATATATCTTTTTAGTTTCCTGCTCGCTTAAACGAGAGAGCTTCTCTTCATATTTTGCAAGACGTATGAGATAGCCCTTGCGAAGATTTTCACACAAAAGCTCATCTGCAGTGGCATTTAATTCATTGGCTATCTGAACAAAGGTTTCCATACTGGGCGTTCTCTCCCCTCGTTCGATCATTCCAATATATGCAACGGTCAGATTAGTCCGTTCCGCAAGCTCTTCCTGCGTCATTGACTTGGACAATCTTTTTTGTCTGATCCTTTTGCCCATTCCCACCAGGTCCATCGGCAGCTCCTCCATACAGTATCTTTTGATACTATTAGTATAGATTTTGCCGATTTTCCTAAACAGCTACCTTAAGTATGACACATCAACTAAGAGTTTTGTTTTTTCATTTTTATTTTCTTTAAAATAACTAAGACCGCCATAAGTACTTTCCTTATGGCGGTCTCTTCATTTCATTTTAAATCAGTACCATTAAATTGCAAAGCTTCCTGTTGTTTCTCCGTTAATTACATAGTAAGCACGGCTTTCTTCCGGTTTTACATATAATTCCACGCTCTTGAAGTCAGAAACCTTATTACCCAGATCATATTTCCAAACATCTTTTGCGATTTTGATCAAATCTGCATCTGTGTAAGATTTTCCTGCAAACTGCAAATTAACAGTTGCCTTTACAGCTTCTTTTTTAGCCGGTGCTGCTTTCTTGACAGTTGTCTTCTTTACTGTCTCTTTCTTTGCTGCAGGCGCTTTCTTTTCAGCCGCTGCTTTTTTTGCAGGCGCTTTCTTTTCAGCTGCTTTCTTTGCAGGTGCTTCCTTCTTAACAGTTTCCTTCTTTGCAGGCTCTGCTGCAGGTGCCTTTACAGCTTCCTTTACCTCGACTGCTGCTTTTGTTGCTGCAATTGCTTTTGCTGCAGGCTTTGCTGTAGCTGCCGCTTTTTTTACCTCTGCCATGTTAATTCCTCCTTTAAACACATTTAACATGTATGACAAGATTTTGCATCCTCGTTTAGTAAATGGTTCTCTCTTAATTCATGAGTGTACCCTAAAAAATACTTCTTGTCAAATCCTGACCACTGGTAAAGGCAATCCTTTTAACTAAACTGTATCTCAGCCGCTCTTTTCTTCATCCAGCCGGAACCTGCGTTTTATCATATCCACCAGGTATTCTGCTGTGCCATTGATTCCCAGAATGCTGCTGTCGATCATAAGATCCTTATGCTTATAATCATAAGGAAGATAGCCTGCGTAATGCATATGATAATAGGTTCTCGCCTTGTCTACTTCAGAAATGGTCTTCTTTGCTTCCTCCGGTTTTAAGAAAAGGGAATTCACACAGTTTTCCAGCCTTTTTTCATAGGGTGCATAAATATAAATATGCAGGCTGTTCTTATGATCCTTAAACAGATAATCGGAGCATCTTCCTACAATAATGCAGGAATGTTTATCCACCAGCTCATTCATGACCTTCTGCTGGGCACTGAAGATATTATCCTGTATTTCCGAGGTTCCTCTTCCCAAAGGATATTTCATATTAAAAAAATTCCTGGCAGCTTCTTCTTCATTGCTTACAACGGATACCGGCAGATTCAGACTTTTTGCCGTTTCATCCACAATGTCCCTGTCATAATACTCAATATCCAGCATTTCCGCCATCAGTCTTGCTATAGGTCTTCCCATGCTGCCGAATTCTCTTGTAATGGTAACAACAAATTTTTCGCTCATGTCACATTCCTTCTTTCCTTTGTGATCTCTCATTCATTTATAAGAGTTTATTTATTTCCCATCTTGCTCAGGAATTTTTGTGTTCTGGGATTTTGGGGATGTTCTATGACATCTTTGGGATTTCCTTCTTCTACGATAACCCCGTTATCCATAAATACGATCCTGGAAGCAACATTTCTGGCAAATCCGATCTCATGGGTGACCACGATCATGGTCATGCCTTCCTCTGCGATCTTGCGCATGGTATCCAAAACCTCGCCTACTAATTCCGGGTCCAGCGCCGATGTAGGTTCATCAAAGAGAATAACGTCCGGATTCAGGACCAGAGCTCTTGCAATACTTGCACGCTGCTTCTGTCCGCCGGAAAGCATATGCGGATAATAATTGAGCCTCTCACCCAGTCCAACCTTTTCCAGCATTTCTTTACTTCTCCGGTAAGCCTCTTTCTTATCCATCTTTCTTACGATGACCAGCCCTTCCATAACATTTTCTACCAAAGTGCGATGGCTCAGGAGATTGTAGTTTTGGAATACCATGGCTGTTTTCCGTCTCAGCTCGATCATTTTCTTTTTCTTTGCATGTCCTTCCTCTTCACAGTCAACTTCCAGACCGCTGACATTGACAGTGCCCTTCTGCGCCCTTTCAAGGAAATTGATACACCTTAGGAAGGTTGTTTTACCGGAACCGCTGGGACCAAGGATCGCAACTACCTCTCCCTTTTTGATATCCATGCTGACACCCTTTAAAACCTCCAGATCTCCAAAAGACATATACAGATCTTTTACACTGATTACCACATTCTCTTTTTCCATAATATGCACCTCTTTCGCTTTTTCCTTTTACTGCTCTTCATAGACTTCCAAAGCATGAGTAAAGTCCGCTACCAGATCATTGATATTTTCTATTCCCACGGAAATCCTTAACAGGCCATCCGTGATTCCGATTTTCTCCCGCTCTTCCTTTGGCATATCGTAATGGGAGGAAGAAACCGGATGGGCGATGGTGGTACGAAAGCCTCCAAGGGTCATCGCATAATGTACCAGCTTTAACCGTCTCATGAATTCCTGTAATTTATCCATATCCTCAGGAAGATAGATACTGAGCATACCTGTACATCTTTCTCCCGAGCCGAACATGGATAAGGCGAGTTCATGCTGTGGATGGCTTTCCAGTGACGGATGCATCGCCTTTCTGACATAAGGAGACTTATGAAAAAATTCTGCCAGCTTTGCAGCATTTTCCATCTGCCTCTCCACCCGCAGGGACATGGTACGCATACCTCTCTGCACCATCCAGGAGGAAACCGGATCTGCCGTAGTTCCCAAAAGTATCTGGAAGTGATAGATTTTTTTCATCAATTCACTTCTTCCTGTTACGGAACCGCATACTGCATCGCTGTGACCGTTGGCAAACTTGGTCAGACTGTTGACTACCAGATCCGCTCCGTGATCCAGGGGTCTGTAGCCTACTGCCGTCACAAAGGTATTATCCACGATCAGCAAAGCGCCATGGTCATGGGCGATCTTTGCGATCTTTTCAATATCTGCGACGGATATCATAGGATTGGAAACCGTTTCTGTGTAGACAATGGTAGTTTCATCATTAACAGCATTCCTTACCGCATCCGGATTGGTAAAATCCACATATGTAGTTTCCACGCCGTATATTTTTAAAATATCATCAAACACTTCCAGTGTTTCCCCATACAGAGTATCAGAAGAAACAATTTTCGCATTTTGGTTAGCCATTGCTAATACCGCCGTGGAAATAGCTGCCATTCCCGAGCTGCATACCACGGATTCTTCTCCGTTTTCCACATAGCTCATCAATTCTCCCAAAGCACGCCTGTTGGGATTTCTGTTTCTGTTATAGCAGAAATCCTTATTGGCATACCTTTCATAGAGAGCATCCAGATCCTCCACATTAAATGCCGTTGTCATATAGATGGGAGCTGTTTCGGGTGTGCTGGTATCTCCATTGATATAAGCCCCCCTGTTCAGCACCTCCGTATCAAAATCCCATTGATCTTTCATTTTTCACACCGAGCCTTTCTCAATTTTCAACCTGTTCATATAAGGAAGAATAAAAACAGTTCTTCCCGCAAAGTAACTGATCCTTGCCACCCAAAGACCTCCGTTGCCGCAAGAGGGCATCAATACTTTTGCCAATAAGATAAATATGACCGTGGCAATGATCAAAGCGTTTCTTCCCGGTCGGGGCATTGTTGCCCCCGAAAAAACACCGTATACGGAAAATCCCAGACATGCCGCAAAGGGAAATAAGTAAACCATTTCCATATATTTATTTACTTCCGCTACTACAGATGGAATATCTGTAAACAATCCGATGATCTGATTTTTCAATATATGAAAGATCAGAAGCGAAAGTATGATCAATACCACTGACCATTGAAGGGTCTTTATTACGACTTCCTTCATAAATAGGGGATTTTTTTCTCCCCACGCTCTGCCTGAAAAAGTACTTGCGGCATTTCCCAGCCCTTCATAGGCGTATGTCATAAAGTCAATGATCTGCCCCATAACGGAATTTGCCGCCAAAACGTCGGATCCGAATTGTCCGCCGTATTTTACAAACAGATTACTGACGAACACCAGACATGTGGTACGGATCATCATGTCCGCATTGACTAAAAGCATGTTCTTAACTTCCGTCCTGTCCCAGATACCTTCTGTCTTTGTGTCTTCCCATGTAAATTTCCCATGGCGGCAGACCAGATAGATGCCAAAAGCCGCTGTTACGATCTGGGATATGAGGGTTGCAGCCGCAACCCCCATTACCTGCATGCCCATGCCGTTCACAAACAGCAGATCCAGCGCCACATTGACCACATTGCCAATGCTTTGCAGGATCACCGCCTGCTTTAAAAGTCCGATTCCCATGATGTAGCCCAGGCATACATAATTTATAAATACAAGAGGGACCGCCCATATCAATACGCTGTAATAAATATGCGCCTGAGCGGCAACCTTTGTATCGCTGCATAAAAAATCTTCACATATATTCCAAAGAGGACTCTGCACCAAAACAATGATAACTCCCACTGCTAATGCGATCACCAGAGGTCTCAGTACAGCTTTGATCTCATCTTCCCTGCTTTTCCTGCCCATTGCCTGTGCAACAAATCCCGTAGTGCTGACACGCAGAAATCCAAAGATCCAATAGATGGTATTAAATATGGTCACACCTACGGAAACGCCTGAAATATAACTGGAATCCATCAGTCTGCCTACAACTGCCACATCTACTGCTCCTAACAGCGGCTGGGTCATATTGGAAAAGATAAAGGGAATTGCTGCCGCAGCAAACTTCTTTTGGGAAATAATGCTCTGATTCATGACACATTCTTCGCCTTCTTTTTATCTGTCTGTTTCATTGGGTTCTGACCTGACAGCTTTTAACTGCTCCTTCCACTTTATCCAAAGCTTCTTTTAATAATGCTTTGGTACATCCGAAATTCAGTCTCAGATACCCCGGATATCCAAAATCCTCTCCGTTGGAAAAATTAACTCCAGCTTCTTTTCTGAAAAACTCCCAGGGATTATCCACATTCAGTCCTGTGGCATCGATCCAGGAAAGATAAGTTGCCTCATTATGATTTACTTTCAGTCCCGGAATCCCGGAAATTCTTTCCTCCAGATAATCTCTGTTTTCTTTCAGATAATGGATCAGCGCTTCCCGCCAGTCATCACACTGGGTATATGCTGCTTTTACCGCCTTTGCCGTCAATGCGTCAGGTGTTGCAAACAGCCCTTTCGCAATATCCTTATAGCGCTTTCTGATCTCCTCATTGGGAATAATGGCAAAGGCAAAAGGAATCGCCGGTATATTGTAAGTTTTTGCCGCACTGGTCAAAGTAATGGAGCGCATCTTTGCCTTTTCACTTATCATAAATGCCGGAATATGGGTTCCCTCAAATATCAACTGGCTGTGGATCTCATCGGATATCAATAACAGATCATGCTTCTCACAGAATTCCACAATTTCTTCCAGTTCTTCTTTGGTAAACACCCTTCCCACCGGATTATGGGGATTGCAGAGTACAAACACCTTTACATCTCTTTCCAGTTCTGCTTCCATGGCTTCCATATCAAAAGTATAGATGCCGTCCTTTTTACATAAAGGGATTTCCTGATAAGGACAATGGGCTTCCTCAGGAAGCCTTCTGATATGAGGATACATAGGCGTATTGTACATGATTTTCCCGCCTGCGCACCTGCAGGCAATATTTGCTCCCGGCATAACGCTGGGAACCCAGACGATCCATTCCGGATCGATCTCATAACCGTAATATTTCTTATAATATTCTACGATAGTATCCGTCAGTTCCCAGTCATATTCCGTATAACCGAAAACCCCGTGATCCATTCTGTTCTTTACTGCCTCTAAAATAGGTTCGGGTGATTTAAAATCCATATCGGCAACCCAGAGAGGGATAAAATCTCCTCCCTGTTCATCCCATTTCTCACAACAGGTTCCTTTTCTGTTTACCGGTGTATCAAAATCAAATCTTTTCATAAGATCATCCCTTACTCATATTTGTTAGCCTGTGCTACCTTTTTTCTCTTAATATCGATCTTAACCTCCAGACGTTTGGAAGCAAATTCTATTACAAGGCAGACGATCCAGTAGATGATCGCTGCAGCAATATATACTTCAAAAAATCTCAGGTTTCTTCCGCTTGCCACCTTTGCCATACCCATAATATCCACTACGGATACGGTAAATGCCAGGGACGTATTTTTTAATAAACTGATCAAACTATTGCCAAAGTTAGGCAGTGCGACTACCAGAGCCTGGGGCAGCGTTACCCGCCTCATGATCTGAAAGCTGGTCATGCCGATAGACATGGCAGCTTCGATTTCATTTTTATCCACGGACAGGATTGCCGCCCTGATGGTCTCTGAGTTGTATGCCGCTTCATTTAATGCAAAAGAAGTAAATACAAATACAATGGCGGGTATTCCGTTTACATCAATGTTCGTCCCCAATTCCAGATTGACCGCCTGCAATATGATGGGCAGCCCGTAATAGGACAAAAACAGCTGTACCAGAAGAGGCGTACCTCTCATAAATGAAACATATACGGTACAGATCTGCAATAAGACCGGTATCTTTTTTATCTTGACAATTGCGATCAAAAACCCCAGTACCAGACCGCCGATTGCCGCAACGATAGTCATCTCCAATGTAACCGGCAATGCCTTTAATAGTCTGGGAATAAATTCTCCTATATAGGATGGGTCAAAAATATTAGACATCTTTTTCATTCCCTTCATTCATATTTTTATGACACCTTTTGTAGTTGTATCATTTTCCATGGCATGCTGTTATTCTGTATAGTCAGCACCCATCCATTTTTCACAAAGCTCAGCTAAAGTTCCGTCATCCTTCATTTCTTTCAGGATAGGATCGATCTCTGCTTTTAACTCTTCATTGTCCTGGCTGTATAAGAACCATGCTTCAGAGGACTGAATTTCATCTTCATTGGGGATAGAGATGCAGTCAACTTCAATGCCCAGCTGTTTTACTACTTCATCAACATAAGTCTGTGCATAAATACATGCGGGATATCTTCCTGTAGCAACGTTGCTGATGATGCTGGAAATACCTGCATCTGTATAGGAAATATTGATAGGATTATCAGGATGCTGCTCATTATATTCCTCCAGGAAAAGTGTAACTGCTACACCTGCTTCGGACTCAACGGATTTACCCTGAAGGTCATCGATGGTCTGGATCGTGGTATCTCCTTTAGGAACAACGATAACTGTATGGTTGGTAAAGTAGTAGTAATCGGAGAACAGATACTTTTCTTCACGTTCCGGCTTCTTTGTAATATTATTAACGATCATATCTGCCTTACCGGAATCCACGCTTGCAAAAATACCGTCCCAGGTTGTGATATTATATTCAAACTCAATATCTCCTGCTCTCTCTGCAATCTCTTCCAAAACCTCTACCTCATATCCTACCAGATCTCCGTTATCATCCTGATAGTTAAAGGGAGCTGTTGCTCCATCCATGGAAACAACAACGGTTTTTACATCTCCCGATGCTTCACTTTCCTCTGTTCCGCCTTGGGATTCGGCTGCTTCTGTTTCCTGGGTCGCATCATTTGTGCCTTCTGCCGGTGCGCTTTCACTGCCACATGCTGCCAGAGATGCAGTCATTGCAGCTGCCATCAGTAATGCCAATAGTTTCTTTTTCATAATTTTCTCCTCCTGTAAATGAATCATTGGTTAATGGAACAATTTATCTTCATAATAGGTGTCCGCCGTATACAGCGCAGCTACCGGATTATGACCTAAAACACGATCCTTGGTCACCAGCGTAGTAGTCGGTGCCTTGGAATATTTATAAAACAGACTGTCATGCCCTACACAAAGTCCCATGACAATATTGATATCCGTATTTTCTTTTGCCAGCAATTCCGCCTGCAGAATGGGATTGCACATATTTGCTCCCACTTCCATACATCTTGCATCAATCCCGATTTCCGTTTTGGGGATTTCTCCTGTCTTGCAGCCCACGCCATAGACTTCAAAACCATGGGCACGAAGGATTTTTGCCAGAACCCGGCTTTCATTTAAAAGTCCCACGCAGGAAGCGATTCCGATCCTTTTTGCTCCCAGGCG
Source organism: Lachnospiraceae bacterium (assembly GCA_017936785.1). Taxonomy (GTDB): domain Bacteria; phylum Bacillota; class Clostridia; order Lachnospirales; family Lachnospiraceae; genus UBA2882. The sequence goes on along the minus strand of JAGBEV010000054.1, from coordinate 23,846 downwards.
CTTTGCCCATTCTACAGTTTCCTGAACCCGGGTCAGCTTACAATAATAATCACATTCCACCTCGGCGCTTGCCTGCATGATCCTGTTATTTTCTTTATCTTTTATGTATTTTTCTTTGACCGCTTCCCTGACTTTTGGATCTAAGCCCTGAGACAGACAGAACTTGGGATAGGTCTTCTTCCCTGAGTCACAATTTCTCAATCCGCAGTCAACACAGCTGAAACACATTTTCTTTTCTTCCATACTTTTTTATCCTCTTATCTTTACCCCCTGGGGTATAAAAAAAATGCAAAGACATATTTATGGAAATACATCTTTGCATTCGTCTCAAACTAACATTATTTCATTTTTATTATTTTTGATAGATTTTGTCTCACTTGATGTAGCCATTATATTTCTCCCGGATTTATTTGTCAATAACCCAAAATCTTCCTGTTTTTTCTATTTTGAGAGCCTTTTTATAATGGATTTTCTCATTTTTTACGTATAAATCTGCCTTTTTCCTGGATTTTTTAAAAAACAGTATTCATTTTCCTACTTTTTTCTCTCAATTTGAGCTTTTTATTTTCTCATAATTCCATCTTTCTCTTGTGTATTTTTCACAATATTTTTTCTCATTTTGTTCTATTTTTTACAATTATTTTCTCATTTTATTTCCATATTTTTTCACATTTGAGAATATTTTCTCATTTTTCTATACATTTTCTCATTTGTATGCTATGATTGAACGGTAATTTTATCCAATTGGACAATTGTGAGAAAATTTTATTGTCTGTGTAAAGAAAGGGTGGATTAAGAATGGAAGATTTTTGGAAAACACAATATATTGCCTTAGTAGAATTTCTGGGAAAAGCACTAGGTCCCGACTACGAAATCGTTCTGCACAGCTTCGTCAATGACGAATACAAGATCATTGCCCTTGCCAATGAACATATCAGCGGAAGAACCACCTCCGCACCTTTAAGTGCATTGGCACTCAATTTTATTTTCACCAGGGAATATCAAAAAACTGACTATAAATACAACTATGACGGCATTTCCGCCAACGGAGAGAAACTTCGCTGCTCCACAATGTTTATCAAAAATGAAAAAGGCGAACTTTTGGGAATGCTCTGTATCAACCATTGTACCGAGAAATACAACCGCTTTGCCCAGAGCATTGTGAATTTTGTAAAAGAAAATTACCAGTTAAATGAAGAGGAAAAAGAATCCGAGATTGTAGAGCTGTTTACCAATTCTCCCAAAGAGATCTGTGAAATGTGTTCTTATAAACTGTTCAACTCCAGCACACTGCCGGAGCACCTGAGCAAAAGGGAAAAACAAACCTTCATCAGAGAATTGAACAACCGGGGTGTCTTCCATATGAAAGGCGCCATAACAGAAATAGCGGAATACACCGGCATTTCAAAAGCCAGCATATACCGCTACTTAAATCAGCTTTAAAACAGATACTTTTCTATCCAGCGATCATAAAATATCCCAGGACCAGAATACCCAGAATGATCCTGTACCAGCCAAACACTTTGAAATCATGCTTTTTGATATAACCCATCAGGAATTTAATGACTACTATGGATACAATAAACGCCACGATCATTCCCGTTAAAAGGATTGCCATTTCCATTCCCGTAAAGTGAAAACCAAATTTCACAATCTTCAAAAGGCTTGCTCCGAACATGACCGGAATTGCCAGAAAGAAGGTAAATTCTGCCGCTACTGTTCTGGAAACCCCGATGAGCAGCGCTCCTACGATGGTAGCACCGGAACGGGAGGTCCCCGGAAATACAGCTGCGATCAGCTGGAACACCCCGATCATAATTGCCGTGGTATAAGTAATATCTGCTAATTTTCTGATCTTCGGCTTTTTTCCCTTATTAAAGTTTTCCACTATAATAAAAAGAATTCCGAATAGGATCAGCATAATAGCAACCGTCTGGTAATTGTAGAAATACTCCTCCAGTACATCATCAAAGGCAAGACCTACAATTGCCGCAGGAACACATGCTGCCACAATCTTAAACCACAGTACAAAAACATCCTTTCTGATGATGCCGCCGTTTTCCTTTGCCTTTTCTCCGAAATAGAAGGGGAAAATCTGATTCCAGAAGAGGACTACTACGGCAAGGATCGCTCCCAGCTGAATGACCACCTCAAACATGGACCAGAATTCTTCACTTACATCCAGTGTGACAAATTCATTTAACAGGATCAGATGGCCTGTACTGCTGATAGGAAGCCACTCCGTAATTCCTTCTACAACTCCGAACAATATCGCTTTTAAAATTTCTACCATAGGATTCTCCTAACTTAAATTCAAATATTTTTTCAAATCTTCCAGGGACTCTTTTGCATCCTCATAACCGGTTTCGTAAAGTGCTTTCAGCTTGGTTTCATCCCTTTCCAGCCTGCCCACATTGGGATTGACTTTAGGACGGATCACAAAAATATGCCCCTTTTTCTCATGTTCCTCAATAAAATCCAGGGTTTTATTGTAAGCAATATGCCGCCTTGCCATATCTCTTACAAGTGCCGGATATTTGTGATAGCGTATCCTGATGGCTTCCATATGGGAAGTGGGTTTTCTCCGATATCCCATTTCCTTAGTCATAATGATCACATTCTTTTTATTTCCATCTTTTAAAGAACGGATAATCGGAATAGAGTCTGCAATTCCTCCATCCAGATAAGGAATGCCGTCAATATAGACATTGTTGGAAATCAGCGGCAGGGAAGCTGATGCCCTGACTGCTATTATATCTCTATGCATCTCCCTAAGGGGTTTATACTCCGCTTTTCCTGTCATAATGTTGGTCACAACCGCATAGGCTCTCCCCGGATAAGCCGTAAAAGCATCATAATCATAGGGGTCTAATTTATTGGGGATGGTATCATAGCACATCTTTGCCCCAAACAGATCCCCGGTGGTGATCAGACTGCGGAGACTGCAGTATTCTTTATCCTTCAGATAATTCACAAAAACACGGTAAGCCCTGCCCTTTTGCCCCGACAGATAACTGCACAGATGACATGCCCCTGCACTGACACCATAGCAATCGGAAAAGAACAGCTTCTGTTCCAGAAAATAATCCAGAACTCCGGCAGTATAAATTCCTCTCATGCCGCCGCCTTCCAGGATCAGACCGCCCTTGATCATCTGCTCCTTTTCAATGGCTTTTCCTGCGCATTTTAAAATCTTTTGCTCTCCCTCCGGATTTACTTTATGCTTTTTTATTTCCATGCAAATTCCACCTCTTTTTACATTCCGTAGTCCCTGGCAATCTTGCGGATCGCTTCTAAGGAACGTTCTACCTTTTCCGTCTGGATGCAGTATGCCATCCTAAAATATCCCGGACATCCGAAAGTATCGCTGGGAACCAGACACAGGTCATATTTTAACGCATCCTTACAGAATTTCTTTGCATCCTCTATTGGGGCTTTGGGGAAAATATAAAATGTTCCGCCCGGCTTTACACAGGTAAATCCCAATGCTGTCAGCTCTTTATAAAGAATGTTCATATTGGTTTCATAAACGGAAAGCTCCGAAGTCTCCTCCAGCATTTCCGCTACTGCTAACTGGATCAGGGAAGATGGACAGTTATGTCCGATCCCTCTGGAAATCTGTGTACACATATCCACAATCAATGCTGCATCCCTGCAATTGGGATTCACTGCCACATAACCGATACGTTCACCGGGAATGGACAAAGATTTACTAAAAGAATAACACATGAGAGTATTATCATAAATGCGGGATACACAAGGTGCATCCACTCCCTCAAATACGATTTCCCTATAGGGCTCATCTGAAATAATATAGATAGGGTGTCCGAACTGCTCTTCTTTTTCCTTTAAGATTTCTGCCAGCTTCTCAATGGTCTTTGTGGAATATACAATTCCAGATGGGTTATTGGGTGTATTGATCAATACCGCTGCAGTTTTCTCATTGCACATGGAAGCAAAAGCCTCAAAATTGATCTGGAAACTTTCCGTATCTGCAGGAACTACCTTCAAAACGGCTCCTGTATCTGCAATATAGGGACCATACTCCGGAAAATAGGGCGCAAAGGTAATGATCTCATCTCCCTGTTCTGCAACTGCCCTTACAGCATGAGCAATAGAGCCTGCAGCACCACTGGTCATAAAAATATCTTCCATCTCATAAGGCAGCCCGAAGCGCCCGCTCAAATAAGCGGCGATTTTTTCCCTTACCTCCGGCAGACCATGACTGGGGCTGTAACCATGCAAAGCAATGGGTTCTCTTGTATCCAGCAGTTCTTTGATCACCTTGTTAAATCTTTCGGGAACCGGCACCGAGGGGTTTCCAAGACTATAGTCAAATACATTTTCATATCCGATTTCTTTTCCTCTTTCAGTAGCATAGCCGGAAATCTCCCGAATGACCGACTTCATTCCCAGCATATCTCTATATTTTTGTACAATCATATTGCGCCTCCTGCTCCTGTGTTTCTCTCTTTTCTTTGGCTATTTACACATTTTATCCTTCTTTATTCTGATGTTTTCTTGTCAGCCTGCTCCAGATATTTCTCCAGATCTGCGATCAGCAATTCCGTCCGTACCCGGACTCCCTCATTATTCAAATGAAGATAAGTGTTATAAAAAAGCTCCTTATCTATCATATAATCTTCGTAGCGGGAAATCAATGGACAATCCAGCCTTTCCTCAATTTGATCTGAAAAAGCCACATATTCTTCTCTTGGGGGTGTGTATTCACAAACCGGTGTAGGATATGCCGTCATGAAAAGAGTAGCGCCTTTTTCATTTAGCTGTGCATTTAATTCATTGATGCGGTCAATGGTGGCATCCCCCACCTGGGGAATATGCACCTGACTGAAATCCGTCTCCTGCAAAAGCACCGGTCTGTCATAAATATTATCACCGTATTCGTTGAACTGAAGGCGGCTGTATTCATCACCGCTGTCCTTATTTCCGATCCCCTGGCTCCAAAGATCCAGACAATCCTTTAAATAGGTGGGATATGCTTTTATCATATCCGGCCAGTCCTTGGGTCTGATATATTTCCACAGATCCGGATGATTTTCAATGGTGATCCATGCCAGCTCCTGATTTTTGATCACGTCTCCATCGTCAAAATTGCTGTAGCTTAAGATCACAATATCCCCCTCACAGACATTTTGCAGTGCCGCCTGTTCATTAAATGGATTTCCCACGCCGCCGTGCATTCCCATATTGACTACAGGCATTCCAAAAGCCTCTTCAATAGCCCGGGAATCTATTCCAAATGCCAGATTGGAGTTTCCTACCAGAACGATCTTAGGACCTTCAATGGAACACAATCTTTCATTTTTATCTATGAGCGACGCCTGATAATTATTCAGATACTGGGGCATGACGATCTGAAAACAAAATAAGATAACGATGCCCAGCATAATTATGCACTTGACCCCAAAAAGCAATTTCTTTTTCATGGCACTCTCCCTATCAGCCATATATCATTTTCTCAAAACTGGAAATAAATAAATTCTGTCTGGGTATATTCCAGACCATAAGCTCCGTACATCATGATCATAAAAAGCAGTCCCAGATAGACCAGCCACCGGAACCAGATCCCCTGCTTCAAAACCAGACTGCAGACATCTTTTCCTTTATCTGTCATCACATCTACAACTGCCAAAAGGATAAATGCCACCAGTAAAGCAGTTAGCTGTTGCATACTAAATCCCATTCTGTTTACTGCAAGTCCAAATATCTGCGGCAGTTGAAGGCTGACTATTGTCTGCCTGATAATATCCAATGCCTGTCCCACACCTTCTGCCCGGAAAAACAGCCATGTAAAATCCACCAGTGCAAATGTCACAAGTCCGCATCCCAGCCTGTAACTGAAGCGGCTTTCATCCACCTGCAGTTTTTCCTTAATCCGCTTTCGAAATCCGGCTGTAGCTTCCTCTATAATGAGATAAATTCCGTTTAAGGCTCCCCATATCACATAAGACCATGCTGCCCCATGCCACATGCCGCTGACAAAAAACACAATAAAAGTATTGATATATTTGCGAAGCTTTCCTTTTCGGTTGCCGCCTAAAGGAATATAGAGATAATCCCGGAACCATCCTGTCAGGGAAATATGCCACCTTTTCCAAAAGTCCTTTACACTGACTGCCTGATAAGGCGCATGGAAATTTTCCATCAGAGTAAAGCCCAATACTTTGGCACTGCCGATGGCAAGATAAGAATATCCACCGAAATCACAATAGATCTGAAAAGCAAACAACACCGTGGCAAGTATGATCTCTGCCCCCGTATAGCCCATATAACCGCCATATACTGCATTCACATAAACGGCTATATTATCCGCTATGACGATTTTCATAAATAAGCCCCACAGCATAATGAGCAGCCCCTGCCGCACCCGGTCCACATCAAACCGATGTTCTTCCTCAAACTGCCCTAACAGATTGCTGCTTCGTTCAATAGGTCCTGCCACAAGCTGGGGGAAGAAAGAAACGAACAGCATATAGCGAAACAGATTTTTCGTGGCATGAGTTTTGCCTCTGTACACATCCATGGTATAGCCCAATGCCTGAAAAATGTAAAAGGAAATGCCTACAGGGAGAAGCACATCCAGAAAAGGAAGCTGCTCTTTTCGTCCTGCAAGTCCCAAAATCCGGTTACAGTTCTCTACAAAAAAATTAGCATATTTATAAAAAAACAAAATCGCCAGATTGATCACAAAGCTGCCGCCAAGAATCCATTTTGCCAGAGAGGTCTTATTTCTGTTTACAGCCATCCCGATTCCCAGCCCTGCCAGGTATGTAATAAGAGTGGAACCAAATAAAAGCAGCGCATAGGCTGCATTCCAATTCATATAGAAAAAATAACTTGCAGCTAACAGCCACAAATTGCGCAGCTTTAAGTATTTACCGGGTATGGCAAAATACAAAAGCACAACTATGGGAAAAAACACCAGATAATTCAGGGAATTGAATAACATATGATTCCTCTCCAAAACTGTTTTCGTGAAAATATCTAAAAAAAGTTCAAAAAATGTGGGCACTATCACTCTAGGATTTTAACATATTCTTTGTTATGATTTTGGCAGGATGAGTAACAATCCTGATTGTTATTCTTTCACCTTGGGGTCCCGCCTTTGGCGGGACCTTTTCTTTTACCTGCATCCAATGCCAAAAGATAGTATCCCATTAACATATCCTACAGGATGAATCTTAAAGATTATTTAAAATCTCTTCGATCTCTTCCAGATTATGAAATCCGATCACCTTTTTAACCATTTCGCCGTTCTTAAAAAACACCAGTGCCGGAATATTGCTTACCTGAAACTTAACGGTAAGATCTGATTCCTTCTCCACATCTACCTTGCCGACTACTACATCTTTTCTCTTTTCCGCAAGTTCTTCCACGACCGGTCCCTGCATCTGGCACGGTCCGCACCATGCTGCCCAAAAATCCACCAGTGCCACATCCGCATTTTTAATTGTCTCTTCAAAATTGTTTCCCGTTAATGCTAATGCTGCCATTTCTCATTCTTCCTTTCTGATATGTCCTCAATTTCTGATATTATCATATTTGCTGATATGATCTTAATTTATCATTTCTATTCTTTTCCTTATTTCCCATTCATATACTGCAAATAAATTTATCTAAAGGTATTATTTTTATTATGCCTCATTTTTTCTAAATTTTTTCATAGTTCCGTAAAAATCAACAGCTACCACAATGCCTCCCAGAATCCAGATGATCGGTTCCGATATACAGACACCCAGATAGCCGATCCTGGGCACCAGAATTCCTGCAACTACAAATTTTCCTATAAGCTCAATGGCACTTGCCGTCAAAGGAACTGCTTTTCTGTTCAGACCCTGAAGGGCGCTTCTCAATATGACCAGAATTGCCAGCGCAAAATAGAAGGGCAGATTAATATGTAAATAATAAACCGCCAGGCGGATCAATTCCTGATTTTCACTTCCTGTCACTGCCCGTACCAGTGGCTCTGCCGCCACAAGTATCAGCACATTGCCCATTGCCGCAATCATAAATGCAATAAGGAAGGCAGCTTTGATTCCCTGCCATATTCGTTCCTTTTTGCCGGCTCCCAGGTTTTGTCCGGAAAAAGTAGATGCCGCCACGCTCAAGGGGCTGAAAGCAATCATGAGCATTTCTCCGATTTTACGCGCCGCCGTATGAGCTGCAATGGTAATTGCCCCAAGACTGTTAATGGCACTCTGCAGCGCAATGGAACCTATGGATACAACGGAAAACATCATTGCCATGGACAACCCTGTAGTAAACAGATCTCCGGCAACACCATGCTCCCATTTAAAGTCAGCCTTTTCCACATGAAGTTCAGGGCATTTCATCCTGATATAAACAATACATAAAATAACCGAAACCAACTGGGCAATGACCGTTGCCGTACTGGCTCCCCTGATTCCCATTCCGGCAAATTTTACCAGGATAACATCCAGTATCACATTGCAGACCGTACTGATGATCAGAAATATTAAAGGCATAAAACTGTTTCCGATTCCTCTCAGAATTCCCGAAAACATATTAAAAAGCATGGTTATGACAAAAAACGCCAACACAATGATAATATAATTATAGGACTGCTCCAGAACCTCTTCTGGTGTCCGCAAAAAAATTAAAAGTGGTTTTACAAATAGTGCCGCAATGATCGTCATGACCATTGCAATGACCAAAGACAATATAATAGTATGCCCTACAGCCCTGCTCATCCGCTTTTGATCCCTGCCTCCAAAATATCTGGCTATTACAATGGAAAATCCATTGGTCATACCTACGGCTATGCTGGTAAACAACCCATACAAAGCAGATGTGGCTCCCACAGCCGCCAGTGCCTCTTCTCCCAAAATGTGACCTACAATAACCGTATCCACCACATTGTACATCTGCTGAAACAGATTACCTGCAATAATAGGCAGTGTAAATAATAGAATTACCCGGATAGGCTTACCCACCGTTAAATCATTGGATGTCTTCATAATGCCAAACCTCTCCACATTCCGTATTTTAGCATAGTTGAAACAAGTTTGCTACATAAAGGGAAAATAAATTCAGTTTTTTGGACCTCATAAATTGGAGGGGCCCCGCATGCGAAGATGCGGGACCCCTCTAAATTAGATATTGGAGTATATCTTTTAAGTATATAACAGCAAATATTATTTGCCTTCCTTCTTTGTTGTTACATCGAAGATAACTGCTAATAACAATACAACACCTTTAACTACCCTCTGATAGTTACTGTCTACACCCATGATGGACATACCCAGGTTGATGATACCCATCAATACAGCACCGATGATAACGCCGGGCACTGTACCGGTTCCGCCGTATGCGGAAGCACCACCGATGAAACAGGAACCGATAGCATCCATTTCGTAGTTCTGACCATATGTAGGCTGAGCACTTGTCAGACGGGCAATGGTAAGAATACCTGCAAGACCTGCTAAAAGACCCATGTTAGCATAAGCTAAGAAGTAAACCCTGTTTGTATTGATACCGGAAAGCTTGGTAGCTTTTTCGTTACCGCCGACTGCATAGAAGTAACGACCGATTGTTGTCTTAGATGTAATATAACCATAGATCAAAACTACGATCAATACCCAGATCAAAGCTGTAGGAATACCCTTGTACTGAGCCAGTTTGAAGGAAAACAGGCAGATTACTGCACAGATGACAACAGTCCTTATAATCATACCTGCTAAAGAGTCAACTTCATAACCCTTTTTCACCCTTGTAACACGGTTCTTAACCTGCATTGCAATATAGATCACACATGCGATAATACCTACCAGCATACATGTCAGGTTAAATCCTTCCATTCCGAATACATCAGGGACATAACAATTTGCACCACCGCCAAAAACTTTCTGGAAGGTTTCATCCTTGACGGAAACTGTCATACCGTTTAATACTACGTTGGAAAGACCTCTGAAGGCAAGCATACCTGCCAGAGTTGTAATAAACGGCGGCACATGGATGTAGGCAATACATACAGCCTGAATACAGCCAATCACAAGACCTACAGCCAGCATTGCAAGAACTGCAGCTACGGAATTAACACCTTTATCCATCATGGTTGCGCCAACTGCACCGGCAAAACAAACAACACTACCTACGGAAAGGTCGATGTTACCACCGGTCAGGATACAAAGCAGCATACCTGTTGCCAATACGAATACATATGCATTCTGAGAAATTAAGTTTGTAATATTCTGAGGAAGAAACAGCTTACCTTGTGTAGCAATACCAAAGAAAGCAGTAACTATAACCAATACCATGATCATGGTATATTTTTTGACAAATGTCATAACTTTTGCTTTATCCATTTTATTTACGCTCCTTTACTATTTATTTGCTGGATTTCAAAATATGAGACATGATTACTTCCTGGGATGCTTCCTCTGCGGAAACCTCACCTACCATCTTTCCTTCGTTCATGATATAGATGCGGTCACACATACCGAGAACTTCCGGAAGCTCGGAAGAAATCATGATAACCGATTTACCTTCAGCAACCAATTGATTGATGATACAGTAAATTTCATATTTAGCGCCTACGTCAATACCACGGGTAGGCTCATCTAAAATCAATACATCAGGATCTGTAAACATCCATTTTGCAAGGAGTACTTTCTGCTGGTTACCACCAGATAAGTTACCTACATTCTGCTCTACACTTGGGCATTTTGTTCTTAATTTTTCTTTATAATCAACTGCTACGGCATATTCCTTATCCTTATTGATTACTGTATTTTTGCTGACAGCTCCCAGATTTGCCATAGTTGTATTGATCTTAATGGAATTGGAAAGAACAAGTCCGTTTCCTTTTCTGTCTTCTGTTACATATGCCAGTTTATTTTTAATAGCTTCACTGACGTTTCTCATATGTACTTCTTTTCCGTTAATATAAACCTTACCGGAAATGCCGGTACCGTAGCTGTGTCCGAATACACTCATGGCAAGCTCGGTACGTCCTGCACCCATCAGACCGGAAATGCCTACAACCTCGCCTTTGCGTACATTCATGCTGACATTATCAACAACCTTCCTCTCGGTATAGATCGGATGGTATACTGTCCAATCCTTGATCTCCATGTTGATGTCACCAATATGTTTTTCCGTTCTCTTAGGGAAACGGTCAGTTAAGTCACGACCTACCATGCCTTTGATAATACGATCCTCAGAAATATCATCCTTCTCTTTGTCCAGAGTTTCAATGGTAGAACCGTCACGGATAACCGTAATTTTATCTGCTACATAGGAAATCTCATTTAATTTATGAGAAATAATAATCGAAGTCATGCCTTCTTTTTTGAATTTCAACAGCAGATCCAATAAAGCCTTGGAATCCGTCTCATTTAAGGAAGCTGTGGGTTCATCCAAAATAAGAAGCTTTGCATTTTTGGCAAGGGCTTTTGCAATTTCTACCAACTGCTGTTTACCTGTACCAATATCTTTGATCAATGTTCTGGAGGACTCTTTTAAACCAACCATCTTTAAATATTTTTCAGAAAGCCCGTGAGTCTCATTCCAGTTAATAGCGAATTTACTGCCTCGTTCATTACCAAGGAACATATTTTCACCGATTGTCATATAAGGAATCAGCGCCAGCTCCTGATGGATGATTACGATACCTTTTTCTTCGCTGTCTTTAATCTTATTGAATTTACAAATTTCACCGTCATAAACGATATCGCCTTCATACGATCCGTATGGATAAATACCGCTTAAAACATTCATCAGTGTGGATTTACCAGCACCGTTCTCACCTACGAGAGCGTGAATCTCGCCCTCTTCCACTTTTAAGTTAACGTTGTCAAGAGCCTTAACTCCAGGGAAAGTTTTGGTGATATTTTTCATTTCAAGTAATACTTTCGCCAATTGTATCCCTCCCAATATCTAATTTTTGCTAAAAATTTTAGAATGTTGAAAAATACTGTTTATGAATTCAGCAGGCGGGATAAATCCCGCCTGCATCATTTCATTTATGAAATTTGAATTACTGCAAATCGCCTTCTGAGTAGTAACCGGAATCAATTAAGAGTTCTTTGTAGTTATTTACATCAGCGAATACAGGCTCGCAAAGGTAAGAAGGAATAACGCCTGTACCGTTATCATATGTCTCTGTATCAAGACCTGCAATTTCTTCACCTTTCATGATTGCATCAACCATCTCTACTACTTTACTAGCTAAAGTACGAGTATCTTTGAAGATGGACATGGACTGTTTTCCTGCAATGATGTTCTTAACGTTAGCAACGTCACAGTCCTGACCTGTTACGATAGGCCATTCACCTGTATAGTTAGCCTCTAAAGCGTTTACAACACCAAGAGCTGTAGAGTCATTGGAAGCAAGTACTACGTCTAAGTTTGTTCCATCAGAGTAGTAAGAAGAGATAATTGCTTCAAATCTGGACTGTGCTGCATCTGTTGCCCAGTTAGCTGTAGCAACGTCTGCTTTTTCTACCTGTCCGGATTTAACAACTAATTTGCCCTCGTCGATGTAAGGCTGTAACACATCCATAGCGCCGCCATAGAAGAAGTTTACGTTGTTGTCACCAGGGTCACCTGTTACGATTTCCATGTTGAAAGGACCTGCTGCATTGTCAAGGTCTAACTGCTCAACGATGAATTCACCCTGTTTCTGACCTACTAAATAGTTATCAAATGTTGCATAGTAGGTAACTGCATCGGAGTTCATGATCAAACGGTCATAAGCGATAACGTCGATATCTTTTTCTTTTGCCTGCTCTAATACGGTTCCTAAGGAATCACCATCGATGGAAGCGATAACTAATAATTCACATCCGCCTGCGATCATGTTTTCGATCTGGGAAACCTGTGTGGGAATATCGTTGCTGGCAAACTGAAGGTCTACTGTGTAGCCTGCTGCTTCCAATTCAGCCTTCATGTTCTCGCCGTCCTGATTCCAACGCTGTAAGTCTTTTGTGGGCATTGATACACCGATCAACTGTCCGCCGCCTGATGCACTGCCTTCGTCATCTGCAGGTGCTTCTGTTTCTGTGTCTGCTGCAGGTGCTTCTGTTTCAGATGCGCCATTGCCACATCCTACTAACAGGGAAGCTACCATAGCAACACTAAGTAATGCACTAAGTAATTTCTTTCTCATTTAGAAATCCTCCCTTATATTATATTATAGTCTTTCCTTCGGAGACTTTACTGCCCCCTTGCTACGATATCAATATAACACAGGTCAAATAGTAAATGTTTGCTAAATTCTGTATTTTTTTAATAGCGTGCACGAGCAAAATTACACGCAAACAGCATTTTTTTGTTGTCTTTTTTCAAAATAACAATTTTGTGCTAGTCTTATTTATCTTCGCTCTGTTACATTCAGGTAAACTTCATCCCTGAGATGAAAACCGCTTTCTATGATCGTTGCATCCATATTGTCTGCATTCACGGCAATGGGCTCAAGCACGATGCTGGGAATTTCATAACTTCCATCGGAAACCGTTCCGTTGATGCCTTCCACCGGTTCTCCTTTCGCCATGGCAATTGCGCATTCCGCTGCGGCTTTTGCCTGGTTTTCTACCGGCTTATAAACTGTCATCAACTGGGTTCCCTCAACGATTCTCTGACAAGCTTCCAATTCCGCATCCTGTCCGGTGACCAATATTTTTCCCGCTTTTCTCTTTTCTGCCAGCACCCTGACTGCCTGGGTAGCAAGACTGTCATTACCGCACATAATTCCATCCACTTCATCCAGTACCTCCGGATGCTCATAAATATAATCCGAAGCATATTCCGGTTTCCAGTTATCAGCATACATGATATCTACCACTTCTATATCATGATCTTCCATCACCTGTGTAAAGCCGCTGTTTACCATGGTCACATTGTTATCTGCCGTAGGTCCTGACAGCATAAGCACTTTTTTGTTGGACATTCCCGCTTCCACCATGGCTTCTCCCATCATGGTTCCCACTTTTTCATTGTCAAAGGATATATACAGATCCACATCTGCATTATGGATCATCCTGTCATATGCAATAACGATGATCCCCGCATCCTTCGCCTTCTGCACCACTTCCGTCAGGCCATCAGAATCAATACATACAATAACGATAACATCCATTTCCTTTTCAATCAGATATTCTATCCGGTCAATCTGCTCCTTGGGATCGCCATTTGCATTTTGCACATTTACTTCTGCTCCCAGCTCTTTTGCCGTAGACACAAATACGTCCCTGTCCCTTTCCCAACGCTCTATGAGATAGGAATCAAAACAAATACCGACCTGGATTTTTCCGTCATCTGCCTTTTCAGCAGTTTCCTCCTGTTTGGGAGCTGCACATGCCATAAGCATGCTTAACAGCATCATGCACAAAAAAGCCGGAACAACTTTTCTTTTGGACAGTTTATGGGGAAATTCATTTTTCATTATTTTTTCCCTCCTTATAATCCGTAGGTGTCACTCCAACATTCTTTTTAAAGGTCCTGCTGAAGTAATTGGGATCGGAATATCCCACCTGGGCACAGATTTCCTTCATGGAAAGGGTGGACTGCTCCAGCAGTTCCTTCGCCTTATCCATACGAATAGCCGTGACATATTCAATAAAGTTTTGTCCTGTTTCTTCCTTAAATATTTTGCTGAAATAATAGGGGCTGATCTCTACCTCTCTGGACACATCATCAAGAGAGATCTCCTTGTGGAAATTAGTGTTAATATAGGCTTTTGCCTTTGCTATGATGCCATTGGACTGGGCTTCCTTATTATTTGCCACATCCCGGACTGCCGCATCCATTTTGTCTACAAACCAGCCTCTCAGCCGTTCCATATCCCCTCTCATTCCCATAAGGGTAGGCAGATAATCCTGACGTGAACGGAAACGGTAGGTCCTGGAGCTTCCTTCATAACCAATCTTTTCAGCACGGAGCACAAACTCCAATACCTTCAGCATAATATCCGTTTCGCAGTCTCCATAGTTTTCTATCATCCAGTCAAAATACCGGTTTACTGCCGAATGCTGCTGTTCTATATTGCCTTTTCCCGTCTGTTCAAAAATCTCACGCTCTGTTTCTACAGGATAATTTTCTTCATAATCACAGCCTACAGGAATGTCATCCACATGAGCCACGCTTCCGTCTGACTGGATCAGGGCACGGAGAGCTTCATTATAGGATTTCATGGCATCACACAATCTCCCTGTATGTCCAAATCCCATCCGGAAAGATACATCCATACGGCTGCGGAGCTTGCGCACCATTTCCCTTGCCTTATCGATCATGGCAATTCGTTCATTATAATCATTTCTCTCCTCGGAAACCGGTATGAGCACTGCTATTTTATTTGCCATTACAGAACCCATAATGCAGTTAAAATAACCGCGGACGATCTCACGCACTTCATTATAATGATTCTGCACCCGCACCGAGGTCCCTACTATGTTGGTCATATGGTTACCGATCTGGCTCTCACCAAAAACAAGGACACCCATGTAACAGTAATCATCTTTGATTTCCAAAAGATTCTTGAAATTTTCCACATCCTCTTCAAAATATTCCTGAAACAGCAGGCTGTAGATCAGACCATTTTCTATAATGGGCACAACGGTCTCCATCTTTTCCCTGATCATAAGATCCTGACTGCGTTTCTCTCTTTCCCTGTCAATAATGGACATGGCACGTTTCAAGACTTCTATGATCTTATTTTTTTCTACAGGCTTATTGAGATATTCCAAAACACCCAGGTTGATGGCTTCTTTTGCATAATCAAATTTGTCGTATGCAGACATGACAATAAAAATAGTATTGCCGTTATTCTGCCGGATTTCCCTCATGGCTTCAATTCCATTGATTCCCGGCATCTGAATATCCATAAAGGCAATGTCCGGCCGGAAATGTTCTGCCAGCTCTATGACATTTCTCCCTGTTTTTGCCGATTCGATCTGACATTGGTCTCCAAATTCTTTTTCTATGATAAAACGCAGGGAATCTATTACGATTCCTTCATCATCTGCTAACATGATCTTATACATATGCCGCCTCCTTTTCTTCCTTTAAAGGGATACGGATCGTTACCTGTGTTCCCTGGTCACGCCCGGGGCTGGAAATTTCAAAAACATCATCCCTGTCATAAAATAATTTCAGCCGCCCGATCACATTATCCAGTCCGATTCCATTAGAATCCCGGTTTACATCCGCTTCCTTTAATTCGGAAGACATGATCTTTTGAATTTTTTCCGGTTCCATTCCTATGCCGTTATCATCAATGCGGATATAGGCATAATTCCCTTCCCGATACACGGAAAGTTCAATTTTACCTTCCCATGTAATATCCCGAATTCCGTAATTGACACTGTTTTCAACCACAGGCTGCAGAATCATTGCAGGAATGGTCAGATTTTCCAGAGATATGTCCACATCCTTTTCATAATGTATCTCTCCGGAAAAACGCACATTGAGAATGTAAATGTAATTATCTATCAGTTCCAGTTCTTCCCGTAAAGTTACCGTGTCATGATTCTTTTTGATATTGTACCGGAAGAAATCCGCCATATTCTGAATATATTCATAGGTCCGGTCCGCATCCTCCATCATGGCAAGCTGTGCTCCTGCATTGAGGGTATTGAACAGAAAGTGCGGATTGATCTGAGCCTGCAGGTATTTTAACTGGGCATCTTTTAAATGGGTTTCCATTTTCAGTTCTTTTTCTTTCAGCGTCCGCTCATTTTCCATACTGTTGGTCAACCGCTCAATATAATTGCGGATGCTGACGATCATCTGATTGAAGGCATTGCTTACTACACCTACCTCATCCTGGGAGCTTACTTCCAGCAGTTCCACATCCAGATTACCTCCTGCAACCTGGTCTGCAACAGCTGACAAAGATTTCAAAGGTTTTGTTATATTACGTATTACCATCATAACCAGCAGAATGTTGCTGAACGCCACCGCTACAAAAACCACCGTATTTATGACCTCCACATAACGCAGAGATACGGATAACACGGAGTAGTTGGCAGAATTGCTTTTGAACTGCTCATTATTGAGGCTGTTAATATAGGTACTGATATATTTGTAGATCGTATCCGCTTCATCACTATAGGTCCTGTATTTTTCCACATTGCGCCCGCGCTTTGCCTCAATTGCCAGATCCGTCAGCTCCAGATACTTCATGGACATCTGTTTGATATTCCGTTCCATTCTCTGGGATTCGTTTCCGGTCACTTCATCAGACAATTCTTCAATCTGGCTTGTGTAGTCCTGATAAGCCTTATAATAACCATCCATGGCATCGGTAGTCTTAGTATTCAGATAGTTATTCAAGCTGCTCTGAACCTGTTCTAAAGAATCGGATAACTGATTCAGATTGATGTTGCTGACATAAATCCGGTCCAGACGGTGGAGCATTCCGTTGATATTGCGGTACATAAACATATTAACTGCAAGGATCAACAGGGTGGTAAGGCAGTAAACCATGACCAGCTTTGTCTGGATAGGCAGATTTGAAAATTTATTTCCCGCTTTTTTCATTCCTTCCCTCCCAAATATTCGCTGATATTGGACTTGTTTACCACATAAGTATCTACCGTAAAATACTCACTGACATATCCGGAATCCAGATATTCAGACAACGCTGTCGCACAATATTGCCCCATCTGCCTTGTATCCATGGAAACTGTGGAATAGATGATCTCCTTATCCACTCCGTTTAAAATAGTTTCCGAATCATAATAGCCGATAATATTGGTAATTCCCACTTTATTGTAATCAATAACAGCCTGATAAGCACAGGTAGTATGAATTTCGTTCAGGCAGATCAGAATATCCGGAACATTTTCTTTTCCCATAAAGATATCCCGAATGGATTCTTCTGCAGTAAAGGCACCGGAATCATCTATGGGATAAGTCTCTAATGTAGTTTTATTTTCCAGCATGTCATCCCTGGCTATTTCCGCCCTGATCCCTGACATTAAAAGGTTCTGTCCGTCGCTTTCCGCCTCCTGGCCGATCAGCACCATGATCTGAAGTTTATTGTTGCCGGCCCCATCATTCTCACTGCGGTTATCCAAAATTTCCCTTGCCAGCTTGCAGGTCTGTCTGCCGTAAGTCTGCCCCAGATCATAGCGGCTGATCCCCACAAAACTGATGCGGTCACTTTCTGTAATATCCTGACTGACAACTACTACAGGAATTCCTTCTTCTTTTGCTTTTTCTATTTCATTGCGCAATGTATGGCTGTCTTCACCTTCTACAATAATTCCGTCCACCCGAGATGCAATTGCTATTTCCATACGCTCTTCCACAGAATATTCCGGTCCCAGACCGCCTGCAAAAAGTTCCACATAATTGCCCGAAGCCTCCCCTTCCTCTTTGGCTCCTTCGTAAACCTCCTGCCAGAAATCCGCCCTGTCATTGCTGGTTATCAGGGCAAAATATCTGTCATATTGCTCATAAGTTTCATCAATTTCAGCAGCTTCCACGTCATCCAGCTGTAATTTAAAAAACATAATGGCACTTAAAGTCACCAGCACCATCAGTCCCAACAGGGAAAATGTGGTTACTGCAAAGAGGCTTTTACGTATTCCTTTATCTTTACCTGTTGTTTTATTTGTCTTCATTCTTCACTGTTCCCTTATAAATATATTGCAGCATGTTCTCCCCATCCATGAGCATTTCCCCATCTCTTTGAAATCCCAGTTTTTGGCATAATCGGAGGGATGCCACATTTTCATGATGAAAAAGCACCCTGATCTGTGAAAATCCAAGCTCTGAAGCAGAATAATCCAATATGGCTCTGCAGACCTCCGCTGCATATCCCCGGCGCTGGTAAGGCACGGCTATCACATAACCCAGCTCCGGCGTATCAAATCCTTCACGGCATGCAAGTCCTGCCCTTCCGATCATTCGTCCGCTTTCCTTATGAATAACTGCCCATATCCCATATCCGCAGAATTTATAGACCTGCTCAATATAATCCCTGATATAAGCCCGTTCTTTTTGAGGATCTTCATAAAGATTTTCCGTATAAAGACTGATAGAAGGCTCTTCATAAATTTGATACAGCTCTTCCAGATCATCTTCGGTTATTTCCCTGATAATACATCTGTCTGTTTCCAGAATAGTCCAGGGAATATTTCGAAAGCGTTGAAAAATTTTCTCCGCATAAGACAGGGTAACATCTTTCAGTTCCATCACCGCAAAAGGGATTCCTTCAAAGCTTTCCTCTTGATTTTTACTGTGCAGATAAAGCAGAAAAGGAACTCCTGTCTTCATGGCTTCTTTACATCGTTTTGTACTGTCTGTTACCAAAAGCACATTGGGATTTTTACCGGTTAGCTCTCCGTCAGGACACTCTTTCAAAGCTGTCCCGCCTGCCGGGCTTCCTGCTCCCGATTCCTTTTTCAGGTTATCTTTCCAATGATCTATTTCCGTTTCCGGTACACATTCTGAAAAATCGTACCATATTTCATTTATTTTAATATTCCATTCCTTTTTCCACATAATAGCACAAAAATCCCCTTTTTTCGTTTCCGTGCACGTACCCTATATTTGTAGTATAACACAAGTTCCCTTATATGCACCTTTTATTTCTTGGTTTTTTCTTTACGTGGACCTCCATTTCCGCTACAATAAACAGGAAGTTTAAAAGTTTTTTAAGGAGGAATCATACAATGGCACAAAATCCAGTTGTAACCATTACGATGGAAAACGGAGATGTGATGAAGGCAGAATTATATCCGGATATTGCTCCTGTTTCCGTCAATAATTTTATCAGTCTGATCAATCAGGGATTTTATAACGGTCTGATCTTCCACCGGGTAATCCGTGGTTTTATGATCCAGGGCGGCTGTCCCGACGGAACAGGCATGGGCGGCCCCGGCTATTCCATCAGAGGAGAATTTGCACACAACGGTGTGGCAAATGATCTCAAACATACCGAAGGAGTTCTGTCCATGGCAAGGGCTATGCATCCCAATTCTGCAGGAAGCCAGTTCTTTATCATGCACAAGACTTCTCCTCATTTAGATGGCGAGTATGCAGCATTCGGCAAGGTCATTGAAGGAATGGATGTGGTCAATAAAATTGCGGAAACTGCAACGGATTATTCTGACAGACCTATGGAAGAGCAGAAGATCAAATCTATGACGGTGGAAACATTTGGTGTGGAATATCCGGAACCGGATAAGATTTTGGCAGGATTCTAAAACGGAACAGATCCCGGATGGTGGAAGCATCCGGGACCTGCTCTTGTATATGTTAAACTAAGGGATTAGATAAACGCTTATTGATGTTTATTCTACATCCTGTAAAGCTGCGAAATCTTCTTCGCCTGTACGGATCTTAACAACTTTGTCTACGTTGTATACAAAGATCTTGCCATCACCGATATGTCCGGTGTAAAGGGCTTTCTTAGCAGCTTCAATAACTGTAGCAACAGGAATCTCGCTGACAACGATTTCCAGTTTTACTTTTGGTAAGAGAGTCGCATCCATTTCTACACCACGATACATCTCTCCGGCACCTTTCTGAACACCGCAACCCATTACCTGAGTAACTGTCATACCAGTTACGCCAAGATCGTTCATTGCTTTCTTTACTTTCTCGTATCTGGTCAGTTTAGCAATAATAACTACTTTGTAGATTCCGCTTGCAGAAGCAACAGGTGTTTCCACTACTTTGACGGCTGCTGCTTTCTGAGCCTTAGATGCTTCTTCGTAGTTGTCTGTACCAAGGTTTGTATTTTCGTTTACATCCATTGTCATAGTGTTGGAAATATCCATAATACTGAATCCGGAGTATGCAGATGCAAGACCGTGTTCGCAGGAATCCAGACCAACAATTTCTTCTTCTTCACTGACTCTCAAACCTACAGTTGCTTTGATAACCAGGAATGCAATGGTAATGGTAACAGCTGTCCATGCTGCTACTGCTGCAAAACCAATTAACTGTTTTCCAAGTAATGTAAATCCGCCACCGTAGAACAAACCTACAAATGTATCATTTCCAGGTGCGGAAGTTGTTGCAAATAAACCTACTGCAATGGTTCCCCAGATACCGTTTAAGCAGTGAACTGCAACCGCACCAACCGGATCATCAACATGCAGTTTGTAATCAAGGAACCATACACCAAATACTACCAAAAGACCTGCAACAGCGCCGATCACGATGGCACCGGCTGCGTCTGTAACATCACAGGGTGCAGTAATGGCAACCAAACCTGCCAAAGAAGCATTTAAGCACATGGAAACATCAGGTTTACCATATTTGATCCATGTAAAGATCATACATACTACAGTTGCAATAGCAGGAGCTATGGTGGTGGTTACAAATACAGATCCTAACTGTTCAACACTGGTACATGCCGCACCGTTAAATCCGTACCAGCCAAGCCATAAGATAAATACACCTAAGCAGCCGATAGGAAGGTTATGTCCGGGAAATGCATTTACTTTTGTTATTTTACCATCTTTGTCTTTTGTGAATTTTCCGATACGGGGTCCTAACAATTTGGCACCGATCAAAGCGGAAATACCACCAACCATATGAATTGCACAGGAGCCTGCAAAATCATGGAAGCCTAACTGAGCTAACCAGCCGCCGCCCCAGATCCAATGTGCTTCAATAGGATAGATCAAAGCGGAAATCACACCGGAGTATATACAATAAGATAAAAATTTTGTTCTTTCAGCCATGGCACCGGAAACGATAGTGGCGGTCGTTGCACAGAATACTAGGTTGAATACGAAATTAGACCAGTCAAATTCCGCATAATTTGTAAAGATGTCAAAGCCGGGCTTACCGATCAGCCCAACCATATCTTCACCTAACAACAATCCAAAGCCAATCAGGATGAACACTACTGTACCGATACAAAAGTCCATCAGGTTTTTCATCAGGATGTTACCTGCATTTTTTGCTCTGGTAAAGCCGGTCTCTACCATGGCAAATCCTGCCTGCATCCAGAATACCAGTGCGGCTCCGATCAAAAACCAGACGCCGAACACTTCGCCGCTTACGGCGCTCATAATTTCTTCTGTCATAATCATTCCTCCTCAATAAAAAAATGTAAAGTCCCTGCTCCCACTTTCCACTCTTTTGTGGCAACAAAAACCTTACATTCCAAATTTGTTTTGAACCGAAAATCCCTCTGTTCAAAATAAAAAGGCACTGAGAATATTCTCAGCGCCTTTGCTTGTAATGAAGTATATAGCAGAGTTAAAATATTGTCAATCCCCAATTTTCAAAAACTTTATATTTTTTTATAATCTGGTAAAGTAAACAGGACCCGAATTTAGGACCTCAAAAATGCCCGCAGGAAGAAATCGTACATTCTGCTTAAGTTTATAAAAAATATCATAACCCCACAGCCTGCCGATATTTGAAACAACCGAATGATTTCCCTTCTTATCCATGCTGACTTTCCATTTTCTTTCTTTATATCGTCTCTTTCCTTCATTTTTCTGCACAAAGCATATGTTGCTGTCAGAGTAACAACAACAGACATTGCATATGCTGTATATCCATTTACAGTTCCATTTATCCAGAACAGGAAGAATCTTGAAAATATCGGTCTCAGCATATAAATCCAGAAGGTAACGCCTCCTCCCAGCAGCAGATACTGCCATCTCAGCCATTTTCTTATTGTGTTTGCTGTTATCTCTCCCACACATTGTTCCATGGGTTTACTTTCTGTTTTTACTTTTTTCCTGGCTGCCCTCCATTTCAACGCCATATAGCAGAGGAAAATAAACAGTCCAATGTTCGCAATCCGTCCTCTGGTCTTTCTGGACTTGTTGACCTCATAGACATGCATCCGTTCTACTTCTTCCTCGAATATATGCCTGATATCTTCTGCCCATGCCACAGCCTCTTCAGTTGTTATTCCTGTCTGCTCTTCAAGCTCCGGATTCGGAATATATGTGCCGTTTTCATATTGGATATCAAATATATCATAAGACTCATCTTTTCCAAAACTAAAACTAATATGAGAATCACCATTATAGGCAATTCTGATGGTTAGTTCCTGATCTTCATAATCAACTGTTTCCCATATGAGGTATTTATATTCTCCTGCGGGAAACATAAAGCCGAAAAACTCCCTTCCAAATTTTCCAACACTCTTATAGAACAAGATTTCCACTATACGCTTATCCCTTTTTAACAATATTTCATAACTTAACCTCTCTCCTTGCCGCAAATCATGACCTAATTTGTCCCAGTCATGGTTATATCTATAACGCACATATTTATTTAAATAATCCATTGTTGTCTGCATATCGGGAAGATAATCTTTTTCCTCAATCCGTTTAGCCT
Source organism: Lachnospiraceae bacterium (assembly GCA_017936785.1). Lineage (GTDB taxonomy): Bacteria > Bacillota > Clostridia > Lachnospirales > Lachnospiraceae > UBA2882. The sequence continues at coordinate 542 of JAGBEV010000054.1, read as the reverse complement.
CTATAGACACCTGTATCATCAGATATCCACACAATGCCAGCAGTATTAGTTTTATGACAAATCGGTAAGGACTTCTTTTCTCCGAAATTTTCTTCCATTTCCTAATCACACTCTTCATTTTATACTATTGCATCCTTTTATTATTGGCATATTATCAATTCTTTAGTTTACACCATAATCTTTACCATCCCAAAAAAGCCCGCAGGAAGAAATCATACATTCTGTTGAGGTTTATAAAAAATATCATAACCCCACAGCCTGCCGACATTTGAAACAACCGAATGATTTCCCTTCTTATCCACGCTGCCCTCCCGTTTTCCTTTTTTATATTATCTTTATCCCTCATTTTTCTGCACAGACCATATGCTGTTCCTATGGTGATAACAGCAGACAGTACATATGCTGTATATCCATTTACAGCTCCGTTTATCCAGAACAGGAAAAATCTTGAAAATATCGGTCTCAGCATATAAATCCAGAAGGTAACGCCTCCTCCCAGCAACAGGTACTTCCACCTCAGCCACTTTCTCATTGTGCTTGCT